>NZ_FUYT01000004.1:0-286891 GCF_900167995.1 Luteibacter sp. 22Crub2.1
GGAGCCCGACCCGGCCGAAGGCCATTGATACACGGCCGCGGTAGCGGCCTTTCATTGAGGGGTCGCCGCAGGCGTGGACGCGAGGGTGGCACCCGCCGGCTCTTCCATGCGACACCACACGCCGCGACAAAGCCAAACGCGAAGGCGACAGCCGAGCCCTAAAAAACGCCACCAGCGGCGCAAAAAAAAGCCAGAGCGAATGGCGGAACATACACCGCCATTCGCTCCGACCCTATGTCTCCCCGCGCGCCTCGTTACTTCTTAGGCGTAGCGATCGCGCCGATCAGGTCCTTGCCCTCACCACGCACGAGATGCGGATGCTTCAGCCCCTCGTGGTAATCGACCTTGATCGTGGCGTAGTCGTCGGTGCTCTTGATCAGGAACTCGATCGGTGTGCTCGTGCCCTTCGCCGCGGTCACGGCGTCCTTCAGGACCTGCGCCGAGTAATCCTTGCCGTTGATCGCGACCAGCTGCACGCCCGGCACGAGACCGGCCTTCGCGGCCACGCCGTCCCACTGCGCGTCGGTGACCGAGCCTTTGTCGTTCACGACGATGCCGAGTGAGTAGGCGAGGTTGACCGAATTGCGGATCTTTTCCGCTGTCTTCGCGAACGCGGTCGGCTTGTCGTCGTAGACGAGTTTCCAGCCACCGCCCTCGATGCCGTGCTCAGGCAGGGTGTCGCCCGTGTAATCGAGGCGCTGGCGCAGGAAGCTCGCCCAGTCGAACGGCTGGATGCCGTTGAGTGTCGAGACGACGTCCTCGAACGTATAGGTTTTCGGCGTGTAGCTGCCGTTGTCCATGCCGTAGAAGGCCTTCGCGAATTCGTCCAGCGTGTGCTTGCCGCCAGACAGGTCGCGCATCTTCGTATCGACGTCCAGCCAGAGCAGCTGGCCTTCCGGATAGTAGTCCGAGCTGCGACGCAGATTGCCCCAGCCCGGGCTGCCGCCACGCGAGGACAGCGGGATGCCGTCGGCCGTGTCCTGCAGCGAGCGCCACGAACGGCCCGTGCGTGCGGACATGTCGGCGGCGATACCCGCCAGCGAGTCACGCCACTGGTCGGTGGTCCAGATGCCCGAGCGGGCGGTCAGCACGCCGGCCCAGTAGTCGGTCAGCCCTTCGTAGACCCAGAGCAGGTCGTCCTGCATGGGCTCGGCGAAGGTCGGCGTCCACAGGTCCGCCGGACGACGGAACTTGCCGTTCCACGAATGGATGTACTCGTGCGGAAGGAGGGTGCCCGCGGCCACGTTGACGTCGGCGTCGGTGAGGAAGTTGGCGAAGAGGCGATCGTCGCTGGACTGGTGGTGCTCGAGCCCGAAATGGCCTGTGTGATCCGAGGTCACCAGCAGGAAGTCGTAATGACCGTAGTGGTGCGCACCGAACAGTTTGTTGGCCTGCACGATGAGGTTACGCTGTACTTCGATCTGCTTGTCGGTGGCCTTGACGCCCGCGGCGGTATCGCCGGTGATGTCGAGGTGCACCTGCGTTTCCTGGCCCGGAGCGAGGTCGATCCGGTTGAAGTACTTGCCGCTCATGACCGGCGAGTCGACCAGGTTCTCGTAGCTCACGGTCTTGAAACTGACCGTGTTGCCGCTCTGAGACGCGGTCTCCAGTGCGGATGCGTACTTCCAGCCGGCAGGCAGGGT
The DNA here is from genome assembly GCF_900167995.1 of Luteibacter sp. 22Crub2.1. NCBI lineage: Bacteria > Pseudomonadati > Pseudomonadota > Gammaproteobacteria > Lysobacterales > Rhodanobacteraceae > Luteibacter > Luteibacter sp. 22Crub2.1. The sequence goes on from NZ_FUYT01000004.1 coordinate 1,644, forward strand.
CACGCTCGGATCGACCTTGATCTGGCTGGCGTAGTAGCCGGCCGGATAGAACGACACTTCATTAAAGGAGAGCGGCACGTAGTTCGGCGTCGCCGGGGCGAGATAAACGAACGAAAGCTCGAGCTTGTCGGTGCCTTCGGGTACGTCGACGTGGAAGGCATACATTTCCTGCAGGTCGCGACGCCACGGGATCTTCTTGCCGTTGGCGGTAACCTGGATGCCGGCGACGTTGGACAACGGGCCCGAAGGGCCGTGCACGCCCGGGATCCACTTCGGGTAGTGCAGCACCACGTGTCCGGCGGTCACCGGGATGGTTTCCTTCACCCGGAAGATGTTCTTCGCGGCGTCGGACAGGTCGACGTTGAGCGTGAGATTGCCGGCGTAAGGTTTGTCCACGGCGGCGGGAATGGGTGGCGAAACGGCCGGGGCTGCGGATGCGGCGGCGGAGATAGCCATCGCCGACAAGACGGCGGCGGCGAGGGTGGCACGACGAAGCGGCAGGCGCATGGCTCTGGGTTCCCCTTGGCGGACGAGATCGTTGTCGCCCGATAGTCGGGGCCGCGTTCCGGAGCGACCTGTGCCAAAGGTCATACCTGTTTTAAACGGGGTACTTCGCCCACCGCTCAGCCGCGGCTAGCATGGCGCCATGAAAGCATCGACCCTGCGCCGCATCTTCAATGCCTGGCCGCCCTTCCTGTTCGCCGGCATCCGCGTGGTGAAGATGGACGACTACCGCTACGTCAGGGTGAAGCTCAGGCTTGCCTGGTACAACCGCAATTACGTGCGCACACACTTTGGCGGCAACCTGTTCTCGATGACCGATCCGTTCTGGATGATCATGGTGCTCAAGTCGCTGGGGAGCGAATACATCGTCTGGGACCAGGCCGGCGAAATCCGCTTCGTCGCGCCCGGTCGGGAAGATGTCTTCGCGGAGTTCCGTGTCGACGACGCGCTGCTCGATGAGATCCGCGAGATGACCGCCGACGGTGAGAAGCACCTGCGCTGGTTCGACACCGACATCCGCACCGCGTCGGGCGAGCTGGTCGCTACGGTCCGCAAGCAACTGTACGTGCGCCGCAAGCGGCGCTGAGCTACGCTCGGTCGATATTCCCATCGGCATCGTGCTCATGAGTGAATCCGACACGCTTCGCGACCTCTATCGCGCGTACATCGACTGCCTCAATCGGCGTGCATGGCCCGAACTCGGTCGACACGTGCATGACGACGTGCGCTACAACGGCGAGTGCGTCGGCCTGCCGGGCTACCGGGCGATGCTCGAGCGCGACGTTCGCGACATCCCCGACCTGCGGTTCGACATCGCGTTCGTGATGGCGGAGCCACCGCATATCGCCTGCCGTTTGCGCTTCGACGTGACGCCCGCGGGCCGGTTCATGGGCGTCGCGGTCGATGGTCGGCGAATCGCTTTCAACGAAAACGTCTTCTATCGATTCGAGGCCGGCCGAATCGTCGACGTCTGGTCGGTGATCGACAAGGCGGCCATCGAAGCGCAATTGGCGTGAAGCGCGCGGCGAATGCCGCGCGGGTGTCGATCAGAAGACCAGCGACGCCATCTTCCGCCGGTAGACGCTGACCAGCGCCGCGTCGTCGAGGGTGGCGAAGGCGGCGAGCAGGCGCTTCTTTGCCTGGCCGTCCTGCCAGTCGCGCTGGCGCTTGAGGATGTCGAGGAACTGGTCGAGGCCAGCAGCACTATCGCCTTCGATCAGCAGACGCACGCCGAGCAGGTCGCGGGCTTCCCAGTCGTTGTCGTTGGTCTGCACGCGCTCGCGCAGGGCCTCGAGCGGCGGGGCGCCCTCGAGCGCACGAGCCAGCTCGAGCTGGCTGCGCAGGCGGACGGCCCGGGCATCGGTGGCGAGGTTGGCGGGCAGGGCATCGAGCTCCGCCTGTGCCGGGTGCACCTGACCGGCCCGCATCAGGGCCAGCGCGAGATCGAGCTTCAGCTCCGCGCGGTCGGGCTCGGCGGCGATCGCCTGCTGCAGGCGGTTGATCGCGTCCTCGGCGGTTTCCGGCGGGGCCACGTCCGCGGCGACGTCGTCATTGGCGGCTTCCGCCGGCTGGACGCCGTGCTTGGTCAGGAATTCGCGAATCTGGCCTTCCGGCAGCGCGCCGGCGAAACCGTCGACGACCTGCCCGCCGCTGATGAGGATCACCGTGGGGATGCTGCGCACGCCGAACATGGCGGCCAGCTGCTGCTCGGCGTCCACGTCGATCTTGGCCAGGCGGAAAGCGCCGTTGAACTCGCCCGCCAGCTTTTCGAGGATCGGGCCCAGCGACTTGCAGGGGCCGCACCATTCGGCCCAGAGGTCCACGAGGATCGGCGTTTCGAGCGAGGCCTGGATGACGTCGGTCTCGAAACCGGCGGTGGTCGCGTCGAAGACGTGTTCACTGCGGGTCGGGGCACTGCTCACGGGCTAACTCCTGGGACGGTATGTCGATGCCCCCAAGATCGGGGAAGGGCGGGAGCATATCAAGGTCGCACGCGCTTTTAGGATCAGACCTAGGGCGCTCGTCATGCGCCGTTTACGCGGATTTGCGATCATACGCCGGTGGGCCAGCCGGCCCGGAACCGCCGGGTTGGCATGCGTAAGGGTCAGGACCTCATCATCTGCGAGCATTGCGACTCCGTTTACCGGAAGCGTCCGCTGGCCCGTGGACAGGTTTCCGACTGCGTCGTCTGCGGGGCCGTGCTCGATCGCCATCAGTGGCTGAGCGTGGATGGCCAGTTCGCCCTGATCGTCGCCTCCCTTATCGTTTTCGTCATCGCCAACGTGTCACCGATCGTTACCCTGGGTCTTTCGGGGATGACCGCCGCGACCACCTTATGGGGCGCGGTGATCGCCATGTGGCAGGACGGGGCGCAGATCGTCGCGGTGCTGACGGCGCTGACCCTGTTCTTCTTCCCGCTGGCCCAGATCATGATCTTCGGCTGGGTGCTGTTCTTCGCCCGCGACGGTCGGCGGGCGCCGGGGTTCTCCCGGGCCATGTCGTCGCTGGTCCGGGTCAAGCCCTGGAGCATGATCGAGGTCTTCATGCTCGGCACACTGGTCGCCGTGGTCAAGGCTCACACCTATTTCGACGTGGTCACGGGGCCGGGTATCTGGGCGTTTGGCTTCCTTACGCTGCTGATCACGGTCTTCTCCACCCACGATCCGCGCCACCTGTGGGATGTCACGAAGGACGCCAACGCATGAACGCGCCACCCCGGGCCGTGGACATGGGCATCATGTCCTGCCACGTCTGCCGACTGGTCACCGCCTATACCGACGACAAGCACGCCCATTGCCCTCGTTGCGGCAGCCCGTTGCACGGTCGTAAACACGCCAGCGTCTCCCGGTCATGGGCCCTGCTGCTGGCCGCCGCGATGTTCTACATCCCGGCCAACATCTTCCCGATCATGCGCACGCAGAGCCTGTCCTCGAAGGACGACAACACCATCCTCAGTGGCATCATCGAGCTGTGGCGGGCCGGGTCGCCGGGCCTGGCGGTCATCGTCTTCACGGCGAGCATCATCGTCCCCATGCTCAAGTTCATCATCATGGGCTACCTGCTCGTCTCGGTTCAGCGATCGAGCGACATGGTGGCCCGCCAGCGGTCGAAGCTGTATCGCTTCGTCGAGCTGATCGGGTACTGGTCGATGCTCGACGTCTTCGTCGTCGCGATCCTGTCCGCGCTGGTGCATTTCAAGATACTGAGCCGCGTCGAACCCCTGCCCGGCGTGGTGTATTTCGGCATCGTCGTCGTGCTGACGATGCTGGCGGCCATGAGTTTCGATCCCAGGTTGATCTGGGACAAAAGGAAATCGCAATGAGCGACACCCACGAGGGAAACACGCCGTCTCCCGACGAACTTCCGCAGCCGGAGGTGCGCAAGTCCAAGCTGGGCTTCTCGCTCATCTGGCTGGTGCCGATCGTGGCCGCCCTGGTCGGTATCTCGCTGCTGGTCAGCCACGCGCTGTCCGCCGGCCCGCAGATCACCGTGACCTTTCTGACCGCCGAAGGCATCGAAGCGGGCAAGACACAGGTCAAGTACAAGAACGTGGTGATCGGTAAGGTCACGACGATGCGCCTGTCGAAGGACCGCACGCATATCTCGGTCGTAATCGACCTCGAGAAGGATGCGAAGGCCTTCGCGACCAAGGGCACCCGCTACTGGGTCGTGCGTCCGCGTATCGGGGCCAGCGGCGTGTCGGGCATCGACACGCTGCTTTCCGGCGCGTTCATCGGCGCCGACGCGGGCGACTCAGAGGAAGACCAGGCCGATTTCACCGGCCTCGAAACGCCGCCCGCCGTGACCCACGGCGCGCCAGGCCGTCGCTTCGTGCTTCATTCCTCGGATCTGGGCTCGCTGGACATCGGTTCGCCTGTCTATTACCGCCGCATCCAGGTCGGCCGCATCGTTTCCTATGAGCTCGACAAGGACGGTAAGGGCGTTTCCCTGCAGTTGTTCATCGACGGTCCCAACGATCGCTTCGTCAGCAAGGATGCCCGTTTCTGGAACGCCAGCGGTGTCGACGTGTCGCTCGGCGCCGACGGGCTCAAACTCAACACGCAGTCGATCGCCACGGTGATAGCGGGTGGCGTGGCCTTCCAGTCCGCACCGGGTCCGCACGACGAGACGCCGGCCGACGAGATGGCCGAGTTCACCCTCTTCAACGACCAGCAGACCGCGCTGGCGCCGCCCGATGGCAAGCCGCTCTACATCCGGATGACCTTCCAGCACTCCCTGCGTGGCCTCGCACCGGATGCGCCGGTAGAATTCCTCGGGGTGAAGGTCGGCCGCGTGGTGTCGGTCAATCTCGACTACGACCCGGTCAACAAGACCTTCCCGGTGGTCGTGGGTGCCCTGGTATACCCGCAGCGCCTCGGCAAGGCCGACGAGAAACTCCGCGCGGCGGTGGGCGGCAACGAGGAGCAGCAGATGCCGCGCATCCTGCACGGCATGGTCGACCACGGGCTGCGTGCGCAGGCACGCACCGGCAACCTGCTCACCGGCCAGCTCTATATCGCGATCGACTTCGACAAGAAGGCGCCGAAGGTCGCGTTCAACGAAAGCACCAAGCCGCTCGAAGTACCCACGATGGCGGGCGATTTCGATCACCTGCAGGAGCAGATATCCAGCATCGTCGACAAGGTCGAGAAGATCCCGTTCGACTCGATCGGCAAGAATCTCGACGGCAGCCTGCAGGAGCTGCACGGCACGCTGAAGCAGGTAAACGGCGAACTGTTGCCCGAGGCGAAGAAGACCCTGCAGGGTGTGAACAAGACGGTCGGCACGGCCAACGACGCGCTGTCCGAAGACTCGCCGCTGCAGCAGAACATCGCCAATACGCTCGAGGAGTTGCAGCGCACGGTACGTTCCGTGGGCGCCCTCACCGACTACCTCGGCCGTCACCCGGAAGCGCTGCTGCGCGGACGCGGTGCCGATGCGCCGCCGAAGGTCATCCTCCCGTCGACTCCGAAGCAGGGCAAGGACGTACAGCCATGATCCGCACATTCCGCCTCGCCACCGCCGTCACCCTGCTGGGCACGCTCGCCGCGTGCTCTTCGGCGCCCACGCATTTCCATACGCTGATCCCGCCGTCCGCGGCGCTGGCGTCCGCCGCCGCCCCGTTCGTCATCGACGTACAGGCGGTGGCCGTCCCGCCGCAGGTCGACCAGCCGGCCCTGGTGCTCCGTCAGGGTGCCAGCGGCATCGCCGTGCTCGACGGCGAACGCTGGGCGTCGCCACTGGGCGACGAAATCCGCGGTGCCCTCGCGGCCGACCTGTCGACGCGCCTCGGTACCCATGATGTCCATGGGCTGCCGCGCGCCAAGGACAGCAAGGTCGTCCGCGTGCAGTTCGATGTCCGTCGTTTCGATTCGGAGGTGGGCGGCAATGCCACCCTCGAGGCCAGCTGGTCGGTCCGCGCCGCCGATGCCGCCAGCACGTGCGCTTCCCGCGTCAGCGAGCCGGCCGGCAGCACCTACGACAGCCTGGTCGACGCTCACCAGCGCGCGCTGGCCAAGGCCGCCGACCAGGTCGCGGCGGCCGTCAGGGCCGTGGCGGCGGGGCAGGCGGGGGCTTGCCAGTAACGGGGGCGGTTAGCCTCGGCTGCGCCGTCGGGCTTGACGCACAGCGCGTCGAGGCATGGGCGCCGCCGGGTGCCATTCTCGTCGCTAAGTCCTCCTCCGGCCTTCGCCTACGTGCGGAAGCGCTCCGAGAACGACACCCGGCGGCACCCTCCGACCGGTGTCGTTTCGTGTCGAAAAGCTGACGGGCGCAGGGCCCTCATGCGCTCTGGGATTGCGACGACCTCAGGCCGGAGCCGCGCTCGTCGCCGCCGGGCGAGGCACCCATCGTGCCTTGCTCGCCTCGCAACCTGCTGTAGCGCCGGAAGGGGGCGTGGGCTGCCGTTCCTGGAGCGCTTCCGCACGAAGGCGAAGGCCGTAGGAGGACTTAGCGACAGGAATGGCAGCCCACGCCCCCCCTTGCCTCAGTCCCGACGCACCAGGCGCTTTTGCCTTGAACACCCCCCGTAAGCTAGTCTCCCGCGATTGAGCGCCGCGCTTTTTCGTGCGGCCACCTGAGCATCCGACCGGTACCGAACACCATGCAGGACACCCAAGACCAGGGCACGCGCGAGCAGGGCGGTTATACGCCGGCCGCCGTCGAGACCGCCGCCCAGCACTTCTGGAATGAAACGCGTGCCTTCGAAGTCGTCGAAGACGCCGGCAAGCCGAAGTTCTACTGCCTCTCGATGCTGCCGTACCCCTCCGGCGCGCTGCACATGGGCCATGTCCGCAATTACACGATCGGCGACGTGATCAGCCGTTTCCAGCGCCAGCAGGGCAAGAACGTGCTCCAGCCCATGGGCTGGGATGCTTTCGGTCTGCCCGCTGAAAACGCCGCGATCAAGAACAACACCGCGCCGGCGAAGTGGACGTACAAGAACATCGATCACATGCGCGAGCAGCTCAAACGCATGGGCTTCGCGTACGACTGGACCCGCGAGGTCACCACCTGCCGTCCGGAGTACTACCGCTGGGAACAGCAGATGTTCACCCGGCTGATGAAGAAAGGCCTGGTGTATCGCAAGAACAGCGTCGTCAACTGGGACCCGGTCGACCAGACCGTGCTTGCCAACGAGCAGGTCATCGACGGCAAGGGCTGGCGCTCGGGCGCCGTGGTCGAGAAACGGGAGATCCCCCAGTGGTTCCTGAAGATCACCGCTTACGCGCAGGAGCTGCTGGACGGCCTGGACACGCTGCCGGGCTGGCCCGACGCGGTCAAGACGATGCAGCGCAACTGGCTGGGTCGCTCCGAAGGCCTGGAAATCACCTTCGACGTCGACGGTCAGGCTGAGCCGCTGACGGTGTTCACCACGCGTCCGGATACCCTCATGGGCGTCTCGTACCTGGCGGTGGCCGCCGAGCACGCGATCGCCACGCGCGCCGCCGAGGGCAATTCCGGCCTCGCCGAATTCATCGAAAGCTGCAAGGCCGGCGGCGTGTCCGAGGCCGAGCTGGAAACACAGGAAAAGCGCGGCTACTACACGGGCATCGATGCCACGCATCCGCTCACGGGCGAGAAGGTGCCCGTGTGGGTCGCCAACTTCGTTCTGATGGGCTACGGCACCGGCGCCGTGATGGCCGTGCCCGGTCACGACGAGCGCGACTGGGAGTTCGCCCAGAAATATTCGCTGCCGATCAAGATGGTCGTCGTGGATCGTGGCGTCGTCGACGCCGTCGCCGAGCTCAGGCGCGACCTCGCCGCCGACGGCACCGACACCGTGCAGAACGCACTGGACGGCGGTTCGTCGGACGCTTACCAGTCCTCGGCCGCGGTCGAGACGATCAAGACCTTCGAAACCAACATCCAGACGGCCGGCGCCTATACGGATTACGGCACGCTGATCAACTCGGGCGAGTTCGACGGCCTGGAATTCAGGGAAGCGTTCGAAGCCATCTCGGCGAAGCTGGCTGCGGCGGGTCGTGGCGAGCGCCGGGTCAACTGGCGCATCCGCGACTGGGGCGTCAGCCGCCAGCGCTACTGGGGTTGCCCGATCCCGGTGATCTACTGCCCGAACTGCGACGCCGTGCCGGTCCCCGAGGATCAGTTGCCCGTGGTGCTGCCCGAGGACGTCGCGTTCTCCGGCGTGCAGTCGCCGATCAAGGCGGACCCGGAATGGCGCAAGACCACCTGCCCGAACTGCGGCGGTCCGGCCGAGCGCGAGACGGATACGTTCGATACCTTCATGGAATCCAGCTGGTATCCGGCGCGATACACCAGCCCGGGTGCCGACGCCATGGTCGACGAACGCGTCAATTACTGGATGCCGGTCGACCAGTACATCGGCGGCATCGAGCACGCGATCCTGCATCTGCTGTATTTCCGCTTCTACCACAAGCTCATGCGTGACGAGGGCCTGGTGAACAGCGACGAGCCGGCCACCAACCTGCTCTGCCAGGGCATGGTCATCGCCGAAACCTACTTCCGCAAGGCGGACGACGGTCGCCTGACCTGGTTCAACCCGGCGGATGTGGACGTGCAGCGCGACGAGCGCGCGCGCATCGTGGGCGCGATCCTGCGCACCGATGGCGAGCCGGTGGAGATCGGCGGCATCGAGAAGATGGCCAAGTCGAAGAACAACGGTGTCGATCCGCAGTCGATGGTGGAGAAGTACGGCGCCGATACGGTGCGTCTGTTCTCGATGTTCGCCGCGCCGCCGGACCAGTCGCTGGAGTGGAACGAGGCGGGCGTGGAAGGTATGGCGCGCTTCCTGCGCCGCCTGTGGCGGGACGTCTCGGCTCACGCCGAGGCCGCTGCTGGCGATCAGGGCGATAACCCGGCCGGCGAGTCGGTGCGCAAGACCGTCCGTCGTCAGCTGCACGAAACGATCCAGAAAGTCACCGACGACATCGCCCGTCGCCAGTCCTTCAACACGGCGATCGCCGCGCTGATGGAGCTGCTGAACGCCCTGAGCAAGTTCGACGATGCCAGTGTCGCCGGTCGCGCGCTGCGCCAGGAGGCCTTCACGGCCATCGTCCAGCTGATCAACCCGTTCACCCCGCATCTGTCGCATGCGCTGTGGCAGGTGCTGGGTCACGGCGAGACCCTGGTCGAGGACGCGGGCTGGCCCGCCGTCGACCCGGCCGCCCTGGTCCGCGACTCCCTGACCTACGCGGTGCAGGTCAACGGCAAACTTCGCGCTACCATCGCGGTGCCGGCTTCGGCCTCGAAGGATGAGGCCGAGACCATGGCCCGCGCCGAGCCCGCCGTGGCGCGGTTGCTGGAAGGGCAGACCGTGCGCAAGGTGATCGTCGTGCCCGGCAAGATCGTCAACATCGTCGCAGGATAATCATGAGCCCGAACCCGCTTCGCTTGCTTCGTGTCGCCGCCCTTGTCGCCATCGTGGGACCGCTCAGTGCCTGCGGTTTCCACCTGCGACAGTCCGCGGCGCTGCCGCCCGGCATGCAGAAGATCCACCTGACGGTGGCCGGTGGCGGCCGACTCGAGCGCGAACTGTCCCGCGCCCTGTCGAACGCCGACGTCACTGTGGTCGACCATGCGGCGATCGACGCGGCCGAGCTGGCCATCACGTCGAACAACTTCCGCACGGATTCGCTCACTGTCAGCGGCACCGCGCGTGTCACGGAATACGCCGTCCGTTACCACGTCGACTTCAATGCGAAGGCGGGCGACGGCACGGTCATCATCGCGCCGCAGGGTGTCGATATGTCCCGTGAATTCAGCTACGACGCCACCAATACGATCGGTACCGCCAGCCAGACCGAAGAACTGCAGCGCAGCCTGATCGGCGACATGGTCCAGGCCATCCTGTTCCGGCTTGAAGCGGCCACCGTGCATCCGGCGGCGGCAGCCGCGGGTGCGCCGGCCGCGCCCGCATCGTCGAACTGACCGGGTAGCGACGTGCCGTTCAACCCGGCCCAGTGGCAGAAACATCTTGCAGGCGACCGGATGGCTCCGGTCTACCTGCTCGCCGGCGAAGAGCTTCTCGTCCTCGAGGCGGCCGATGCCGTGCGCGCGATGGCGCGCAGGCTGGGCTACAGCGAGCGCGAAGTCCTGGAAGCGGACAGCCGTTTCGACTGGGACGATCTGGCCCGCTCGTCCGCGGGTCTGTCCCTGTTCGCTACGCAGCGTCTGCTTGACCTGCGTCTGGCCGGCGGCCGCGCGGGCAAGGACGGCAGTGCGGCGATCAGCGAATTCGCGGGCCATCCGCCGCCGGATACGACGCTGCTCATCACGGCTACCGAGTGGAGCACCAAGCACGAGGCGGTCTGGACGAAAAACGTGGACCAGGCCGGCATCCAGGTGATCTTCAATGCGCCCCGGCCGAACGAATGGGTGCAATGGGTGGGTCATCGTCTTGCCTCGCGGGGGGTCAAGGCCAGTCCTGACGCCGTCGCGCTGCTTGCCGAGCGTGTCGAGGGAAATCTGCTCGCCGCCGCCCAGGAGATCGACAAGCTGGTCGTCCTCGCCGGCGATCAGCGTCTCGACGCCGCCGCGCTGGAAAGTATGGTCGCGGACAGCGCTCGTTTCGATGCCTTCAAGCTCACCGATTCGGCGTTCGCGGGCGAGGGCGGGCGCGCGCTGCGCATTCTCGCCGGCCTGCATGCCGAGGGCGACGAGCTGATCGCGCTGATGGGCTGGATCGTCAACCAGCTGCAGCTGGCGCTCCGTCTGGCCAATGCCCGCGATTTCGCGGCGCAGGCCAAGGTCGAGCGCCTGTGGCCCGCGCGCGAACAACTGTTCCGCAAGGCGCTGCGTCGTGCGCCGCGCGAGCACTGGATGGCCTGCCTTGCCCGTGCCGCGCGGATCGACCGCATGGCCAAGGGTCGCGAGCAGGGCAATCCCTGGCTCGAGGCCGAGCGGCTCATCGCGGCCATCGCCGAGCCGCGCGCCGCGGTGGCGTTCGCATGAGCGAGGCGCGACCGCTCGCCATTCTTGGCGGCACGTTCGACCCGATCCATAACGGTCACCTGCGTGCCGCCTGGGAGGCCGCCGAAGCCCTGGATGCCGAGGTTCGTCTCGTGCCGGCCCGCACGCCGCCGCACCGTCCGCCGCCGGTCGCGGATGCGGCCGGCCGGGTGGCGCTGTTGCGGGCAGCGCTTTCCGGTCAGGACCGGCTGCGCATCGATACCCGCGAACTCGACCGGGACGGTCCCTCGTACAGCGTGGACACCCTGGCGTCGCTGCGCGCGGAGATCGGCCCGGATCGTCCGCTGGTGTTGCTCGTCGGCGCCGACGCCTTCGCCGGTCTGGCGTCGTGGCACCTCTGGCGCGAGTTGTTCACGCTGGCGCATGTCGGGGTGCTCAACCGGCCGGGCGTCACGCATGAGCCGTCGGCCGAACTTTCGGCGTTCATCGCCGATCGCCGCGCTCCGCGGCCGCATGGGCCCGCGGGACGGGTGCTCGATATCGCCATCACGCCGCTGGATATCGCCGCGACGGCGATCCGGGAGTCGTTCGCGGGCGGGAACGAACCGCGCTTTCTGATGCCGTCGGAGTGTTTTGCCGAAGACGCGTTGCTGGCACCTTACCGAGCCCTCGGGCGCTGATCGCCCGCCAGCTGGGCCCCGCCGGCGCTGCTTTAGCTGCCAAGGCATTTGACGCGCCCCGTGCCCGGCGGAGGTATACTCCGCCCCAGCGCCGGCATTCCGCCGTACGAGGTTTTCGCATCTTGAGTTCGTCCGCATCCCGTAAGGCCAAGTCCACCGTCAGCAACGAGCACCTCCGCCAGCGCGTGGTCGCGGCCCTGGAAGACCTCAAGGCCAAGGACGTCCGCGAAATCGACGTCCGTGGCAAGACCTCCATCGCCGACATCCTGTTCATCGCGTCGGGCACCTCGGCCCGTCACGTCAAGTCGATCGCCGACGAAGTCATCAAGTTCGCCAAGGAAGCGGGCGTCATGCCGCTGGGCGTCGAAGGCCAGACCGAGGCCGAGTGGGTCCTCGTCGACCTGGGCGACATCATCGTCCACGTCATGATGCCGCGTATCCGCGAGTTCTACGGCCTCGAGCGCCTGTGGACCGTCGGCGACGACGGCTACGAAGCCTCGCACCACGCCTGAGTCCGTCGTGCGGGCCCGCCTCATCGCCGTCGGCGAGCGCATGCCGGCCTGGGTGGCGGAGGGCTTCGCCGAATACCGCAAGCGGCTCTCCCACGAGCTGCCCCTGGATCTGACCGAGATCAAACCCGGCACGCGTGGCAAGGGTCGCGATGACGTGCGTGCCACGCTCGACGAAGGCGCGGCGATCCTCGCGGCACTGCCGCGCGACATCCACGTCGTCGCACTCGATGGCCGGGGCAGGACGTGGTCCAGCGAAGACCTCGCCCGGCAGCTCGAACAATGGCGCATGGGCGGTCGCGATCTGGCCTTCCTGATCGGCGGTCCCGACGGCCACGCGCCCGATGTGCTGGCACGGGCCGACCAGCGCTGGTCGCTCGGCCCGCTGACGCTGCCGCACATGCTCGTCCGCCTCGTGCTCGCGGAGCAGCTCTACCGCGCGACCACGCTCGTGGCCGGTCACCCATACCACCGGGCCTGAAGGAACCGCCGTGCTGTACCTGGCTTCGCAATCCCCGCGCCGTCGGGAACTTCTCGCGCAGATCGGCGAATCCCACCGCACCCTCGACGTCGATGTCGAAGAAATCCGTCAGTCCGGCGAATCGCCCGACGATTACGTCTCCCGCGTCGCACTGGACAAGGCCCGTGCCGGTTTCGCGCGGGTGGCCGCGGAGGCGGGCGCCCGTGTCCTGGGCGCCGACACCGAGGTGGTGCTCGGTGACGACGTCTTCGGCAAGCCCCGCGATGCGGCCGACGCGGCCGACATGCTGAGGCGGCTTTCGGGTACCGAGCACCGTGTGGTGTCCGCCGTGTGGCTCGTAGAGGCTGTCGGCGAGCGTCGGGTGGTGTCGGTATCGACGGTGCGCTTCGCGGCGCTCCCGGAGGCCGACATCGCGTCCTACATCGATACGGGCGAGTGCTTCGGCAAAGCCGGCGCGTATGCCATCCAGGGACGTGCGGCCGCTTTCGTGGAACATCTTTCCGGAAGCTACACGGGCGTCATGGGCTTGCCTTTGTTCGAAACGTCCCGACTGCTTCGCGGACCGTGACAGGCGCGGGACGCGCGGGCTATAAAGCACGATGACTCAAGGAAAAGGGCGCGCGGTGAGCGAGGAAATCCTGATTAATGTCACGCCGCGTGAGACGCGCGTGGCCGTTGTCGAAAACGGCATGTTGCAGGAAGTCCACGTCGAACGTGCGACCAAGCGCGGCTATGTGGGCAACGTCTACAAGGGCCGGGTGCAGCGCGTCATGCCCGGCATGCAGGCGGTGTTCGTCGAGATCGGGCTGGAGCGCGCGGCGTTCCTGCATGCTTCCGACATCGTCCGTCCGTCGCTGCCGCCGACCGATGCCACCGAAGGCAAGTCCAACGGCCACGGTCCGGTGCCGCCGATCAGCGAACTGGTGCACGAAGGCCAGGAAATCGTCGTTCAGGTGGTCAAGGATCCGATCGGCAGCAAGGGCGCGCGGCTGTCCACGCATCTCTCCATCCCGTCGCGTTATCTTGTGCTGCTGCCCCATTCACGCACGCTGGGCGTATCCGTGCGCATCGAGGAAGAAACCGAGCGCCAGCGGCTGAAGGACATCATCCTTCCGCTGATTGGCGAGAACCACCTCGGTTACATCGTGCGGACGAATGCGGAAGGCCAGTCGGAAGAATCGCTGGCGTTCGACGTGACCTACCTCAGCAAGGTCTGGCGCGTCGTGCAGGAGAACATTCAGAAGGCGAAGGTCGGCGAGCGCGTCTACGAGGAACTCTCGCTGCCGCTGCGCTCACTGCGCGACTCGCTCAACGACGGCATCGAGAAGGTACGCGTCGATTCACGCGAAACCTACGAGAAAACCGTCAAATTCGTGGCCAAGTTCATGCCGGTGCTGTCCGACCGCATCGAGCACTATGCGGGCGAGCGTCCCATCTTCGATCTCTACGGCGTGGAGGACGAGATCCAGCGCGCGCTGCGCAAGGAAGTCCCGCTGAAATCCGGCGGTTACCTGATCGTCGACCAGACCGAAGCGATGACCACCATCGACGTCAATACGGGCGGCTACCTCGGCAGCCGCAACCTCGAGGAAACGGTGTACCGCACCAATCTCGAGGCGGCGCAGGCGGCCTCGCGCCAGCTGCGCCTGCGCAATCTTGGCGGCATCATCATCATCGACTTCATCGACATGATCGACGACGAGCACAAGCGGCAGGTGCTGCGCATGCTCGAAAAGGGCCTGGTCAAAGACCACGCCAAGACCACGGTCTATCCGATGTCGGCGCTGGGTCTGGTCGAGATGACCCGCAAGCGCACCACGGAAAGCCTGGAGCGGCAGCTGTGCGAACCATGCCCCGCATGCAGCGGCCGCGGTACGCTGAAGACGGCCGAGACCGTGATCTACGAGATTTTCCGCGAGATCACCCGCGCCGTGCGCCAGTTCAATGCGCAGAAACTGCTCGTCATGGCCAGCCCGAAAGTCGTCGGCCGCATTCTCGAAGAAGAATCGGCGGCGGTGGCCGAGCTCGAGGAATTCATCGCCAAGAGCATCCGCTTCCAGGCGGAAGAACACTATTCGCAGGAACAGTTCGATGTCGTTCTTCTTTAAGCCCGGCGATCGTCGCCGGAACGTCGGCCGGTGAGTGCCGGCTGGCGCCATCGCCTGAGACGCCTGCGGTTCTTCCTTCTGGGTCTGGTCGCGAGCGTGCTGGTCGTGCTCGCGCTGATCATGGCGCTTGGCCAGCTGTTGCTGCCGCTGGCGGCGCGGTATCCCGATCGTGTCGCGGCGATGCTGAGCGACGCCTTGCACAGGCCGGTTCACTTCGCGTCCCTGGAAGGATTCTGGCGACCTTCCGGGCCGTTGTTCGTGATGCGCGACGTGACTGTGTCGCCCACCGACGGCGGTGAACCGCTGCGTCTGCCCCAGGCGGCGGTCAAACTCGATTTCGGTGCCTTCATCCTTCCGTCGCGTCACCTGATCAACCTGCGGCTCCGCGATCTGCGACTGGGGCTGCGCCGTGCGCCCGACGGTCGCTGGAGCATCGACGGTTTCGCCACCGGCGGCGGCACGCAGAAAGTCTCGCTGGATAACCTTTCAGCGGACCTGTGGCTCAGCAACCTGCGCCTCGACATCAACGACGAGACCACGAAACGACACTACGGGCTGATCGCCGATCAGCTGCGTGTCAGTCTTGAGGACAACGCGTTGCGCATCGGCGGCACCCTGCGCCGTGAAAACGTCAGCACGGTGCTCACGGCCGCGGGGCGGTTCGCCGCCGATGGTTCGCATGGCCGGGTGTATGTGAAGGGCGCGGACGTGGATTTTGCCGCGCTCACCGGCGACTTCGAGGCCGGTGGCTACGCACTCGCCGGCGGCAAAGGAAATATCGAGACCTGGCTGGACTGGCGCGACGCCAGGGTCGTGCGCATGACGTCGCGTATCGATCTCGATGGTCTCGCGGTACGTGGGCCCGCGCGAACGGTAACCACGGCAGGCCTGCACGGTATCGTCAGCCTGCATCGCACCGCCAACGGTCAGCGCGTGGACTGGGCGGGGCGTGACGGTGGCGATCTCGCGCTGCTGCTGAACACGGTCGGCGACCGGACGGATGGCACCCTGGCGGGGCGCCGTGTCGATCTCGCGCCGCTGCTGCCGTGGGCGGGGATCCTTCCGCAGATGTCGCCCTCGCTCGCCCGATGGCTCGGCGAAGGGCACCCGCGCGGTCGCTTCGACGACCTGCGTGCCGACTGGAATTCCATCGACGGTATCGAATTCGTCCGCGCCGGCTTCTCCGGACTGGGCATCGACGCGAGCGGTACGCTGCCCGGCATCGCATCGCTCAAGGGCGAAGTGCTTGGCGACGCCGAGGCGATGTCGCTCAGCCTCCCGACGCAGACGACGACGATCGACGCCACCGGCATCTTCCGCAAGCCCTTCGTCATGAAGTCACTGGGCGGCGACATCGCCGTGTACAAGGACGAGGGCGACTGGCACATCGGTGTCGATCCGCTCGATTTTCGCGGCGAAGGCTTCGGCGGTCAGGCGCGGGGGGAATTCGTTCTGCCCGCCGCCGACACGGGGCCTTTCATGGATATGTACGTCGCGCTGGGCGAAGGCGACGTGGCCGCGGCGAAGCTGTTCTGGCCGATTCACTCGATGTCGGAAGGCTCGCAGAACTGGCTCAACCGCGCGATCGTTTCCGGGCGTATCGAAAGCGGCTCGGCCCTCATTCGCGGCAACCTGCGCGAGTTTCCGTTCAGGAACCACGAGGGGCGCTTCGAAGGTCGCGCCGTCATCGACGACACCGTGCTCGACTACGGCACGGGCTGGCCACGTGCCGAAGGCATTTCCGCGGTCGCGAGCTTTGTCGACAACGGCATGTCGATCGACGCCACGGAAGGCCATTCGCTCGGCAATGCCATCAGCGCGGCATCGGCGGTGATCGCCGACTTCGGTGAGGGCGTGCTCGATCTGAAGCTGAGCGGCGCCGGGACAGGTGGCAGCTACCTCGATTTCGTGAAGAACAGCCCGGTCGGCACCAGCAGCCGCGAAACGCTGGACAAGATGAAACTCGGTGGCACCGGTGAATTCGGATTCAACCTGCTGTTGCCGCTGAAGGATACGAAGGACTTCACCCTCGACGGCAGGGCGACCATCAAGGATGCGGATCTCGTCGCCGACGCGTGGAAGCTGCGCCTGGATAAAATCACCGGCCCCATGAGCTTCGACGGTAAGGGGTTCACGGCGCAGGGTCTGAAGACGCTGTTCCGCGGCCAGCCCGCGAACCTCGACCTCGCCATCGCGGGCGGCACCGGCGATCCGGCGAAGATCGTCGACGCGACGGTCACCGGCGCGTTCACGATGGACGAACTGGTAGGCCAGTACGAAAACCTCAAATGGTTGGCGGACATCGCCAGGGGCCGCGGCACGTTCCGTGTCGGTTTCGACCTCAGCAAGACAGGGCAGGGGGATGCCACCGCGCAGACCCTGACGGTCGACTCCGACCTGCGCGGCGTCGAGCTGCTGATGCCGACGCCGGTGAAGAAAGCCGCCAGCGTGCCCCAGCCGCTATCGGTGCGCGTCGGTCTGCCGGTCGACGGTGCGCGTCTCGATGTCGCCATCGGCGACGTCGTGCGTGGGCGCCTGCGTCTGCCCACCGACAAGGTTCCCATCGCCGCCGCCTTCAATCTCGGCACCAGTGTGCCGGCCGCCCTGCCTGCACAGGGTTACCTCATCGGTGGACATGCCGCGAAGCTCGACGTATCCGGATGGGTGCAGTACGTCGTGGGCCTGTCGACGGGCGGGACAGGGCCGGGACTGAGTTCGCTCGACCTGGTTACCGATGATGCCGAGGTTTTCGGCCAGCATTTCGCCGACATGCATATCGTCGCCAATCCCGGTCCGCAGGCGCTGTCGCTCAAGGTCGAGAGTGAGGCCCTCGCCGGCCAGATGACCGTACCTAACGAAGAAATGCGGCGCCGCGGTATCACGGCGCGGATGGATCGCATCTGGTGGCCATCGGCCGACGATGCCGCGGACGCCGCGAAGAAGGGCAAGGCCGCCGCGGGTGCGGCCGCTACGGTCGCCTCCACGGCGGCCAAAGCCGAAGAAGCAAAAGACAATGCCGCTGCCGCCAGGAAGCCGGCCGATGCGAACGAGGCGGGTGTCGCGCCGTCCAGCCTGCCACCGATGCATCTGCAGGTCAGCGATATGCGTCTGGGTAAGGCGAAGCTCGGCGAAGCCCGGCTGGAAACCTGGCCGACGGACGAAGGCATGCACATCGACCAGCTGCGCGCGCAGTCGAAGAACGTACAGATCACCGCGTCGGGTGACTGGAACGGTGACGAAAAGCGCAGCAGGACGCATCTGGCGATGGATTTCGCCTCCGAGGACGTGGCGCGCATGTTCGACGCGCTCGGTTTCGCAGGCATCCTGCAGGGCGGGCGCACGTCGGCACGGCTCGACGCGACGTGGCCCGGTGGCCCTTCAGCGCTTGCGCTGGCGAACATGGACGGCACGCTGAAGGTCGACGTGGCCAAGGGCCGGATCCTCGAAGTGCAGCCCGGCGTCGGTCGTCTGTTCGGGCTGGTTTCCGTGACCGATCTGCCGCGTCGCATGGCGCTGGACTTCGGTGACGTGCTCGGCAAGGGCTTCGCGTTCGATTCGATCACCGGCGACTTCCGCTTCGCCAACAGTGACGCGAGCACCAGCAATCTCAAGATTCGCGGTCCCGCCGCGGAGATCACGATCACCGGCCGGGCGGGCCTGAAGGCACGTGATTACGATCAGGAGGTGCTGGTGGTGCCGCACCTCGGCAACAGCCTGCCGGTCGTCGGTGCGCTGGCCGGCGGTCCCGTCGGCGCCGCGGCGGGTCTCGCCGTTCAGGGCATCCTTGGCCGCGGTCTGAACCAGGCGGCGCGCAAGCGATACCACGTCACGGGCAGCTGGGATAAACCCGTGTTCACCCCGATCGAGAAGGGCGAGCCCTCCACGGCCACCAAGCCGTTGTAGGAGCGCGCCCTGCGCGCGAAACGCATGCCGGATGCGGACGCGCTTCAGGTCTTCGTTTTGCTGAACGGAAACAGCTGCTGCCTCACGAACCCATCCGGCATGTAGTCACCCACCACGCCGTATTTCTCCGGAAACTGCTTCGTCGACTTGACGGCGGTACCGAACGCATAGTCGATGAAGGCGTAATGCGCCGCATAGTTCTTGTCGATCGCTTCGTCGTCCGACGCGTGATGCCAGTGATGGAAATCAGGTGTCACGAGGACGTACTTCAACGGACCCCACGGCAGATGCACGTTGGCGTGGTTGAACACCGCCTGGAAGCCGACCACCAGAATGTACGCGTTGGTCACCGCTTCGCTGAAACCCAGCACGTAAAGCGGAGCCAGCACGCAGACGCGGGTGAACAGCAGTTCCAGCATGTGCTGGCGTGAACCGGCCAGCCAGTCCATCGTCTTCACACTGTGGTGTACGGAGTGGAAGCGCCAGAGGAAAGGCACCTCGTGATACGCGCGGTGCGTTGCATACTGCGCCAGGTCGGCGACGAGAATGCACAACAACAGCTGGGGCACGAAATGGATGCTCGCGACCATGCGCTGGAAGTCGCTGTTCACCAGCCAGGTGAACGCGTGGTGGATCAGGAAGTTCACCACGAGCAGCGCGAGGCCCACCGCAAAGTGATTCACGGCGAAGTGCTTCATGTCGGTCTGCCACTCGAAGCGAAACACCGACTGACCACGGTAAAGCGGAAACAGTTTTTCGATCACGACGAACAACACTGTCGAGCCGAGCAGGTCGAGGATGAACCAGTCGAGGCCGATGTAGGGCGTGTGGTCGGGGAATGCGCCTACCGGCACGCGCGACCCGCCGAGCGCGACGGCGGCGAGTACCATGGCGAACGCGGCGATATTGAGGTTGCGGCGGCGGCCGAGGATGACGTTCGCCAGCGACAGGCCGCCGGCGATCAGCAGCGCACCCAGCAGTGCCTGACGCAGGACATCCACCGAATACTTGTGCCGCAGATCGGGCGTGGTCAGGTACTGGGGGAAATGAAAGGCAATGACGGCCAACAGGCAGAGGAAGCCGAGCGACAGCGCAATCGCCGTGCTGACCATGGCCTTGCGGGGGTCGAGGTGACCGCTTTTGTTCAGCAGGTCGCGTGTTTCGTCGACGACCGCTTCCGCACGACGGACAGGCGCCGTCGCGACACGACGGGCGATGGCCCGCTTCTTTCCCCTGCTCATGGAGGCTCCGTTCCGGTGAGTTTGGACGAATCCTAGCACCCGGCCGGCCTGGGGGCTGCCTGGGCCGTCCGCCGCCGGTGACGCAGGAGGGACCAGGGTTTAAGCTGACCCCATCCGACCCCACCTGTGGGGTTCCCCATCTCTACCGGCGAACCTGATGGATTCCCTGATTTCCCTTGCCGAACGGCGCCTGCTCACCCCCGGCGGCCTGGCTTCCACCGACCTCGATCGCGTCTTTTCCCAGCTGATGGGGCCATCGATCGACGCGGCGGATCTGTATTTCCAGCATTCCCGCAGCGAGTCGTGGGTGCTGGAGGAAGGCATCGTCAAGGATGGCAGCCACTCGATCGAGCAGGGTGTGGGCGTGCGCGCCATCTCCGGTGAGAAGACCGGTTTCTCCTATTCGGACGAAATCGTGCTTCCGCAGCTGCTCGAAGCCTCCCGTGCCGCGCGCGCGATCGCGCAGGGCGGAGCGGGTGCCGGCAAACCGCTCGCCATCGCGACAGGGCGCGGGCTGTATCCGGCCATCGACCCGGTCGAGAGCCTGCCCAACGAAGCCAAGATCGCGCTCCTGCGCGAGGTGGATGCCTATGCGCGTTCGCGCGATCCGCGCGTCAGGCAGGTCATCGTCAGCCTGGCGGCCACGCTCGACACGATCCTCATCGCCGGCTCGGACGGCACGCTGGCCGCCGACGTACGTCCGCTCGTGCGTCTCAACGTCCAGGTCATCGCCGAGCAGAACGGCCGCCGCGAGCAGGGTCATTCCGGTGGCGGCGGTCGTTACGGCTATGGCGAACTGATCGAGAACGGTCGCGCCCACGCCTTCGCCGAGGAAGCGGTGCGCCAGGCGCTGGTCAATCTCGAAGCGGTGGATGCGCCGGCCGGCAACATGACCGTCGTGCTTGGCCCGGGCTGGCCGGGCGTGCTGCTCCACGAGGCCATCGGCCATGGCCTCGAAGGTGACTTCAACCGCAAGGGCAGTTCCGCCTTCACCGGTCGCATCGGCCAGCGTGTCGCGGCCGACGGAGTGACCATCGTCGATGACGGCACGCTGCCGGGTCGCCGTGGCTCGCTGAGCATCGACGACGAAGGCACGCCGACCGAATGCACCACGCTGATTGAGAACGGCATCCTCAAGGGTTACATGCAGGACAAGCTCAACGCGCGGCTGATGGGTGTCAGGTCCACCGGTAACGGTCGTCGCGAGTCCTTCGCGCAGCTGCCGATGCCGCGCATGACCAACACCTACATGCTCGCCGGTAACCGTGAGCCGGAGGAGATCATCCGGTCGGTCAAGCGTGGCCTCTACGCCGTGAACTTCGGCGGCGGTCAGGTCGACATCACCAACGGCAAGTTCGTCTTCTCGGCGAGCGAGGCCTACCTCATCGAAGACGGCAAGGTCACGCGTCCGGTCAAGGGTGCCACCCTGGTGGGCTCCGGCCCCGAGGTGCTCACGCGCGTCTCGATGATCGGCAACGACCTCGCGCTCGACGAAGGCGTGGGCGTGTGCGGCAAGGACGGGCAGAGCGTGCCCGTCGGTGTGGGCCAGCCGACGTTGCGTGTCGATGGCATGACCGTCGGCGGCACCGCGGCCTGACCGCCAATACGTTGACGTGGAACGTTTTCGTGACATACCTCGCAAGAGGTATGTCACCAAGGAACGCATGCAACGTGCGTTCCGGTCTTGATCGAAGCAATCCTCTGCCGGGCAAACCGGACGTCCGTCACGGAATGCGAACTCACTCTGCGAAAAGTCGTGCTTCGAGCACCCTCTAGTATTGTGAGTGACATTCAGCAAGCGGAAGATTCGCGCTGACAGCGTATGGATGGCTAAAGCCCGGGGCAAGGCGGGTCCACCTCCACTTACCGCGAAACGAACGAAGACCGCCGGCGCGATATGCGCTGGCGCACGCGTTCGTGCGCGATGGGAAATGTGCTGTCGATCACGCGGCTCACCTCACACGTGGCACATACAGGGGACCTCTCGTCCATGAAGCGACAACCCAGATCACCCCGCGGTACGCCGAGGCTGGCGAGGCTGTCCGCCTTGCTCGCCATCGCGCTCCTGGGCGTGACCGCGACGGCGCAAGCCGTCACGCTCGCGCCCTCGGACCGGCAGGACATCAATCTCGGTGCCCGGCCCTGGAAATACACCAAGCAGGCCATCGCCAACCCGAATGACCCGGTGACCTACGCGCCGCTGCCCAACGGCGACGACGGCGCCCTGGTCAACTACAACGACAGCGCGTGGCTGACCGTCGGCATCCCGCACGCGGCCAACGACTTCACCACCTTCATCAACCAGGAGTCCGGCGGTGGCCAGGGCAGCCTGGACGGCGAGACCAGCTGGTATCGCGTCAGGCTCGACGACTCGGCGAAGTTCGCCGGCAAGAAGGTCATGGTCGAGTTCGAAGGTGCGCACACGGGTGACCGTGTCTACATCAACGGCCATTTCGTTCCCGGCACCGGCGTGCTCAACCAGCCAGGCCAGAAGGATGCGCAGGCGACCCACGTCATCGGCTTCGTGCCGCACATCGTCGACCTGACGCCTTTCCTCAAATTCGACGGCACCGACGTGCTGGCCGTCAAGGTCAGCCGCAGCGGCGGCGGTTTCTTCGAGGATCCGGGTTTCTCCGGTTCCTTCCGTTTTGGCCAGGCCGAAGCGGGCCTGTTCCGCCCGGTAAAGCTGCACGTCACCAACTTCGTGCACATCCCGGAAAACGTCTACGCGGGTCAGAACACCTGGGGTACCTACGTCGGTACGCAGAGCCTGAGTGCCGACCACACCTCGGCCGTCGTACGCGTGCAGACCAACGTCGCGAACGAAACCGCCGCCGCGAAGACGGTCACGCTGACGACCCAGATCGTCGACGCCGACGGCAACGTCGTGACGTCGGACCAGCAGCAGAAGTCGCTGCCGGCCAACTACGTGCCCAGCGACCAGACGCCCGTTTTCGACGAAACATTGCAGGTGAGCAACCCGCACCTGTGGTTTCCAAACAACAGCCTGGACGGCAAGCCGTACCTGTACAAGGTGCTGCACACGGTCAGTATCGACGGCGTCGTGGTCGATGCGAAGCAGAGCACGCTCGGCATTCGCGTGATCACCTGGGACAAGGACTTCCCGTACATCAACGGCAAGAAGCAATACATGTGGGGCGGCTCCGGCCGCTACGACTACCCCGCGCTCGGCTCGTCCGTGCCGGAAGAACAGCAGTGGCGCGATCTGCAGCAGCTGGCCGCCGGTGGCGGCAACCTGTGGCGCCCGGGTCACTCGCCGTCCAGTCCCGAATTCGTCGAGGCGGCGGATGCGCTGGGCGTATTCATCGTGCAGCCCAGCGGCGACGGCGAGAACGGCTTCGCCACGCCCTGCGCGACCGGCGACCGGGCGTGTAACGACATGTGGACGATCAAGCGCGAGGTCCATCGTGACATCGTGATCCGCGATCGCAGCCACCCGTCGATCCTCGCGTGGGAGCACGACAATGGCGTGATGTCGACACCGTTCGCGGTGGAACTTCGCGCGCTGGCACGCACGTGGGACAGCATCGCACCGCGCGCCGCGGCGGACCGCACGCCCGATGCCGCCAATGGCGACATCCTCAGCTGCTCGAAGGCCGGTTGCGAAACCTACCTGCATTCGAACGAATTCCCGAACAAACCGGCCTGGGGCGCGGAATACTGGGGTCCGGGTACGCTGCGTCATTCGTACGACTACGAGCTGGCCTTCGCGCTCAACTACCTCGTGCCGTATTCGCAGGCGCGCAAGGTCGGTACGTTCGGCATGGCGCAGTGGTACATGTCGGATACGCCGGGCGAAGTCATCGAGATGGTTGAAGGTCTCGAGGACGCGACGCACTGGACCTACCAGCGCAACCCGGACGGCAGTATCGCGACGCACGCCGACGGCAAGCCGATCAAGGGCTTCCGCCACAACGTGCGCGGCAACAACGCATCGATGACCGATGCGAACCGCTTTCCGCGCATGCTGTACTACATCTACGAATCGGTGTGGGTGCCGTACGAACTGCGGCCGGTGGTCAAGCTGGCCAATCACTGGAATCGCCCCGGCAATATCCAGGTGAATGCGTTCAGTAACTGCCCGAAGGTGCGCCTGCTGGTGAACGGCGTGCCGCAGGGCAGCGATCAGGTGCCCAATACCTGGGACACCATCGACGAAGCGTCTTACGCGCTCGAGAACGGCCCGGTCGACGAAGAAACCGGCAAGATGGTCGGTGCCGACAAGGCGCAGGCCACCACGAAGCTGCCCGGTCAGGTGCACTGGAACCTCACGTGGCAGTCGGGTACCGCGACCGCGCAGTGCCTCGACGCACTGGGCAACGTGCGCACCGATGCCAATGGTCAGTCCGTGCAGGATACGCTGACCACGGCAGGCACCGCCGATCACATCGAGCTCGACGTCGTGCCGAACGTGGTCAAGCCCGATGGCTCGCGCTTCCAGGTCACCGCCAACGGCTCCGACGCCGCGTTCATCGTGGCGAAGGTGGTCGACAAGAACGGCGTCGTCGTACCGACGGCGGCGCAGAAGGTGACCTTCGAAGTCACCGGCGGCGCGTCCATCGTGACCTATCAGGGCGGTACGCAGCAGTACGTCGATTACAGCGCCGGTGAAGTGCCGGACAACAATGGCGGCATCCCCGAGCCGATTCACAGCTATCACTCACCGGGTTCGCCGGAGCTGCAGTTCGAAGGTGGCCTGCAGAAGATCGCCCTGCGCTCGAAGTTCACCGCCGGCCAGGTCACGGTCACCGCCACGGCGGCCGGCCTCACGGCAGGCACGGCGACGTTCAACATCGTCGACGTTCCCGCGGCTCCGAATGCTTCGGGTCCGCCGTCGATCATCGCGCAGCCCATCGGGCAGGACGTGACGGAAGGTGATGTGGGTCACTTCTCCGTGACCGCGTCCGGCACGCCGCCGCTCACGTTCACCTGGAAGAAGAACGGCGTCGCCATCGCGGGCGCCACCAGCGCGAGCTATGTGACACCGGCGTCGACGCGTGCGGATGACGGCAGCAGCTATACGGTGGTCGTGCACGGACAGGGCCCGGATCAGGAGTCGGCCCCCGCGCTGCTGAAGGTGTTCGCCTTCGGCCCGGTGACCATCACGACGCAGCCCATCGCGCAGAACGTCGACGAGGGCCAGCAGGCGCACTTCCAGGTGGTCGCGTCGGGTTCGCCCACGCTCAGCTACCAGTGGATGAAAGGCGCGGCGGAGATCCCGGGTGCGAATGGCCCGAGCTATGTCACGCCGAGCCTGACCGTGGCCGACAACAACGTGAACTACGCTGTCGTCATCAGGAACTTCGGCAGCAATGCGTCGTCGGTGCCCGCTCACCTCACGGTGAATGCCGCGCGTCCGCCGGTGTTCACCGGTGCGCTGGCCGATGTGCGTGCCAACCCGGGTCAGCCGGCGACGTTCGATGCGTCCACCCTCGTGGCGGGCACCTCACCGTTTCACTACAAGTGGTCGGTTGGTGGCGTCGCGGTGGGCGACGATCTGCCCACGCTCACGTTGCCCTCCGTGCAGCAGAGCGATGTCGGCACCTATACCGTGTCGGTGACCAACATCACCGGCGTTGTCGCGACCGCCTCGGCGAAGCTCACACTGGCACCGCCGGGCGCGAATCTTGCCCGCGAGAAGGCGACCTCGTCCACGGAGGTGGAGAACGTCAACGGCACCGCCGCATGGCAGGCGGTGGATGGTGACGAGACCACCCGCTGGGGTTCGAAGGTCGGCGACGACAACGCGAACATCACGGTCGATCTCGGCTCGTCACGGACGTTCAACCGTGTCGTGCTGAAGTGGGAAAACGCGCACGCCAGCGAGTACAGGATCCAGTACTCCGACAGCCCCGACGGCGGCTTCCAGGACGCGTATCACACCGATACGAGCAACGGTGGCACCGAGGACTTCACCTTCGACCACCCGGTGAAGGGTCGCTATGTCCGCATGCAGGGCGTCAAGCGTGCCACGGACTACGGTTACTCGCTGTATGAGTTCGAGGTGTACAACTCGCCCGGTTGCTGCGCCATCACGGATCGCTACACGTCCGCGACGGGCTCGACGCTGGTAACGGACAACCTCAGTGGCCTGCAGTGGGATCGCGTGCAGCGTGGCTTCGCCGACCAGGGTGCGCAGTTCACGCAGTCCATCGCGATCCAGACCTGCGCGCAGGACGGCATGCGTCTGCCGACCGTCGACGAAGCGCTGGCCATCAGCGGCCAGCATTACTCCAGCGCCGCGTTCCCGGGCGCATGGAATACGTGGACCGATGGCAAGGACCCGACCGACGCGACGTTCGCCTTCCAGGTGAGTTCGCTGGGCGATATCCGTCGCGAAGTGGCCGAGAACAATCCGGGCCATGTGCTCTGCGTCAAGGGCACGAAGGTGGTCGCGCCGAGCATCACTGCTCAGCCGGGCGCCCAGAAGGCCGGTGTCGGTCGTTCCGCGCACTTCGCCGTGACGGCGACGGGCGTGGGTCCGCTCAGCTACGACTGGTACACGGTGACCAGGGACGCCAACGACCAGGACGTGCTCACGTTCGTCTCGAGCACGGCCGACGGTACCTATGCCACGCGTGCCCTCACGGCCGCGCAGAATGGCACGGTGTATCGCGTCAATGTCGTCAGCGCGCAGGGCATCACCGCGGCAAGCAACAACGTCGTGCTGACGGTCGATAATTCGACGGCCGGCTTCGAACCGCCGGCATGGGCCGGTCCGGTGACGCAGCCGGGTGGCGGCAACGACAACGGCGGTGGCAATCCGGCCAGCCCGGGTAAGCCGGGTGACGGCAAGGGGGGCGTGAACATCGCGCTCGCTTCCGCCGGTGCGTCCGCGTCGTCGTCCCTCGGTACGGAGCGTCCGGACCTGAGTCCGTCCGCCGCGATCGATGGGGACTTCGATACGCGCTGGGGTTCGGTGCAGCAGGTGGATCCGGTCGACCTGGTGGTCAACCTGGGGTCGGTGAAGAGCTTCGACCACGTGATCATGCGCTGGGAGAACGCGTCGTCGGCGCAGTACACCATCGATGTCTCCAGCGACGGCAAGTCGTGGAACACCATCGTGGGTCCGGTTGTGGGCAAGGGTGGCGTCGACACGCAGACGTTCCCGGTGCAGACGGCGCAGTACGTGCGCATGAACAGCCTGAAGCGCAACACCGGTTACGGTGTCTCGATGTTCGAGTTCGAGGTGTATGCCGCCGCGCCGCCCCCGTCGTTCATCACCCAGCCGCAGTCGCAGAGCGTGACCGCGGGCCAGGCGGCGAGCTTCGGCGTCAGCGTCAAGGCGAGTAGCGCGGTCAGCTATCAGTGGCGACGTAACGCCGCCTCGGTGGCCGGTGCGACGTCGGCGACCTTCGGCTTCACCGCGACGACCGCGGACGCGGGTAGCTACGATGTGGTCGTGACCGATGCGTCGGGCCGCAGCGTCACCAGCAGCGCGGCGACGCTGACGGTGCAGCAGCCGGTCGCCTCGCAGGATCCGGCACCCGCCAGTGGCAACCTGGCACTGAATCGACCGGTGCTGGCATCGGATACCGAGAACGCCGTGGCGTTCAAGGCAGCCAACGTCAACGACGGTGACGCCGGTACGCGCTGGTCCTCGGGCTTCACGGACGACCAATGGATCCGCGTCGACCTCGGCTCGGTGAAGTCGGTGAACAAGGTGGTACTGAACTGGGAAAACGCGCATGCCATCAAGTATCTGATCGAGGTGTCGATGGATGGCCAGTCATGGAGCACCGCGTACGCGAAGGCCGGCAGCACGGGTGGGGTCGAAACGCTGACCTTCCCGGCCGTCTCGGCCCGATATGTGCGTATGCACGGCCAGACGCGTTCCACGCAGTACGGTTACTCGCTGTGGGAGTTCGAGGTGTACGGTGCGGATGCAGGCACGACGCCGACCGATCCGTCCAATCCGGGCACCGGCACGAACGATCCGTCGACGGGCTTCGACTACGACGTGTACCCGGGCTTCATCGGTACGCAGCTGCGCAACGCGACCAACGGCAAGTGGCCCGACGACAAGGTATTTGTCGCCGTCATCGGCCGCGACCCGACCACCAACGTGTTCTCGTGGGTGAAGCCGGACGGCACGACCGTGCCGCTCGCCGTGGAGGACAACGATGCTACGGGTCACCTGACCAAGAACGGACAGAACTATCCGAACTACTTCTTCACGCTCGCGCAGTCGAAACTGCTCAAGCTGCCGAAGCTGAGTTCGGGGCGTATCTTCGTCTCGGTCGGCGAGCCGATGTACATCAAGGTGCTCAAGGCGGCCGATAACACCATCGGTTTTGCCGGTCCCAACCCGCTCAACGCGACGGACCCGAACATCGACGTGTACTACGACTGGTATGAGTTCACCTGGAACGACGATGCCATCTTCATCAACACGACGCAGGTGGATCAGTTCTCCATCCCGCTGTCGCTCGATGTGTACGGCGGTAACAAGACCCGTCACGTGAACTCGGGTATCACGCAGACACGTGCGCAGATCTTCGCCGAGTACAACCAGGAGGTGCCGGCGGAGTTCCAGATCGCCGATGCCGATCCGATCCGGATCCTGGCCCCGGGTAAGGCGGCGTTCGATGTGGGCAAGCCGCACGAGCATTACTTCGACGATTACATCGACCAGTCGTGGACGTACTACCAGTCCAACGTGCTGCAGATGAGCATCGGTGCCAAGCAGTTCGAAGGTTCCGTGGTCGATGGCGTGCTGGTGTTCAGACACACGAACTGGGCGGACACGCACGAGCCGGACGAGCCGCAGGGCATGCTCTTCAAGGTGCAGAAGCCGACCACGCAGGATGTGCTCGAAGGTAAGGGCACGCTGGCGCGATCGAACGATCCGTGGGGCGTGGAAGGCCAGCTCGAGGCGCAGATCTGTGCGGCGTTCAACCGTCACGTCATGGAAGACAACAGCGAGTGGAAGGACGCCGGTGCGTTCTACCTGCAGTCGCCGGCGAACTACTACGCGCGCTTCTGGCACCTGCATGGGGTGAACGGCAAGGCGTATGGCTTTGCGTATGACGATGTGTCGGATCAGAGCTCGACGCTGATCGAGACCCAGCCGGAGCATCTGGATCTGGGGATTGGTTGGTAAGTTGAGTACGTGAAAAAGAAAAAGGGCGGCGGAGTGATCCGTCGCCCTTTTTTTGTCTTTCTCTGGACGGCTCGGCTCGGCTCGGCTTCGCCATCGCGATTCGTTTCGGAGCGTTCGCACTGAGGGAGGGCGCCGCCGGCTGCCATTCCTGTCGCTAAGTCCTCCTACGGCCTTCGCCTTCGTGCGGAAGCGCTCCAGGAACGGCAACCGACGTCACCTCCGGTCGGTGAGGTATACCGAGCTGAAAGCGACCGCTTGCTCACCCGCTGCCGTCCGCCTGCCACCGCCCGCCCGCCACCGCCCGCCACCGCGCACCCGCTACCGCTGTTGTAGGAGCGAGCCTGCTCGCGACACGGGATTACCGCAGCCCCCGAAATCAGCCGCATTTTTCGGAATTGCC
This sequence comes from Luteibacter sp. 22Crub2.1, assembly GCF_900167995.1. Lineage (NCBI taxonomy): Bacteria > Pseudomonadati > Pseudomonadota > Gammaproteobacteria > Lysobacterales > Rhodanobacteraceae > Luteibacter > Luteibacter sp. 22Crub2.1. The sequence continues at coordinate 30,986 of NZ_FUYT01000004.1, forward strand.
CCAAAGTCAGGGCGCGATCCATGCCGTCATGCATGAAACCAACACACGAACACCTCAAAGAAAAAGCCCGGCATCGGCCGGGCTCATCTTCATTCCGCAGCGTCGTCCGCCTGCGAAGCTTCCAGCTCTTTCAACAACCGATAAATCTCGCGGAACGCATGCAGCGGCTTGTTCGCGTCGCGCTCGACGCGTGCCTGACGCACGATCGATCGTACGTGCTGGCGATCGAGATCTGGGTACTTGTCGAACAGCTCGCCGAGCGCTTCGTCACCACCGGTCAGCAGCTTTTCGCGTGCGGCCTCCAGGCGATGCATGTGCGCGGCTTCCTGACGCTGGCGATCACGGTCTTCACCGAGCGCGGCGCGGGCGTCGACGAAGGCGGCGTCGCCATGGCGGCGCATCTGCTTGGCCAGGTAGGCGAGCTGACGCTTGCGGGCGATGTGCGCCGTGATTTTCCGGGTGCGGCCGATCTCGTCGACGATGTCATCGGGCAGCTTCAGCTTGGGGATGCGGCTGGGCGGCAGGTCCATCAGCTGGCCGGCAAGCTTCAGCATATCGAGCGCGTTGCGGCGCAGTTCGCTGCGGCTGGGGCCGAAGTCTTCTTCTTCCTCGTCCGTGCGCGGACGGTCGTCATGCGGCCTCATGCCTGGGTCTCCTGAATGGCGAGCGGATCGGTGGCGTCACGCTCGAAGGCGAAGCGCGGTACGGTGTTGCCGTCGTGCTGGACGGTCTCGGCGAACATGCTGGCCGGGCGTACCCAGAGGCCGTGTTCGCCATAGAGGGCCTGATAGACGACGAGTTCTTCCATCGTCTCGCTGTGCCGGGCGGTGCCCAGTACGCGATAGGGCATGCCCTTGAAGTGGCGGTAGTAGCCGACACGGATGCTCATAACGGTTCCATGGCACCATGGACGGTGCGCTGCGTTGCTTTTGATCGGGTCACGCGGCCCCATATCCGATGGGTTGGCCGCGTGCGGCCCGTCATTCTAACCCAGCCCTCCGGGAAGCCCTAAGTGAGCCTCGTTTCCACCGCCGACAGCAGCCAGCAGGACCTCGACCGCCTCGCCACCCTCGCCGAGGACACCATCCGCCGGGCCCGCGCGGCCGGCGCCAGCCAGGCGGAGGTCTCCGCCAGCATCGACACGGGACTCAGCGTCAACGTCCGTCTGGGCGAGGTCGAGACCGTCGAGCACACCCGTGATCGCGGCTTCTCGCTGACCGTGTACTTCGGCCAGCGCAAGGGCTCCGCGAGTACGGCGGACCTCAATCCGGACTCGATCCAGGCCACGATCGAGCAGGCCTGCGCCATCGCCCGGTTCACCGAGGAAGACCCGGCGGCCGGTCTGGCCGACGCCGACCGTATGGCCACGAGCTTCCCCGACCTGGACCTCTGGCATCCGTGGGACCTCGACGTGGACCAGGCCATCGCGCTGGGCCAGGCCATCGAGGACGGCGGTCGCGAGGTGGCGGGCATCACCAATTCCGACGGTTCCAGCGTCAACACGGGCCGGAGCCTGTCGGTCTACGCCAACTCGCATGGCTTCCTCGGCCGCGAGCGAGGCACGCGCCATTCGCTGTCCGTCGCGCTTATTGCGGGCGAGGACGACGCCATGCAGCGCGACTACTGGTACGACAGTGGCCGCCGCGCGCAGGACTTCATGGACCCCGCCGAGATCGGTCGCAAGGCCGCCGAGCGCACGCTGTCGCGCCTGAATGCGCGTCGCCTCGGTACACGCCAGTCGCCGGTGCTGTTCGCACCGGAAGTCGCCCGCGGCCTGCTCGGGCACCTGCTCGGCGCGATCAGCGGCGGATCGCTCTACCGCCGGTCGAGCTTTCTTGTCGACCACGCGGGTAAGCAGATCCTGCCGTCGTGGTTCCGGCTCGATGAGAAACCGCTCATTCCTCGCGGTCTGGGCTCGTCCGTTTTCGATGCCGAAGGCGTCGCCACGGTCGAGTCGCCGCTGGTCGTGGATGGCGTGTTGCAGCGTTACATCCTCGGCAGCTATTCGGCACGCAAGCTGGGTCTGCAGTCCACCGGCAACGCTGGTGGCGTGCACAACCTGGTCGTGAAGACGGGCGACGACGACTTCGCCGGCATGCTGCGCCAGCTCGGTACCGGCCTGCTCGTCACCGAGGTGATGGGGCAGGGTGTGTCTATCGTGACGGGTGATTATTCCCGCGGCGCGTCGGGTTTCTGGGTGGAAAACGGCGAAATCGCCTACCCGGTCGAAGAGATCACCATCGCGGCGAATCTGCGTGACATGTACGCCGGCCTGGCGGCGGTCGGTGCCGACGTGGACCGGCGCTCGCACGTGCTGACCGGGTCCTGGCTCATCGAGAAGATGACCATCGCCGGCGAATGAGCGGGTCCGGGCCGTCGTGACGGACGGCCCGACCCTGCCGGAAGTCTGCTTGACAGGCTCACGGCGCTCTCCGACAGTGGGCGCGACATCTTACGGAGCAGCGCCATGAGTACGCCGTCCGACCACATCCCGCCGACACCGCCGCCGCCGACACCTCCGCCGCCGTCGCCGCCCCCGTATGGCGCCCCGCCGTACGAACCGGTGCCGCCCGCCTCCGCGCACACCAACGACGACAAGAACCTGGCGATGCTCACGCATCTGTCCGGGCTGATCCTCAGCATCATCGTGCCGCTGGTCGTCTGGCTGATCAACAAGGACAAGGCGGACAAGGGCTACCTGGTGGCCGAGGCCAAGGAAGCGCTGAACTTTCAGTTGACCGTGCTTATCGGTTACGTGATCTGCTGGATTCTCACGGTGATCCTCATCGGTGCCTTCCTGCATCTGGTTCTGTGGATCGTCAACATCGTCTTCTGCATCCTCGCCGCGATAAAGGTGAGTCAGACGGGAACGTATCGGTATCCGTTCGCCTTGCGGCTGGTGAGCTGATTCGAACCGTTGTGACGGAAAGAAAAAAACCCGCTCAGGCGGGTTTTTTTCGTTCGGCGGCAGGGCAGGCCCTCACCGTCGCGTTGCCTCGCGCCGTGGGCGGTTAGTGGCCGCGGTTGGCGGAATAGCGGGCGAGGTCCGCCAGCCATTCGGCACGAGGACCGAGCGGGGCGATGGCGTCGAGGGCATCGTCGACCAGGGCGGTCAGGTGCGCCTTCGAGGCATCGAGGCCGATGATCGACGGGAACGTCGGCTTGTCGGCTGCCGCGTCCTTGCCGGCGGTCTTGCCGATGACGGCGGATTCGCCCTCGATATCGAGGATGTCGTCGCGGACCTGAAACGCCAGTCCGACGGCATGGCCGTAACGGTCCAGTCGTTGCAGCAAGGCGTCGTCCCGGCACCCGGCCGCGAGGGCGCCGAGGCGAACCGAGGCGCGGATCAGGGCGCCGGTCTTGTAGGCGTGCATGCGCTCGAGCTCATCGAGCGACAGCCGGGTACCCACCGCCGAAAGATCGAAGGCCTGGCCGCCGGCCATACCTTCGGCACCGCAGGCCGCGCCGAGGGTGCGCAGCATGGCGATCCGTGACATGGCGTCGTCCTCGGAACCGAACGGCGTGGCCAGAATCTCGAACGCAAGCGCCTGCAGCGCATCCCCGGCGAGGATCGCCATGGCCTCGCCGAAGACGATGTGGCAGGTCGGGCGGCCGCGACGCAGGTCGTCGTCGTCCATGGCCGGCAGGTCGTCGTGCACGAGCGAATACGCGTGGATGATCTCCACGGCACTCGCGGGCGCGTCGAGGATCCCGCCGTCGCAACCGAGGGCATGGCCCGCCGCGTAGACGAGCAGGGGGCGCAGACGCTTGCCACCGCCCAGCACCGCGTAGCGCATGGCGCGATGGAGTTCGGTGGGGGCGAGGTCCTCGGCGGGCAGCGCGCGCGCGAGCGCGTCGTCTGCACGGCCGACCAGCGCCTTGAGCGGCGCGGGCAGGTCAGTCGGTGCGGGAGTCAAAGGCTTCGGCGGTTTCGGGGGCTTCGGGATCGAGCAGGAGTCGCACGCGCAGTTCGGCCTGCTCCAGCGCCGTCTGGCAGTGGCGATAGAGGCCGATGCCGCGCTCGAAGGACTTGAGGGACTCGTCGAGACTGAGTTCGCCGCCTTCCATCCGTGTGACGAGTTGCTCGAGTTCGTCGAGCGAATGCTCGAACTCGGCGATCGAGGGAGTGGCGGCGACAGGGGCGGACGACTTCGGCATGGCCGCAAAACTAGCTCACATAGGCGTTTTGATCAATCGGGCGACGAATCAGGCGTCCTCATCCCACGTGAGGACGCCACCCGCTTCCTGGAACAACCGTCGGCCGCGTTCGCTCATCCAGCGTGATCCGACGGCGACCAGTTCCTTGCCTGACCACAGGAGAGGCATGCGCGGACGGCGCCATGGCGGCACCGCGCCCTGCTGGAACAGGTCACGCAGTTCGCGGGTGTGACGGTCCCCGTCGGGACGCAAGGTTTCGCCGCCGGAGCGATAGCGCACCTGTAGCGGCTCCCGTAGTCGCGCGGAGCCCAGGGTGAGCGTGCCTCCACCGGGCAGCGCCAGCGGCTCACCGGACCACGTCGAGGACCATTCGGTATCGAACGGGGGCAGTCGCCGCATGGCCCACAGGCGGCCGCGCCAGACACGCACCTCGGTATCCAGCCAGCCGACCAGCGGAAGCTTTTCGGCGCCACCTTCGCAGGCCTGACGTTCCAGTTGCAGTCGCTGTCCGGTCGTGGGGGCGGACAGGCCCTGCGTGTGCAGCCAGTGCTCGAGCAGCGGCGTCCGCCACGCCGGCTGAAGCGCGAGCCAGCCTTCGGCGTCCAGCGTTCCCTCGGGGCGGCGCACGGTTTCCAGTGCATCCATCCAGGCATCGCGCAGGCTGTCGGCCGCTTCCATGCATAGCCGCGCGCTGTGCGCGATGCTGGTGCCAGCCTGAGGCCAACGTTCGAGAAGCACGGGAAGCACGCTGCCGCGCAGGTAGCCACGGGCGATCGACGGGTCGTCGTTGGACGGGTCGTGAATCGTCGACAGGGCATGCGTGGCGACATGCTCGAGCAGCGCGTCGCGCGGCAGGTCGAGGAGGGGCCGCCAGAGCATCCCCGCGCCTGACGGACGCAGCGGACGCATGCCGCCCAGGCCGTCGGGCCCCGCGCCACGCAGAAGTTTCAGCAGCACGGTCTCGACCTGGTCGTCCCGATGATGTGCCAGCACCATGCGCTCGCCGGGACGCAGCGATGCAGCGAAGGCGGCGTGCCGCGCACGTCGCGCGGCGGATTCGACCCCTTCGCCGCGACTGAGATCCACGGAGACACGGGCTACCTCGAGAGGTATTTCCAGACCGTCGCAGAATCGTCGGCAGTGGGAAGCCCACGCGCCGCTTTCGGCATGCAACCCGTGATCCACGTGCAGCGCACGCAACGGCGGGCGTGGCGAATGGGTCGCCAGGGCGTGCAGGAGGGCGCTCGAGTCCGGCCCGCCACTGAACGCGACGACGAGCGCAGCCCTGGGCGCGTCACTAAGAGCGCTCGCCACGTGATCGGTCAGGGAACGACTCATTTGCCCTTGCTTCGCATGCGCACGTAAAGGTGTTTGGCGTTGCCGAACTGACGCTCGTCCACGTCGAACAGGCCGATGCCGTTGATCAGGCCGCTCAGTTTGGCGTAGCCGTAATTGCGTGAATCGAAGTCGGGTGAGCGCTTGCTGAGGATGCTGCCGATGCCGCCGAGCGCGGCCCAGCCATTTTCATCGGAGGCGGCTTCCACCGCGTTGCGCAGGCGATTGACGAGCTTGGTATCGCCGCGCAGTTCGCTGGCGGACTTCGGTGCGGGCGCTTCATCGCCCTCGTTTTCGCTGGCGCCCACCAGCACCTCGGTGTAGATGAACTTGTCGCACGCGGAGACGAACGGTTTGGGTGTCTTCAGTTCGCCGAAGCCATAAACGATCAGCCCCGCCTCGCGAATGCGCGACGCCAGCCGCGTGAAGTCACTGTCGCTGGAAACGATGCAGAAGCCATCGAAGCGTTCGGAGTACAGCAGGTCCATCGCGTCGATGATCATCGCGGAGTCCGTCGCGTTCTTGCCGGACGTATAGGCGAACTGCTGGATCGGCTGGATCGAATGATCGAGCAGGGCGGCCTTCCATCCGTTGAGGTTGGGGCCGGTCCAGTCGCCGTAGATGCGCTTCACGTGCGCGGTGCCGTACTTCGCCACTTCGGCGAGCAGGCCATCGACGATGGCGGGGCGGGCGTTGTCGGCGTCGATCAGGACGGCGAGTTTGACGAGAGCGTCGGCCATGGCGCATGTCCGCTGGGGATATGCGCCGATGGTAACCGCAATGCCGGGACGATCAGCCCTCGGTGAAGGCGCCGTAGCCGCGCAGGCGCTTGTAGCGGTTTTCGAGCAGGGCTTCGACCGGCTGCGCTTCGAGGGCGTCCAGCTCGTTGAGCAGCACGGCCTTGAGACGCACCGCCATCGACTGCGGGCTGCGATGCGCACCGCCCAGGGGCTCGCGGACGATCTTGTCGATCAGGCCGTTCTCGAGCAGGCGCGGCGCGGTGAGGCCCATGACCTCGGCGGCATCCTTGGCCTTGTCGGCGCTCTTCCAGAGAATGGACGCGCAACCTTCGGGCGTGATGACCGAGTACGTCGAGTACTGCAGCATCAGCGTGCGGTCGCCTACGCCAATGGCCAGCGCGCCGCCGGAGCCGCCTTCGCCGGTTACGGTGCAGATGATCGGCACGCGCAGCTCGGCCATTTCGAGCAGATTGCGGGCGATGGCTTCGGACTGACCGCGTTCTTCCGCATTGATGCCCGGCCACGCGCCGGCCGTATCGATGAAGGTGAAGACCGGGATCCTGAACTGCTCCGCCATCTTGAACAGCCGCAGCGCCTTGCGATAACCCTCGGGGCGCGGCATGCCGAAGTTGCGCTTCACCTTGGACTTGGTGTCGCGGCCCTTCTGGTGACCGACCACCATGACCGAGCGGCCACTGATACGGGCAAGGCCGCCCACGATGGCCTGGTCGTCCGCGAACATGCGGTCGCCCTTGAGCTCGTGGAATTCCTCGCACATCGCCTGGATGTAATCGAGGGTGTACGGACGTGCCGGATGGCGCGATACCTGGCTGATCTGCCACGGGGTGAGATTGCGGAAGATCTCGTTGGTCTTGATCTTCAGCTTTTCACGCAGACGGCCCACTTCCTCGTCGATGTTGAAAGCCTGCCCACTGCTGGCATGACGAAGCTCTTCGATCTTCGCTTCCAGCTCGGCAATGGGTTGTTCGAAATCGAGGAAGTTGGGATTCATGAATACGAAGCATCCGGACAAGACCGCTGATTATACCCAGTGGCGCCCTGGGACGTGTGCGCGAGGGTACGGTCGGCCCCGGACGTAAGAATTGCCCGAAATTCATGTAGGTACAACGGGCGCACGCGTCAGACGGCCCCCCCCGGGCGTGTGATCTTTGATTGAATGCGTCGGCGGGCACGGCTGCCCGCGGCCCTGCCTCGACCTTCGCGTCGACGGGAGGATCACCTCTTCTGACGAAAGGAATCATCATGCCCGGTGCAATTCACCGTATCGCAAAACGCCGCCGCTTCTCGCTTCTGATGGTCGGCCTGGTCGCCAGCGTCTCCGGGGCGAACGTGGCGTTCGCCGAGATCCCCGGCCCCTACGCGATCCATCGCATGCCCGAGTGCGACATCGCCGCGGAAGGCCAGATCTGCCGGCTCACCGTGCCAAACGGTGACTTTGAAGGCGTAAACGACGCCTTCTGGCATGGCGAGTACCAGTGGTTCGGGTTCAACACGAAGCGCCACGCGATGGCCGGTCACCTGGCGCCCTGGGTCTTCGAAGGACCGGGCGCCGACAGGTACAACGCGTCGCTGGCGCTCTACGACACGGCGAATAACCGTTATCGGACGGTGCGCCTGGCGGAGCCGGAAGACAGTGTGACCCAGTGGGTCGCCCTCCCGCCCGCCGACGCCGACGATTTCGTCTACACCGTCCACGCGCATGTCGGTGCCGAGCAGGGCGGTGCCACGGTCCTCATAGCCACCGCGTTCGACGACGGCGACAAGAAGTGGAACGCGGCGCATAAGACACAGGCCATCAAGGGCGAGTTGAACTCGGGGGGCTGGCCCTCGGGCGAACTTGTCGACAGCGTCCTCGTCCCGGCAGGCTCGCATGTCCGGCATATCGGCGTGAGGATCCAGAAAGTCGACGGCGTCGGTGCGATCAAGGCGGACGATGTCGTCGTCGTCCGTTCCTACCCCGGCCAGATTCCCGTCCAGCTGTCGGCGTCCGAATAGGCGGCGTATCGCCCGGCCGGCAGGAGCGGCCGGCGCTCAGTCGGCCGGCCGTACCATGCGCAGCTCGGTCCCCAGAACACCGGGGATCGTGCGCAAGGTGCGCACGAGGTCGGGGAGGGCGCGCACGCGCCACTGATCGCCCAGCTCCAGGCTGGCCTGGCCTTCCGCGTTGCGGTAGCCGGCCAGCATCAGTGGGGTACGTCCCCCGCGATAACCCATCAGGGCCTGACGCAGGTGCTGCGGGAAGTCCGGACCGACGCCGTTGAGTTTCAGCGTGAGCAGGCGGCCGAAGTGCTCCATGGCATCGGACAGCGCGTAGGCCTTGCGGGCACGCAGCTGATAGCCGCCGGCGAAGTCGTCGATACGCAGGCCCCCTTCGACCACGATCATGCTTCCGCGCGTGAGCAGGGGGGCGGCGTCGGTGAACACGTCACGAAAAAAGCTGGTCTCGAGCACGCCCGTCGCGTCCTCGATCTGGACGAACGCATCGCTGTCGCCACGCTTGCGCATGCCCACCACCATGCCGGCCACGGTCCACGGCGTATCCGGGCCGCGACGGAAGCGGTTGGCGTTTTCGTCGTCGTCGTTACGGCGCGGTTTGGGCGGCTGGTAGCGCTGCGGAATCTCGCCGATGGGGCAGCTGCCCAGCTGCGCCAGTTCGGCCTTCCACGGGTCGGTGGGGTGACCGGACAGGTAATGGCCGAGCGTGTCGTGCTCGCCCTGCAGCAGCTGTTCGAGCGGCCACTCCGGCACTGAACCGGAGAGTTCGATGATGCTGGGGGCTTCCGCCTCACCGAACGCGTTGCCGAAGATATCGACCTGTCCCGAAGCGCGGTTCTTCGCTTCCTGGTCGGCGGCGCGCATCGCTTCGGGAATGTGCTTGACCAGGGTGGCGCGGTTCTCGCCGAGCGCGTCGAGCGCGCCGGACTGGACCAGCGCTTCCATGGTGCGCTTGTTGAGCTTGCTCGAGCCGACGCGCTGGCAGAAGTCGACCAGTCCGCGGAACGGCCCCTTCGCCTTGCGTTCGGCGACGATTTCCTCGCAGATACCCTGGCCGACGCCCTTGATCGCGCCAAGGCCGTAACGCACCACGCGCGGTTCCACCGCTTCGAACATCCAGTCCGACGCGTTGACGTCGGGCGGCAGCACCTTGATGCCGATCGCCCGCGTTTCTTCGAGGAAGGTGACGGCCTTCTCGGTGTTGTCCATGTCCGACGAAATCGTCGCGGCCATGAATTCGGCGGGATAGTGCGCCTTCAGCCAGGCGGTCTGGTACGACACCAGCGCATACGCGGCGGCGTGCGACTTATTGAAGCCGTAGCCGGCGAACTTCTCCATGAGGTCGAAGATCGCATCGGCCTTGTCGCCCACGATCCCGTCTTTGGCGGCACCTTCGCGGAAGGTCGCGCGGTGCTTGACCATTTCCTCGGCTTTTTTCTTACCCATCGCACGGCGGAGCAGGTCGGCGCCGCCGAGCGTGTAACCGCCCACGATCTGCGCCATCTGCATCACCTGCTCCTGATAGACCATGATGCCGTAGGTCTCTTTCAGGATGGGTTCGACGCGCGGATCCGGGTACTCCACCGCTTCGCGCCCATGCTTACGCGCGCAGAAGCTGGGGATCAGATCCATCGGGCCGGGGCGGTACAGCGCCACCAGTGCGATGATGTCTTCGAAACGGTCGGCCTGGGCCTCTTTCAGCATGCCCTGCATGCCGCGCGACTCCAGCTGGAAGACGGCGACGGTCTGCGCTTTCTTCAGCAGGTCGTAGACCTTGATATCGTCCAGCGGCAGCGATTCGATCACCAGCGCGTCCGTGCCTTCCTTCGCCCGGCGCTTGTTGATCGCCTTGACCGCCCAGTCGATGATCGTGAGCGTGCGCAGGCCGAGGAAGTCGAACTTCACCAGGCCGACCGCCTCGACGTCGTCCTTGTCGTACTGCGTGACGACGCCTTCGCCGCTGGCTTCGCAGTACAGCGGGGCGAAGTCGGTCAGCGGTGTGGGCGCGATGACCACGCCGCCCGCGTGCTTGCCGGCGTTGCGGGTGAGGCCTTCGAGGCTGAGCGCCAGGTCGATCAGCTGGCGCGGCTCTTCTTCCTGATCGTAGACGTCGCAGAATTCCTTGACGATGCGATCGGGTTCTTTCCTGGCTTTTTCCGTACGACCGAGTGCGTCGCCGAGGGTGAGGTCGAGCGGACGGTTGGGAATGAGTTTGGCGAGACGGTCGACCTGACCGTAGCCCATGCCGAGCACGCGACCGGAGTCGCGCAGCACGGCCTTCGCCGCCATCGAGCCGTAGGTGATGATCTGACTGACGTGATCGCGACCGTACTTGCGCGCCACGTAGTCGATCACCTCGTCGCGGCGATCCATGCAGAAGTCGATGTCGAAGTCGGGCATCGACACGCGTTCGGGGTTGAGGAAGCGCTCGAAAAGCAACTCGAACTGCAGCGGATCCAGGTCGGTGATCTTCAGCACCCACGCCACGAGCGAGCCCGCGCCCGAGCCTCGGCCCGGGCCCACCGGAATGCCGTTGTCCTTCGCCCAGCCGATGAAGTCCGCGACGATCAGGAAGTAGCCGGGGAAGCCCATCCGGATGATGACGTCGACTTCGCGATCCAGGCGCGCCTGGTAATCCTCCAGCGTCTTGCCGGCGGCGATGGGATGCTGGCTGAGGCGTTCTTCGAGTCCCTTCTGCGCGAGATCGCGGATGAAGGTGTCGAGCGTGTGGCCTTCGGGGACCGGGAAGTTGGGCAGGTAATACGTGCCGAACTCGAGCACAAGATTGCAGCGCTTGACCAGTTCGACCGTGTTTTCCAGCGCCTCGGGAATGTCGGCGAACAACGCCTCCATGTCCTCGGGCGACTTGAAGTACTGCTCTTCGCTGTAATCCTTCGGACGCTTCGGATCGGCGAGGACGCGGCCCTGGTTGATGCAGGTGCGGGCCTCGTGCGCATCGAAGTCTTCGCGCAGCAGGAAGCGCACGTCGTTGCTCGCGATCACGGGCAGTTCGTGATCGCCTGCCAGCGCCATGGCGGCGCGCACCCAGTTTTCTTCGTTCTCACGGCCCGTGCGGGTCAGTTCGAGGTAAAGACGGTCGGGGAACAGGCGCTGCAGGAAGCTGAGGCGCAGGGTCGCGGCGGGAAGACCCGCCGTCAGCGCGACGCGTGCGACTTCACTCTCGCGACCGGCGATGGCGATCAGGCCGCGTACGCTCTCGGGATGCATCCAGGCGGCGTCGACGAGCGCGCGGCCGGTACCCTGGCCTTCGCGCCAGGCGCGTGAGACCAGCCGGGAGAGATTGAGGTAGCCGTCGCGATCCTGGCAGATCAGCGTGAGACGCCAGGGGCGCGGATCATCGGGGCTTGAGACCCAGATGTCGCAGCCACCGATCGGCTTGATGCCCGCCGCCGTGCACTGCTTGTAGAACTTCACCAGCCCGAACATGTTGTTCTCGTCCGTCAGCGCGACGGCGGGCATACCCGCCCGCGCGCAGGCGGCGACCAGCTGCTTGATGCGGATGGTCGAGTCGACCAGCGAGTACTCGCTGTGCAGGTGGAGATGGGCGAAACGAACAGACATGGGCGGCGCCGGGCAGAGCAGAGGGAAGGCTACGCCGGGAAGGGGGCGGGGACAAGAATTGACAGGACGGATTTGTCCGCCGGACAGCCATCTGGCGGCCTCGGCACGTGATACAGCGGGGTCGTGTAGGCGGTCGCCGCGAGGTTGCTGCGGTCTACGCCGTCAGGCCTGTCAGCGGGCCACAGTTTCCTGGGCAATCGACCGACAATCCCGTCGGCTGGCGCCTGAGCTATCCCCCTCCCTCGCCCTGGCGCCAGCGTACGTACTACCCCTCATCACTCACAAAGGAATGTAAGTCATGCGCAAGCACCCTTCTCACCGGCGGTGGGTCGCCACGGCGGCGATCGCGACTCTGCTGTTCAGCGGTCAAACGCTGGCGGCTCCGTCACTGGAAAATCTCCCCGGTTGCCGCGGCTCGATCGATGCCATGGCTCAGGCAGCCTGCCGACTGCGGACCGACCACGGCTTATTCGAGCGGACCTCGATGTGGCAATCGTTCGGCCACCCTGGCGAGCAGATCGACGGAGGCGTAGGCCCGGCGTGGCACGCTCCGACCATGACGGTCCGTGGGTTCACGCCGCTCGGTACGACGTATTACGGCGGCGACGTCAGTTACACCGTCCAGTTCAACGCAGGTCTCACGCAGGTCGAGGGCGGCGCCCTCGGCAAGCTGCGAGTGAATTTCTGGCTGGGCGACGACCAGGGGCGGCACCGGCTGGACCTTGGCGAGAAAAAGGCGACGTTCGGCGGCGATACCGCCGGCACGTTCCGCTTCACGGTGCCGGGTCAGAACGTCGGGTTCGATCCCAACTTCCTGTATGTCGACATCCACTCGGAGGAGCGGGTCTCGACCCCGGGAGGCCATGAGATGTGGATGGAAGGCGGCTCGGTGTCGATCCAGAACGTGCACGTCAGCGTCCAGCCGACCGCGGCGAATTGATCGTCACCCACTCCGGCCACCCGGCCGGAGTGGGTTTGCCGCTAGCTGTCAGCGCATGTGCGCTTCGGGATGCTCGATGAACCAGAGCCCTGCGAACAGCTTCGCGTCGATGGAGAAACCTTCCTTTGCACGGTCGAACAGCCACTTGCCGGCTTCGGCACGTGGCACTTCGTGAACGATGATGTTTTCCGTCTCGTCACCGCCGCCCTTGCCCACCCTGGACAGGTCCCAGGCGCGCGCAAAGGCGATCATCTCCGTGCTCATGCCGGCCGACGACGGGCCCTCATGCACGAACTCGATGCTGCCGCAGGCGTAGCCGGTTTCTTCTTCCAGTTCGCGGCGAGCGGCCAGCAGTACGTCCTCGTCCTCGGCACCGGCAAGATCGCCGACGAGGCCGGCGGGCATCTCGATGGTGTTCTTCAGGATCGACACGCGGTACTGCTCGACGAAGACGACCTTGTCGTCGGGCGTCACCGCGAGAATGATCACCGCGCCACCCGGATTGTTACGTTCGGCGTATTCCCAGCGGCCGCGCTTCTTCAGGGTCAGCCACTTCGCCTTGTGCAGGACCTCTTCCGGCGCACTGGCGTCATCGGGGATCGGCGAGGCATGGGGCAGCGGACTGGTCTGCATGGCGGGTTCCTTGGAGGGATAAGGGATTATCCGACCAAGGGTATATCGACTGGGTGACGTATTACATCAAGGCGCGCAGGCGTGACCGGGTCAGCGGTCCGAAGCGCAGGCGCTCGCACAATTCGTCGATCGTCGCGGCCTCGCCCTGACGGCGGCTCAGGGCATCGGCGGTCTCGGCGACGGCGATATCCAGCGCGATGCGGGTGAGGCGACGGCACAGCAGCGCCTGTTCCGCATGTTCACGCAGACGGACCGCACAGGCCGCGGCGCCGCGGATGCGCAGGTACGGCACCTCGTCGATGCGATCGAGCAGGTTGTCCAGGCTACCGAAGTGGGCGAGCAGGGCGGCCGCGGTCTTCGCGCCGATGCCAGGCACGCCGGGGATGTTGTCGACGGCGTCACCGCACAGCGCCAGATAATCGGCGACCTGGTGTGGATGCACGCCGAGCTTGTCAAAGACGCCGGAAGGCCCCCAGCGCACGTTCTTCGCGAAATCCCATTGCTCGTCGTGCTCGCCGAGCAACTGACCGAAGTCCTTGTCGGCGGAAACGATGACGCCGCGGAAGCCATGCGAGCGCAGGCCCCACAGCGCGCTGCCGATCAGATCGTCGGCCTCGTACTGGTGATCGTTGAGCACGGTGAGTCCAAGGGCCGCGGAAATCTCGCGGCACAGCCCGAACTGGCGGACCAGATGGGGCGGTGGCAGGTCGCGGTTGGCCTTGTACGCCGGATAGATCGTGTTGCGGAACGAGGTGGTGAGCGACGCGTCGAACGCCACCGCGATGTGCTCCGCACGGCTGCGCTCGAGCAGCTCGCAGAGGAATCGCGTGAAGCCGTGCACGGCGTTGACCGGCTCGCCTTCGTGGTCGTGAAATTCGTCGGGCATGGAGTGCCATGCGCGGAACACATAGAGGCTGCCGTCGACCAGGTGGACGAGGGAGTCGTCGCTCACGGCGACCACACGCTCACGATGTCGTCGTACGACGGACGATCGCGCTCCGGCGCGTCGATGGCGGCCGTGCCGATGTGGATGAAGCCGACGATGTGTTCGCTTTTCTTCATGTCGAGCAGCTTCGCGACTTCACGGTCGTAGGCGGCCCAGCCGCTGAGCCACTGCGCTCCGTAGCCGAGCGCCTGCGCGCCGAGCAGGATGTTATAGGCGACGCAGCCGGCGGTGAGGTCCTGCTCCAGCTCGGGGACCTTGCTGTCGGTGTCGATCTTCGCGGAAACGACCAGGACCAGCGGGGCGAATTCGTAGCGGCGCTGTTCTTTCTCGCGCTTGGATTCGGACAGGTCCGGATTGGCTTCGACCGCCAGCTTAGCCAGCTTGCGGCCAAAGGCCAGTTTGGCCTCGCCGCGCAGCACGCGGATGCGGAAGGGTTCGAGCTTGCCGTGGTCGGGCACACGGATCGCGGCCTCGAGGAGGCGGCGCAGCGTGGCGTCATCGGGGGCGGGTTCGCCGAGCTGGCGCGAAGGCACCGAACGGCGGTCGTTGAGGAAAGCCAGGTCGTTTTCGGTCATGGCCCCAGTTTAGCTCACTCCCCCGGAGGGGGAGGCGGCCGGCGATCGCCCGGGCCGTCGGGGCCGCCCGGACCGCCGTGGGGCGGGGGCACGATGTCGTTCGGGCCCGCGTGGTCCACCGCGTCGCGGCGCTGATCGGGTGTCATGTTGCGCCACTTTTCGATCAGCGCATGCCGCTGGTCGGGCGTGAGGCTCCTGAAACGCTCGAAGGCGTCGTGCAGGCGGGCGCGCTGATCGGGGGAGAGGTCCTGGAACTTCTGCTGGTTCCGGCGTGCCTCGGCGCGCTCCTCCGGCGTCATGTGCTGCCAGCGTTCGATGCGGTCGCGGATTTCCGCACGACGATCCGGCGGCAGCCCGCGCCAGCGCTGGGCTTTCTCGAGCATCCGCGACTGGCGCTGCGGCGGGAACGTGTCCCAGTCATGCGCCAGCGGCGCGAGGATGTCCTTTTCGTCGGCCGACAGCGCGCTCCACGGACGGGGCGGCGGCAGCGGCATCTCACCGCCGGGCGGCGGTGGGGGGCGATCCTGCGCGCTCGCCGTCAGCGGCGCCGCGAAGGCCATGAACAAGGCGAGGACGAGCGGAAGGCGGCGCATGGGGCTCACTTGCGGGACGGGGACGAGGGCGCGTCGTTGTAGGCGAGCCAGCTGTAGAACTGCATGTCCTTGTACAGCGCGGGGTCCGCGCTGTCGGCATCGGGCGGCAGATCGCTGGGCTCCGCTTCCGCGGACTGCTGCGTGGCTACGGGCATGTCCGAAGGGGATACCCGCGGCTGCCAGATCATCAGCGAAGCGAGAGCGACCACGGCGAAGGCTCCCGCGGGGAGCAGCAGGCGTCGCGTCATGGACGGTTGCGGACGGGCGAGCGCGGTGCGCCGCGCCGCGCGCAGGCGCCCCGCGGTGGCCGGATCCACGTCGCGGCTGGCCCGCAGGTACAGGTCCCGGGCGCGACGTTCGAGTTCTCGATCGTGCTGGCTCATCGCCAAGCCTCCAGTTGATCGCGCAGCGCATGCATCGCGCGCGAAAGGTGGGTTTTCACGCTGCCGTCCGAGCAGCCCATCGCGGCGGCCGTCTCGGCCACATCCAGGCCTTCCATGATGCGCAGCGTGAACGCTTCGCGCTGGCGCCGGGGCAGCTTGCGCACGGCCGTCACGATGTCGCCGTAGGCCTGCGTGTCCTGCAACCGGGCCGAGGGATCCGGCGCGTCGTCCGCCGGCTCCCACATCGGGAGTTCGTCGCCTTCGTCGTCGCGACCGCCGCCCATCCAGCTGACGACGATGGACCGGACCTTCCGGCGCCGCTGCAGATCGACGATGCGTCGGCGCAGGATGCCCCAGAACAGCGGCGTCCACTCACCGGCGGGCTTACCCGCGTAATGATTGACGAGTCGCAGCATGGCGTCCTGGACGGCATCCATGGCGTCGTCCTTGTTGCCCAGGTGGATTTCGGCCATGCGCCAGGCGCGTCGCTCGATACCCGCCAGGAAGGCGTCCATGTTCGCCGGGACCTCGCGCAGATCCTCGAGCGATGCGCTGTCGAGTGCGAGGGAGCCGTTCACGGCTTTCTCCGCATCGTCGTGTTTCGCATCCTCGTGCTCCATATCGCCAGATTCACTCCGGTAAACGCGGTCATCGACCGCCGGTTGACTGTTACTTCCCCGCAATATCTTTCCCGTAGGGGGATTTACCGCTTATGAAAGTCAGTCGCCGCGCGGCTTCCCCCGGCCCAGCGGCCAGGCGGTAAGGGCCGCGATCAGGGCTCCGGTCAGGTAGAGCGACAGGTCGACCGGGCGCTGCGCGAGACGGGCGAGGTCCAGCAGCATGGCCGGTCCGGCGTCGGCGATGGCCTGGCCGAAGCCGATGCCCATCATGCCGGAGATCGTGGCGGCGGCCACCAGGCACGCCGTGTACAGGGCCGCCAGCACGGTGGCCGCAGCCGCCAGTACGGCGCCTGCCAGGCCGCGAAAGTGCAGCCAGCGGCGCACGACGAGGCCAAGCCCCCATCCCACCGGCAGCACGAGGGCTGGAATGGCGCGGCCGAACATCATCGAGGGGAGCATCCAGACAGCGCCCGCGGCGAGGCCGAACATGGCCGCGCAGAGCGCACCGAAGAGGAAACCGGGAAGGCCTGTGCGCTCAGCCGGCATGGATTTCGGTCAGGTCGCGCATGGGATCCCGGGTGCGGCAAAAAGGGGGCCATCATAGCGGGGCAAGGGGCCGGGCGCTCTTGTGCCCCGACGCGTGCGCCCCGACGTAAAGCCGGTAGGTGCCTACCCCCGCCTCGCGGGCGGGCGCATAATCGACGACTTTGCGGCCGCGGCGCGGCCTTTACAGGACAGCAATGAGCGGTTTCAGCCTCAGCAGCGAGCCCTTCACCCTCGAACGTGACTGCCAGGCAGTCATGGTGCCGCAGGGTGAGACGGTGACGCTTCCCGCCGGGCAGATCGGCTACATCACCCAGGCCCTCGGCGGCAGTTTCACCGTTTACGTGGAAGGCAACCTGTTCCGCATCGCCGGCGACGACGCCGACGCGCTGGGCAAGGAGCCGCCGCGCCCGATCGAACTCGAGGACGGCGCGACGGACGACGACGTGGAGAAGCTGGTCTGGCAGCAGCTGCGCACCTGCTTCGATCCCGAGATCCCCATCAACGTGGTGGAGCTGGGTCTGGTCTATGACGTCAGCCTCGAATCCACCGAAGAGGGCTCGCGCCGCGTTTACGTGAAGATGACGCTGACCGCGCCGGGCTGCGGCATGGGTGACATCCTCGTCGACGATGTCCGCACCAAGGTCGAGCTCATTCCCACGATCGTCGAGGCCGATGTCGACCTCGTGTTCGATCCACCCTGGAATCACTCGATGATGTCGGATGCGGCGAAGCTCGAAACCGGGATGCTCTGATCCCGGCGACGCCGTCTTCAGCCGTTCGGCTCGGCGAGATGGATTTCCGTGCCAAGCGACGCACCGTATGTCGCGATGGCTTTGACGTTGGCGGGTGACAGGTAGCCGGTCGGGATGCGGTCTTCATAGATGTCGGTGTCGAGCGCGACGTGTGCGTCGAGTTCGAGTGTCCTGGTCAGCGCGAGGATCTCGTCGCGATGCGGCGCAAGCGCGTGCAACAGCTCCGTCAGCGCGTCATCCAGCATGTAGGTGCGTTGCGGCGGCAGCTCGAAGCACCAGCCGTTGGTCCGCCGCTGCAACGCCGTCGAGGCGATGCTTTCGCCCTTTTGCCAGGTGACGGCACCCTCGATGCCGACCTCTCTCAGCAGATGATCCAGCGTGTGCCGCTCCGACGTGAGACGGAACGCGGCGCGCACCGTCGGCGTCAGTCGACGCAGGTCAAGGTCCAGATCCGATAAACGCGCCATGCGTCGCCCCCTTCGCAAGTTCGTGTTCGCAATTCGTGCGTAGCATCGCGTTTTTTGCCGCCCTAGGGAAATCCCTAGGTAGTCGGTCGCGAATTCTTGCGCTAGGTTGGTGAGGACTTCCGGTTGGGGGACCGGTCGTCGCGACATAAAACGGGCATCGCGCCGCGGCGCGAATTCAAATCGTTCGGAGTGTGGTCCTCACGGTCCGCCATAGCGGAGTGCGGCCCATTCCTGGAGGAGGAACGTTAATGGCAACTCATGTTCGCTTGAAACTCCTGGTCGCATCCCTCGGGATCGCCGCCACCTCGGTCGCATCGGCGGCTACCGAACAGGCACTGCGTGCGCAGAGCCTGGGTGCCGTACCGGCCAACCAGCTGGCGACAAAACTGGGACTTTCCGCCGACAACGGATTCGTCGCACAAGCCTCGCTGCCCACGGTAAAGGGCACGCAGACCGTCCGCATGCAGCAGACCTTCAAGGGCGTTCCGGTCTATGGCCGCAGCATCGCCGTCGAGCAGGACACGCAGGGGAATGCGCTGGTGGCCAACGGTGCGGTCACGTCCGACCTGCAGGTCGATATCGCCTCGGTCACCCCCAGGCTGGACGGCACGCGCGCCGTCGCCTTGCTCAGCAAGCAGGCGCCGTCGCTGGCCGGCGTCGCCACCGTCAAACCGGAGAACGTCAAGGCGGATCTGTACATCTATCCGGGTGACGGCGCTCCCGCGCGCCTGGTCTATCTCACCTCGTTCTTCTCCGGCGGTGACCATCCCACCCGCCCGACCGCCCTGATCGACGCCAACACCGGCGAGATCATCGAGCAGTGGGAAGGTCTGACCTACGCCGAGATCGATGCGACCGGTCCGGGCGGCAATCAGAAAACCGGACAGTACACGTGGGGTGCCGGCGGCAAGCCCGCGCTGCGCGTGACGCAATCCGGCACGACCTGCACGGCGCAGAACGCCTACGTGAAGTCGTACAACATGAAGAAGGCGACGTCGGGTAGCGGCACGCTGTGGAGCTTCACCTGCAGCGCCGGATCGAGCGGTGACGCGGTCAACGGCGCCTACGGCCCGATCAACGATGCCCACCACTTCGGTGGCGTGGTGCACGACATGTACACCTCGTACACCGGCGCGGCGCCGCTGAACCAGGTTCTGATCATGAAGGTGCACTACGGCAGCTCCTACGAGAACGCGTTCTGGGACGGCAGCTCGATGACCTTCGGCGACGGTGCCAGCACGTTCTACCCGCTGGTCGCCCTGGACGTGACCTCGCACGAGATCAGCCATGGCTACACCGAACAGCACTCCAACCTGGCCTATAGCGGACAGTCGGGCGGCATGAACGAGGCCTACTCGGACATCGCCGGTGAAGCGGCCGAATACTACGACCGCGGCAGCAACGACTTCCTCGTCGGTGCCGACATCGTCAAGACCAGCGCCGGTATCGGTAACGCGTTGCGCTACATGTGCACGCCGTCGCAGGACGGTGGCTCGATCGACAATGCGTCCGATTACTACAGCGGTCTCGACGTGCATTACTCGTCGGGTGTCTACAACAAGGCGTTCTGCCTGCTGGCCAAGACCAGTGGCTGGGACACGGTGAAGGCATTCAAGGTGTTCGCCCGCGCCAATGCCCTGTACTGGACCGCCAGCTCCACGTTCAACTCCGGTGCCTGCGGTGTCGCCAGCGCGGCGACCGATCTCGGCTACTCCGCGACGGATGTCGCCACCGCCTTCACCGGCGTGGGTGTCAGCTGCTCGACCGGCGGCGGTGGCGGTACCGGTGGCACGGCGCTGCAGAACGGTGTGGCCAAGACCGGCCTTGCCGGCAGCTCGGGTACCGAACTCAGCTACACCGTCGTGGTGGCGGCTGGCGCGAAGAACCTCAGCATCGTCACCAGCGGTGGTACCGGTGATGCGGATCTCTACGTCAAGTTCGGTTCCGCACCGACCACCTCCAGCTACAACTGCCGTCCGTACGTCTCGGGCAACAACGAAACCTGCACCTTCGCCACCACCCAGGCGGGCACGTATTACGTGAAGGTCCGCGGTTACTCGACGTTCTCGGGCGTCTCGCTCAAGGCAACCTGGACGCCGTAAGCGACCCCTCTCGCTTGCTGCGTCGGGGCCCGGACGGAAACGTCCGGGCCCTTTTTTGTGCCCGCGTCGGGAGGATGCCCGTCTGCACACTTCGCTGCTCGCAAACCCTTCAACGTGCATCCCCATTTCGCCTACATGCCTTGATGAGCGTCGGCGCGTACTAGCCGGGAACGGATCGTCCTACGTTGTACCGACTGCGGCGTCGCCGCGTTTTCCCAGGGTGTCCGAGATGCGATCGTTGACGTATCCCCGTTTAGCTTTACTCGCCGCCGCGGCCTGCGTGCTCGTACCTGTCGCCATGGCTGGCGAGATGCCCGCCGATCGATACATCGTGCACTTCAGCGACAGGGTGAGTGCGGCAGCCGCAAGGCATCCACGTCTATCGCACGCGCGTTCCACGCGCATCGCCCAGCCCGTGCATGTGCGCACCCTTGCGGCGGGCGGCGAGGTTTTCGACGTGCACGGCCTGGATCCGGCTGTGCTCGCATCGATGGCGGGTGTCATCGATATCGAAGAAGACCGCATCGTCACGCCCGCAGGCCGCCTTACGACGTTATGGCATCGGCAGTGGTACATGCACGATCCTCGTGTCGGCATCGACGCGGAGGTGGCCTGGCGTTACACGAAAGGCGCCGGATCCGTGGTGGCCGTACTCGACACCGGCATCGCACCGCATCCGCAACTCGTCGGTCAGCTTTTGCCGGGCTACGACTTCGTCAGCGATGCCGCCGCGGCACGCGATGGTAACGGGCGCGATGCGAATCCCGCGGACGAAGGCGACTGGAGCGACGCGGGTGAGTGTGGATCGTCAACGGCGTCCGAATCATCGTGGCATGGCACGCATGTCGCCGGACTCGTGGCGGCGAGGTCACCCGACGGTCGCGGGATGCTGGGCGTCGCGCCCGAGGCGAAGGTGATCCCCGTGCGGGTGATGGGCAAGTGCGGGGGCCGTCTCTCGGATGTGGCGGACGCGATCGTCTGGGCGAGCGGTGGTGAACTGCCGGGTGTTCCCGCGATCGCCCGCCGCGCCGACGTCATCAACCTGAGCCTGAGGACGCCCGGTGCCTGCGGGACGGCGCTGGCGACGGCCATCGGACAGGCGCGCTCGCGTGGTGTCGCCGTCGTAGCGGCGGCAGGTAACGACGGCATCCGTGCCTCCGCGGTCTCTCCATCCAATTGCGCGGGCGTCGTGAGCGTGAATGCGCTGGCACGCGACGGATCGATGGCCTGGTACTCGAACCACGGCGACGGCGTCACCCTGGCTGCGCCCGGTGGCTCGCTTACGACGTTCGGTGCCGACGACATCCTGTCGACCGTCGATGGCGGCAAGCGCGGCAGTGAGGGCAGGCCTCTTCTCAAGTACTACGCGGGCACATCCATGGCAGCGCCCCAGGTTTCCGCGCTGGTGGCCCTGATGCGATCGGCGGATCCGGCGATCGGTGTGGAAGCGATCACGCGTCAGCTCGTCGACAATGCGCGGCCTTTACCCGGTCCCTGCCCGAAAGGCTGTGGTGCGGGCCTGATGGATGCGGGCGCCACGGTGGACGCCGTCGTCGAAGATCGTGGCAAGCCCTGACCGGCGCGTTCAGGCCGGCGTATCGGATCGCTTCGAATCAGATGGCTTCGAAGCGGTTCGCGTCGCGGTTCTTGCGGACGCTTTCCGGGTTCCACACGCGGCCGTTCATGGCGATGTAGACGCCATCGGCCAGCGTCTGTACCGCGCCGACCGCGCAGCCGATGTTGAACACGGCGTCCGACCCCTGAAAACGAGCCGGGTTCAGAGCGCCGGTCAGCACGATCACCTTGTTGGGGATGCCGGCCAGTACACGCGCGGTTTCCACCATGGTGTCGGTGCCGTGGGTCACCAGCACATGACGATGCGGCTGGGCCTCGATGGTGCTGCGCATGAGCGCACGGTCCTCGTCCGTCACGTGCAGGCTGTCCTTGCGCAGGATCGGAATCACGTCGAAGCGGAACGCGACGCCGAGCTGGGTCAGGATGTCGCCGATTTGCGGGGAGCCGATCTGGTAATCCGACTTGTCGTCGAAGTAGACCTTGTCGATCGTGCCGCCGGTGGTGACGATGGTGAGCTGCTGCATGGTTGACCTGGGAAGCCGGGTGAAACGGGCGCCTATCTTACATGCTGCCGGCGAGCAGGCTGTCGCCCTCGTTGTCGGGAAGAGCCAGACGATCGAGGCCGCGGGCGACGAACCGGCGGAGAGCGGCTGCCGGGCGGGCGTCGCCGGCCGAATCGCCTGCCCGTGCGGCACGGGCGAGCAGGGCCGCCGCCATGCAGCGTGCGAGGGTGAAGGCGATGCCTCGCGCCGACGCCTCGAGGGACGCCCGGTCGGCTACCACATCGCCCAGAAGGGCTTCGGTCGCATCGAGCGTCCTGTCGATGGCGCGCCGTTCGGGGCTCCCTTCGTCGGCCAGCGCGGCGACCGCGCCGCGGATCGGGGCGACGCCGACGCTGCCCAGCGCGCGCAGCATGTCGAGCGACAGCACGTTGGTGGTGCCTTCCCAGATCGCGTAGACCTGCGCGTCGCGCAGGAGCTGTGGCAGGCCGGTGTCTTCGATGTAGCCCGCGCCGCCGAAACACTCGAGCGCTTCGGAGACGACGCGGATGGACACCTTGGCCGTCCAGAGTTTGGCCAGCGGCGTCAGCAGCCGGAGCAGGGGAGCGTCCAGGGGGCCGGCCTGGCCATGCTCGACGTGGCCGAGCAATTCGGCCACGTGGAAGGTCAGGGCGAAGGCGGCCTCGTACTCGGCCTGCATGTCGGCCAGCGTGCGCGCGTGCAACGGGTGGTCGATGAGACGCGCGCCGAAAGCGTATCGGCGTGTCGCGTAGTCTCGCGCCAGGGAGATCGCGCGGGCCATGCTCGCAACCGCGCAGACGGCGTTCCAGGTACGGGTGACGTTGAGCATGGGTGCGATCTGGCGCACACCGTGGTCGACGGGGCCGACCGGGGTGGCCGGCAGACCGTTCAGATGGATCTCGGCGGTGGGCAGTTCATGGGTGCCGAGTTTCTTCTTGAGCCGGTCGATGGTGATCTCACGCCACGCACCGTGGTCGTCCTTCGTTTCCACGTAGAAGAGCCCCAGCGCGGCGGTGCCCGGCCCAGCGCCTTCGGGGCGCGCAAGGGCAAGCGCGGCCTCGCCGACGACGGCGGAGCTGAACCACTTGCGGCCGTAAAGCCGCCACTGACCGTCCGTGTCCTGCCGGGCGACCGTCTCGGTACGGCCGACGTCCGAGCCGCCGGGCGTCTCGGTCATCCACTGGCCGGAGAGCCAGAAGGAGGCCGGGTCGCGGCTGAGGAAGTGCGGCAGTGCCCGCTCGATGAGCGCGGCGTTGCCCGAGGCGCGGATCGCCGTGGCGGCGCCGTCGGTCATCGCCAGCGGGCAGCAATAGAACTCGCTCGACACGTGGTAGATGTAAACCCGGAAGAACTCCTCGACGCGCGCCCAGGGCGAGGCTTCGTGACCTGACGCGAGCACCGCGTGGCGTGTGGTGATGCCCGGGCCTTCTTCCCACGCCGGCGTCAGGGCGATCCGGTCGACGCGGTTACCCCACGCATCCCACGAGGTGAGCACCGGTTCGGTGCGCGGGGTGCGGTTACGCCGTTCCCAGGCCATGACGGCGTATTCGCCGAGGGCATCGAGGTCCGGCCGCACGGCCGCGGCGCGCTCCGCGGGAAGCCGTTGCGCGAGCCATGCCTGGAGCACGCGATCATGCTGAAACGGGTGCGCCAGCTGCGGCGCGTGCTGCACGAATGCCATCGTGACGTCCTTGGCGTGTCGATCGGATAGCCAAGCCTGCATCCTGCGGACGCCCGCGTCGATACGCGGAGCAGCATGACGCCCGGTTGGACCTTATCGGCGACGGCGCACACCTGCGCCGAGGGTGCCGATCAGCAGCAGTGTCACGACGATTTCTAGGATGCCGAGCCAGCGATCGTTCGCGGAGCTCCAGGTTTCCGCCACGCCGTGGCAGAAGTAGAACAGCGCCAGGATGCCCACCCAGAGCAGCGCGCGGGTGACGCGGGGCAGGGACATCAGCGGGAGCAGCAGCGGCGGAACGGTGATCGCGAAGGCCACCCAGGTCGGTATCGAGACCGGCGGATACAGCGAGTACCAGAGCAGCTGAATGACCATCAGTGCCGCCCAGGCGGCCAGCCCGGTCTTCTGGCTGGCGCTGAGGCTGTTCATCCCGCCCGCGCGCGCCGTGCGATGCCCGGCTGAGCCGCCCGTGCCCTGTGGCGTTTCGTTCATGCCGGGGTGCCGAGCCGCCGCGCGATGTCGGCCAGACGCTTGCCCAGCGCGCGGGCAAGGTCGCGTTCGTGCTCGCTGATCGCGTTGTCGCCACGGGAACCGGCAACGTGGCTGGCGCCGTATGGCGTGCCACCGGTGGTCGTGCTGGACAACGCCGGCTCCGTGTAGGGCAGGCCGACGATCACCATGCCGTGGTGGAGCAGGGGCAGGGCCATGGTCAGCAGGGTCGATTCCTGTCCGCCGTGCATGGTGCTGGTCGAGGTGAACAGCGCGGCGGGCTTACCGGCCAACGCGCCGGATGCCCATTCGGCGCCCGTCGTGTCGAGGAAATGCTTGAGCGGGGCCGCCATGTTGCCGAAGCGGGTCGGGCTGCCCATGGCCAGACCGACGCACTCGACCAGGTCCGTCCGGCTGACGTACGGCGCGCCTTCCTCGGGTTCCGGCGGCGTGGCGGTTTCGGTCACCGGGGCCACGGGAGGTACCTGGCGCAGCCGGGCGCGCATGCCGGGGACTTCCTCGATGCCGCGGGCAACGAGTCGGGCGAGCTGGGCCGTGTGGCCAGTGCGGCTGTAGTAGAGTACGAGAACGTCGTGGGACATGGATGAGTGCCTTTGCGAAGGCACTAGTCTCGCAGAACTGTTTACGTTCCCAAACCACCGGGACCAGGATTCAAGGACCACCATGCCGCTGCGCTTCGACCGCGACCGCGCCCTGAGCTTCACCCGCTTCACCTGGCTGCGTTTCGTCGACGACAAATGCTTCGAGACCGCGGGCGCACTGTCTTACACGACGCTGGTCTCGCTGGTGCCGCTGACGGTTGCGATCTTCGCCATCCTTTCGGCCTTCCCCGTGTTCGCGGAATGGCGCGGCTCCCTGGCCAACTACGCATTCCAGAACTTCGTGCCGGCCACCGGCATGAAGATCCAGGAGTACATGCTGGCCTTCGCCGACAAGGCCAGCCAGCTGACCGGCATCTCCATCCTGGTCATGCTGTTCAGCGCGGTCTCGATGATGATCAGCATTGAGGATCGTCTCAACCGGATCTGGCGTGTGCGCAAGCCGCGCGGCTGGACCTCGCGGCTGCTGCTTTACTGGGCGGCGCTTACCCTCGGGCCGATCCTCGTCGTCGGCGGTCTGGCCCTGTCGTCGTATATCACCGCGTTTCCGCTGCTGCATGCGGCGGCCGATCAGATCGCCTCGCAATTCCGGCTGATCAGTCTGCTGCCCTTCGTCATCACCTTCGTGACGCTGGTGCTGATGTACACGATGGTGCCCAACCGCCGCATCTCGTGGCGGCACGCGGCCATCGGTGCGCTGCTGGGGGCGATCCTGTTCGAGTTCGCGCGCTGGGGTTTCACCCAGTTCATCCGCAACTCGCCCAACTACGAGGAGATCTACGGCGCGCTCGCCGCGATCCCGATCTTTCTGCTGTGGATCTACCTGTCGTGGATCATCGTGATCCTCGGCGCCTCCATCGCCGCGTCGATTTCCGCTTTCGAGTACGTCGTACCGACCGAAGCCTTGCCGGAAGGCGCGGAGTTCATCGGTCTGCTCGTCGTGCTGCAGCATTTCGTCGAGGCGCAGCGTCGCGGTGACAGCGTCGATCCGGCCATCATCCGCCTGCGCGAGCCGTACCTTCCATCCAGCGCGATCGCCTGCTATTTCGAAGACCTGCAGCGCGCCGACATGATTCAGCGTGGCGAGGCCGGTGGCTGGTTGCTCAGTCGCAGCCTCGATACGACCGAACTCCTGCGTGTGTACCGTTGCACGCAGTACCGTCTGCCGTTGCGCCCGCGCGAGCAGGTCGAGCGCATGGGCATCTACCTTCCGCCCGACCTGCTGGTGTTGCTGGACAACCTGGCGGCGGCGCTCGACGCCACGCTCGGTGCGCGACTCGACCAGCTGTTCCCTCCGACACCCGCACCCGTTTCCATCGAGGATTCCCCCGCATGATCCTGCGCACACTCGCCGTCGTCGCCCTGGCACTCGCCGCGCCCGCGATGGCAGCCACCGCCGCCAAACCCGGGCTCAAGGTCACCACGCTGGAGGGCAAGCCGTTCGATCTTTCCGCTCAGCACGGCAAGTGGGTGATCGTGAATTACTGGGCCACCTGGTGCGTGCCGTGTATCAAGGAGATGCCCGACATTTCCGCGTTCGTGAAGAGCCGCAAGGACGTCGTGGCGATCGGTCTCGCCTTCGAGGACACCGACGCGAAGGAGATCAAGGCCTTCGTCGACAAGCATCCGGTGGTCTACCCCATCGCTCAGCTCGACGTCACGGCACCGCCGAAGGACTTCGACCCGCCCAAGGGTTTGCCCACCACCTACCTGATCGCGCCGGACGGCCACGTCGCCCAGCGCTTCGTCGGCCCGGTGACGGGCGAGAAACTGAGCGAGGCCATCGCCAGGGGGTCATGAGATGAAAGCCGCACGCTTCATCGTGAGAGGCAAGGTGCAGGGCGTGTTCTACCGCGCTTCGGCGCGCGAGCGGGCCGTGGCGCTGAAGCTCACCGGCCATGCGCGCAATCTGCCGGATGGCAGCGTCGAGGTGGTCGCTTACGGTGATGCCGCGGCGATCGACCAGCTCGAGGTCTGGCTGCGTGACGGACCGGAACACGCGCGGGTGGACGAGATGTATCGCGAGGACATCGGGGCGCACGATGCGCCCGTCGATTTCCTCATCCGGTAGGAGCGCGCCTCAGTCCTTCGGGCCCGTGGCGTTCGCCGGCCGTGCCACGAAGCTCACCGGCAGCTTCTTCCCGTCGGACAAATCGAAGGTGATGGTCAGCGTATCGCCCGCCTTCACCGGATGCTTCGGCTTCTCCAGCATCACGTGATAGCCGCCCGGGTTGAACTCGACTTTGCCATTCGCGGGCAGGGGCACGCTGTCCACCATTTCCATGCGCCCCATGCCACCTTCGGTACTGCTGCGGTGGATCATGGCTTCGGCGTAGTCGGCGCTTTCCGCACCGACGATCTTCAGTGCGGTCGTCGACCGGTTCTCGAACGTCACGTACGCGCCGGCGGGCAGGCTGCCGGGGAGGACGCGGATCCATGCGGCGCTGGCGTCGACGACAGGCGCGGTATCGGCGGCATGCGCCGTCGTGGCGAAAACGAGCAGAGCGGCGGCGAGCGAGCGAAGCATCATGCGTGGGGTTCCAGCGAGGTGAGCAGGGTCAGGTCGTGGACCATGTCGTCCTGTGACGCCGACGGTGTGGCAAGCAGGCGTGCCTTGCCCTGAGCATCGAAGAAGTAGATGGCCGAACTGTGGCTGACATCATAAGCGCCGTCGCCCTTGTCGGGCTCACGGGTGAATGCGGAGCGATAGCGCTTGGCCAGCGCTTCCACATCGGCATCGGAACCGACCAGGCCCACGGCGTGCTTGTCGAAGGCGTTGACGTAGTCGTGCATGATCTGCGGGGTGTCGCGCGCCGGATCCACGCTGACGAAAAGGATGC
The DNA here is from genome assembly GCF_900167995.1 of Luteibacter sp. 22Crub2.1. Taxonomy (NCBI): domain Bacteria; kingdom Pseudomonadati; phylum Pseudomonadota; class Gammaproteobacteria; order Lysobacterales; family Rhodanobacteraceae; genus Luteibacter; species Luteibacter sp. 22Crub2.1. The sequence continues at coordinate 59,100 of NZ_FUYT01000004.1, forward strand.
GGACCTTGTCGGCGGCAGGCCCGAGGCGGCCGAGCACGACGTGCAGCTGCGTCAGGGTCAGCGGGCAGACGTCCGGGCAGTGGGTGTAGCCGAAGTACATGAGCGTCACCTTGCCGCGGTAGTCGGCACCGGTCACCGCCTTGCCGTTGTCGTCGGTCAGCCTGAAGTCCAGGTCGGGAAGGTGGCCCGACACATCGTTCAGTCGCCACTCGGGCTGAGGCTCGTGCTGGCAGGCGCTCAGCGCGGCCAGTGAGACGAGGGCGAGCAGGGTCAGCAGGACCCGGCGGGCAAGGAACGGCTTCATGCGACACTCCGCGGGATATCCTGCGCAGGATACGACACCCGTGCCGGTTCCCAGGCACGCCCTTATCCGGAACGAACCGAATGCGACAACCTGTCAGTGGTACCCATGCTCTCCTCGTCGGCGTGGCCGGTGCTTCGGCCGTGGGGCTAGGGGCTTTCGGTGCGCACGCCTTGCGTGGCGTGGTTGACGATGCCGGGCTGCAGGTGTGGCACACCGCGGTGCAGTATCACTTCTGGCATGCGCTGGCGATGTTCGTCGCGGTGGTCGGGCTGGCGCCGGGACGGGCGCGATCGGTCGCCGTCGCGCTGTTCGCGGTGGGCATCGTGCTGTTTTCGGGGAGCCTCTACGCCCTGGCACTGGGGGCGCCACGGTGGACGGGGGCGATGACGCCGTTTGGCGGGGTGGCGTTTATCGTTGCGTGGATCGCGGTCGGGCTGTCCTTGCGGCGGGCGCCGTAGGATCGCCAGCAGGGCCGGTTCCCTGCAAGAGCGTCTCCATCACCCGCCTTTGCCAGCTCCGCCGCCCATGTCACCCATGCTCGGTGCCGGCATGTCCATCAGCGACGATGCCGGGATGGCGCGCTCGATGCGGACCCTGCCCAGGACCGACATCGACGAGAAGAAGCGCCACGGTTCGCCGTCACCCACGCCCAGTGCGATATGCGTGGCGTCGAAGCGGCGTTGTGCGGAGTCGAAACTCACCCAGCGGTTTTCAATCCACGCCTGTGCCCAGGCATGCGGGATGAAGACCCGGTTCACGCCGCCAAATCGCTCGACGTAGACGACGCCGGTAACCACGCGTGTGGGAATGCCCAGCGAGCGGGCGAGGGCGGTAAGCAGCACCGCGTGTTCCGTGCAGTCGCCACGCCGGGTCTGGATCGTCTCCAGCGCCGAGGCGTAACCGACGTCCAGCCCTTTCTCCGTGATGTAGTCCGAGAGGTAGGAGCGCAGGCGTCGCATGCGTTGAATATCGGTCGCCGCGTCGCCCACGATCGATCGCGCCATGCTGAGTACTTCAGGCGAGTCGGATTGCACCCAGGGATTGGGCGCCGTGTCCTCCGGAAGCGGGCCGGGCTCGCCGCTGTGCGACTGGGAAAACCCGATGTCCAGCTGATAGAGCCCATCGCCGATCGGGGTGACGCGTTGCTCGTCGGTCTGCACAAACGGACTGGTGTAGCCGCCGCGCACGAGGATCGTATATCGGACCGGTGCGAAGCGAAGGTTGGCGGTCATGGGGCGGGGTGCGCCGATCATCGCCGCGCGCAGCAGGTCGACGTCCTGGTCCGGTGCATTGGCACAGGCCTCATCGCATGCCGTCATTTCCATGCGGAAGCCGAGCAAGGGTGCGATGCCGCGACGGACGAAGCCATGGTCGTCGACCCACAGATCGACCGACGGGTTGTTCTTGCCCGAGGCCAGGGTCTGCCGAAGGTGGTGCAGCGATTCGCGCCCCAGCGGCATGTCGACCATCTCGTCGCCGATCACCTCCATGTCGACGGTGGCGACCTGCTGCTTCACCGCATCGAAGCTGCGCATACGGTACGTCGTGCCCGGCTTGAAACCATGAGTGGCCATGGTCAGTCGCTGGCCTTCGATCAGCGCCGCCCCGGATGGCCAGATCAGCAGGTTTACCTTCGACTGGCCGCCCACGGTGTTGGATACCTGAAAGGCTCCGTCGTCGCGAACGGTGCCCTCGACGGTGTTCTCCTGCGCGGACATCCTGCTACGCGCGTAGAACGCGAGGGGAGCACCTGCACTGGTCTCGACCGAGCGAACATCGGTATGCATCGCAAGCGGCGTCTTCACGCGGGTGAGGCGGAAATCCAGGCTCTGCGAGGTAGTCACCCGGTCGCCGACGACGTCACGGTCGATGCGGACCTTGCCGACCTTGCGCCCGTCGAGCAACACGGTCATCCAGGTCTCCGTCGCCAGCGCACACGCGGGCAGGAGACACAGCAGTACGGCGAGAACGACTGGATACCGTCTCATGTGCGTACGTCCGGATGGGCGGGAACGGCTCCATCACAGCACTTTTGCCGTCACAGTCAAGCCCCCCCGTGAGTCGGGGGGTATGCCCGGATCAGCGACGGCCGCCCGTCTGGCCGACAGGGCCCACCGGGTTGAACGATGGGGTCGCGGGCTGCTGCGACGGCGCCGGACCCTGCATGAAATCGGGCATCGATCCGGAGATCTTGACGTCGGCGACCTGCATGCGTCCCAGCGATGCCATCGAGGCGAAGAAGCGCCAGGGATCGCCGCTGCCGACGCCGAGAGCGATATGGGTGGCGTCGAAGCGCGACTGCGCGGAATCGAAGCTTTCCCAGCGCCCGTTGATCCACGCCTGCACCCAGGTGTGCGGGACGAAAACCCGCGATGCGCCCGCGAATCGCTGTGCATAGACGAGGCCGGTGACGATGCGCGTCGGAATGCCTTGCGATCGCGCCATGGCCGCCAGCAGCACGGCGTGTTCCGTGCAGTCGCCACGGCGCGTCTGGATAGTTTCCAGCGCGGAGGCGTAGCCGACTTCCAGACCGGTCTGGTCGATATAACTGGTCAGGAAACTGCGAAGGCGACGCATCCGGTTCAGATCGCTGGATGCATTGCCGACGGCCTCCTTGGCCAGCGCGATCACCTCGGGTGCGTCCGACTGCACCCAGGGGTTGGACGCCGTGTCTTCAGGCGTCGGGCCGGGTTCGTCGTCATGCCTCTGCGGATGGCCGACGGTGATCTCGTAATCGCCGTTCGACAGCTTTTTCACCTGCTGCTCGTCCGTGCTGACGAACGGTGCCGGCAGATCGTCGCGCAGGTGAAAGCGATACGTCATCGCCTGTCCCTGCGACCCGTTCGGAATGATCCGCGGCGACTGCAGCATGGCCGAGCGAAGCACGTCGATGTCCTGGTCGGGCGCCGTCGCGCAGGCTTCGTCGCACGCGGCGACTTCCATACGAAAACCGAGCAGTGGCGAGATGCCGCGACGCACTTCACCGCGGTCGTTCACCCACATGTCCAGCGACTGTGCGCCACTGCCGCCGGCCAGCCGCTGGCGCAGATGATGGAGACGTTCCGTGCCGCCCGGCAGGTCGATCATCTCGTCGCCGATCACCTCGACGTCCAGCGTCGCGACCTCCTGCTTCATGGCGTCGAAGGTCTTCAGCGGGTAGTGGCTGCCCGCCTTGAAGCCGCCGGCGACGATGGCGAGCCGCTGTCCTTCACTGAGCACCGCGCCGGGCGTCCACGCCAGCAGGCTGACGTGCGCATCGTCGCCGACGCGCGTGGTGACCTGAAACGTTCCGTCTGGGCGCGGCTGGCCGTCGACGGCGTTCTCCTGCGATGAGCCGGTCTTGCTGGCGTGGAAGGCCAGAGGCTTGCCGTCGAGGCTCTCCGTCGCGACCGCTTCGTTATGGGTGACCAGTGGCGTGCTGCCACGCGTGACGCGCAGATCGATGGCCTGGCGGGTGGTCACGGTGTCTGCGGTGACGGTACGTTCCGTCACCAGCTTGCCGACTTTGCGCCCGTCGAGCATCACGCTCATCCAGGTCTTCGAATCTTGTGCATGGGCGGTGGCGAGGCTCGACAGGAGCGCGAGCGCGACGATCTGACGACGCATGGGCATACATCCACGTTGTAAGGCCAGATCGCATGAAAGCACGATTAGCTGTCGTGTCAATGATGCAAACCTTCATGTAAGGCCCGCTGGCACCCCTGTGGCGCGCCACCTAGAATGTGCGATCACGCTTTCCTGGACCTCGCTCGCATGAATACCTTCGGTACGCCGCACTCCCATACCGCCCTCAAGGTGCTCCTGCTGGGCTCCGGCGAACTGGGCAAGGAAGTCGCCATCGAGTTGCAGCGCTTCGCTGTCGAGGTGATCGCCGTGGACCGTTACGCCAATGCGCCGGCGATGCAGGTGGCCCACCGCAGCCACGTCATCGACATGCTGGACGGTAAAGCCCTGCGCGCTCTGATCGAGGAAGAGAAGCCGCATCTGGTGGTGCCCGAGATCGAGGCCATCCACACGCCGACGCTGATCGAGATGGAAAAGGAGGGCCTGAGGGTCGTCCCGACCGCGAAGGCGGCCTGGCTGACGATGGATCGGGAGGGCATCCGTCGCCTCGCCGCCGAGGAGCTCGGCCTGCCGACCTCGCCTTACCGGTTCTGCGACACCTACGAGGAGTTCGTCGAGGCGGTGAAGGTGCTCGGTACGCCGTGCGTCACCAAGCCGGTGATGAGCTCGTCGGGCAAGGGTCAGAGCGTGCTGCGCACGCCCGCCGATGCGCAGGCGGCATGGGAATATGCGCAGGCCGGCGGTCGTGCCGGCCGGGGCCGGGTCATCGTCGAGGGCTTCATCGACTTCGATTACGAGATCACCCTGCTGACGGTGCGCCACCGGGACGGCGTGTCGTTCTGCGCGCCCATCGGCCATCGCCAGGAAGACGGCGACTATCGCGAGTCGTGGCAGCCGCAGCCGATGAGCGATACCGCGCGGGCGTCCGCCGAACGCCAGGCCGACGCGATCACGGCCGCGCTCGGTGGCTGGGGTGTGTTCGGGGTGGAGTTCTTCGTCCGTGGCGACGAAGTGATCTTCTCCGAAGTCAGCCCGCGGCCGCACGATACCGGCCTGGTCACCCTGATCTCGCAGGATCTGTCGGAGTTCGCCCTCCATGCGCGCGCCATCCTTGGTCTGCCCGTGCCGGAGATTCACGCCTTTTCGCCCGCCGCCTCCTGCGCGGTGCTGGTGGAAGGGGAGGGGCACTCGCCCACTTACCATGGCGTGGCGGAAGCCCTTGCCGAGACCGGCACCATGCTGCGTATCTTCGGAAAGCCCGAAGTGCGCGGCCGCCGACGCATGGCCGTGACGCTGGCCCGCGCCGCGACGGTCGACGAGGCTCTCGAGAAGGCCAAGCGCGCGGCCAGCCGGATCCGCGTCGAAATCTGACGTGCGCGGCCTACAACGGCCGTTCACGCCTGAATGTTAAGCTGCTCCGCTCCTAGGGAAGACCCACGCCCATGAGCGGACGCAAAGACAACCACGATCACGACCATCGCGGTCGCACCGAGCCGACGCTCGGCCGGCTGGATGACCTCGACCGCCCGGCCGCGCCGGTGGACGATGGCCTGCCTCGCATCGTCGTCGACGAGCCGCGTCGGCGTACGGGTGGACCCACGCCACCGCCGCCACGGCGCGAGCGCAAACGCGGCTGGCTCATTCCGATGCTGGTCCTCGTGCTCATCGGTGGCGTCACCGGCCTGTGGTTGCAGCAGGACCGGTTGCGCAATCTGATGCCGGCGACGGAGCTCAACGATCTCCTCGGTCAGGCCAACCAGGCCCTCGCGGCCGGCAAGCTCGATGGCACGGCGGGTGACAGCGCCCGCGAACTGTTCGAGAAGGCGCGTGACCAGCAGCCCGACAGCGATCAGGCGCGCGACGGCCTGCGCCGCGTCGGCATGGCGGAAGTGGCTCGCGCCGACGCCGCCCTCAGCGCGGGCAACCTCGACGAAGCCGAAGCCGCGCTCAACGTCGCCCGCGAACTGCTCGGGGGTGGCAGCGACGTCGAACGCCTCACCCAGCAGCTGTCGCAGGCGCGTAATCCGCAGGGCCACACCGAATCACTGATCGACCGGGCGCAGGCGGCGTTCGCCGCCGGCAAGTTCGACGGTGACGACGGTGCGGGGGCGCTTTACCGCCGGGTGCTCGACGCCGACCGCAACAATACGGTGGCGGCACGCGGTCTCGATCGTGTGGGCGACGCGCTGGCGGCGCAGGCAAGGCAGGCGATTTCCGACAACGATCGCCCCAGGGCGAATGCGCTGGTCGATCGTATCGCCATCCTCGTGCCCGGCTACAGCGACCTTCCGTCGCTGCGTGCCTCGCTGGCGGAAACACGCAAGCAGGACGACCAGGCGATCGCCACGCTCATCCAGCAGGGCAACGATGCGATGCGCGCGGGGCGCTTCACCGGTGACGGCGACGACACCGCGCTGGCGCGCTTCAACGCCGCGCTCGCCGCGGACCCCGACAACGCGGGCGCGAAGGCCGGGCTCGGCCAGGTGGCGCAGGCGCTGATCGTGCAAGCCAATGCCGCCCTCGACAGCAATGACGACGCCCAGGCGGCGAAGCTGCTCGATCAGGCGACGAAGCTCGCCCCGAAATCCGCCGAACTCGCCGCCGCACGCGCACGACTGGGCGGTGGCGACGGGCATGCGGCCGCTGGCGTCCCGCCCGCGGCAGGCGCGCAGGCAGGTGACGACAACGCACCGGAAGCCTCGCTCGCGGTCAGTCCGGAGCAGAAAGCCAAGGTCGCCGATCTGGTTCGTCGTGCACAGGCCGCGGCGTCGCGCGGCGACATCATGGATCCCCCGGGCGACAGCGCCTACGACCTCTACCGCAATGCGCTGGCGATCGACGGTAACGACCCGACCGCTCGTGCGGGCCTGCAGGGCCTGCCCGCACAGGTCGAGAAGCAGATGCAGCAGGCCGTCGCCGCTGGCAACGTGAAGCGCGCCGAAGATCTGTACGGCACCCTGTCCGACCTGGCGCCGGGCGATGCTTCCCAGGGCGAGATGCGTCATCGCCTCGGCAGCGCCCTCATCGATAACGCGCTGCAGCGCGCGTCCAGTGGCGATCGCCAGGGCGCCTTCCAGTCGCTCGACCACGCACGACGCTACGTGCCGGACGATCCGCGACTGCAAAGCGCCTATGAGCGCATCGCGACAGGGCGCTGAGCACGATGACGGTATTGGTGATGGGCGCGTCCGGCCAGATCGGGCACTTCCTCCTTCCGCGACTCGAGGCGGAGGGATATGCGTGGATGGCGGTCAGCCGGCGCCCGCCGGGCAACGACCCTCGCTGGCGGTCCGGTCATCTTCCGGACGGCATGCCGGAGCTGCCGCCGCTGCAGGCCGTCGTCTCGCTGGGGCCCATCGATCTGCTGGCAAAGTGGCTTGCCGAGATGCGGTTGCCGGGCATTCCCCACATCGTCGCCACGTCGTCGATGAGCGCCGAAACCAAGCGCGAATCGCAGGTGCCCGAAGAGCGGGAAGTCTCGCGCCGCCTGCGGGACGCGGAAACGATGCTGATAGCGACCTGCGCATCGCGCGGTATGCCATGGACCGTCTTCCGGCCGACGCTTATTTACGGGGCCGGCATGGACAAGAGTCTGACGCCTATCGTGGCGTCCGCCCGCCGGCGCCATATCTTTCCGCTGCCGGCAGGTCGGGGGCAGCGCCAGCCGGTGCACGCGGACGATATCGCCGCGGCTGTCGTCGCCGCTCTGCGGACACCGGCGGCGCGCGGCCGCACCCTCTCCATGGGCGGCGGTGAACGGCTCACGGCCGCGGACATGTTCCGGCGGACGCAGCGGAGCGCCGGCGGCTTCGTGTTGCCGCTCCCGGTCCCTCGTCTCGTGCTCGAACTTGCCGCGTCCGTGTCGCCGCTCATGCGCGGACCGGTGAACCGGCTCGATACCGACCTGATTGCCGACAATACGGACCTGGAGGCCATCCTCGGTGTGCATCCGCGGCCTTTCCGGCCGCAGCCCGGCACCTGGCAGCCGGTCCGCTGATCCGCATCGCCCTCACTTTGCCCTCATCCGTTCAGATGGGCGCCGGTGAACTGCCCCTATCATCGGTCTCCGATCTCTCTCGCAGGACTTCCCCGCGTTGGCTTTCCTGAATCGTCTTGGCTCCCTCCTGCGCACGGCCTGGCCGTGGCTGCGTATTCCCTTCTGGCTGGTGATGGGGCTGCTGTTCGGCTTCCTCTTGCCCTACACGCTGATTCTCAATGCGCGCCTGCAGGAGCGCTTCAACGACCTCGTGTTCGCGGTGCCCACCCGCGTCTATGCCCGGCCGCTGCCACTGGAACCGGGCAGGGCACTGACCCCCGCGGCCCTCGAGCTGGAACTGACCTTCGCCGGCTACACCACCGAGGGGGCCGGCAAGATTCAGGGCAGCTACTCGAAGAACGGCTCGCGCTTCATCATCGCCTCGCATGGCTACTTCGGTCCGGATGGCGGCGAGTTGCCGCACCGCATCCGTGTCGTCCTGGCCAACGGTCAGGTCGCCTCGGTGGTGGACGACACCAACGACAAGCCGATCAAGTCGATCCATCTTGATCCCGCGCGTATCGCGACGTTGTATGGCGCGCAGCAGGAAGAGCGTCGCATCGTGCGTCTGGAGAACGTGCCGCCGCTGCTCGTGCAGGGCCTGCAGGCGGTCGAGGACCGCGACTTCAAGAATCACATCGGCCTGGATTTCTCGGCCATCGCGCGCGCGTCGGTCGCCAACATCCGTGCAGGTCATACGGTGCAGGGCGGCTCCACGCTGACCCAGCAGCTGGTGCGCAACCTGTTCCTCGACCGCGACCAGAACATGCTGCGCAAGGTCAACGAGGCCATTCTCTCGTTGCTGATGGAAGCGCATTATCCGAAGGGACGCATCCTCGAGGCCTACGTCAACGAGGTCTTCCTCGGCCAGCAGGGCAATCAGGCGGTGCACGGTTTCGCCGCCGGCGGCGAGTTCTTCTTCGGCCGCCGTCTGGAAGACCTTCGTCCTCAGGAGATCGCCCTGCTGATCGGCCTGGTCAAGGGCCCCAGCTATTACGATCCGCGTCGTTATCCCGACCGTGCCCTGTCGCGTCGCAACCTCGTCCTGCAGCAGTTCCACGACACCGGCCTGCTCGACGACGCGCAGACGAAGGCGGCCCAGGCCGCGCCGCTGGGCATCGCGCCCAACGCACAGCTGCCGCACAACCGCTTCCCGGCCTTCATGCAGCTGGTGCGGTCGCAGATCACGGCGGACTTCGACGAAGCCGCGCTGCGCGACGGCAGCCTGAGCATCTTCACCACGCTCGATCCGACCGCGCAGCTCTATACCGAGCAGGCCATCGTCACGACCATGAAGAGCCTCGGCAAGCGGGGCGCCGCCGCGCAAGCCGCCGCCGTGGTGACCGATACCACCAACGGCAGCGTGCTGGCCGTGGTCGGTTCGCGCGATCCGGGCGAGCAGGGTTTCAACCGTGCGCTCGATGCCCGTCGCTCGATCGGTTCGCTGGTCAAGCCGCTGGTGTATCTCGTCGCGCTGGCGCAGCCGTCCAAATGGTCGCTGGCGTCGATCGTCGACGATTCGCCGATCAACATGCGTCAGCCCGACGGTACCCCATGGACGCCGCAGAACGATGACCGCGAGGTCCACGGCCAGGTACCGATGCTGGACGCGCTGGTCCATTCGTGGAACCTGGCGACGGTCAACCTCGGCATGCAGGTCGGCGTCGGCCGGGTGAAGGGTTTTCTCGAGTCGTTCGGGCTCGAGGGCGTCAATCCCAGCCCGTCGCTCCTGCTCGGCGCCATCGACATCTCGCCGCTGCAGGTGGCGCAGCTGTACGAGTACATCGCCGCCGACGGGCATGCCTTGCCGCTGGTGGCCGTGCGCGGCGTCATGGACAGCAAGGGCCAGGCAATCAAGCGCTACGAAGTGAAAGAAGGCGAAGGCGAGTACCAGACCGCCGCGCGTCTCACGACGTGGGCCATGCAGCAGGTGGTCAACGGCGGCACGGCCGCGGCCATCGGCAATTCGAACCTCGCCTACCTGCACGCGGCGGGCAAGACCGGCACCAGCGACAGCCAGCGCGATGCCTGGTTCGCCGGCTTCACGGGCGACCGTCTCGCGGTGATCTGGATGGGCCGTGACGACAACAAGCCCACCGGCCTTTACGGCGCCACCGGCAGCATGAAGGTCTGGCAGGAGCTGTTCCGCAAGCTGCCGACGCGTCCGCTGTCGGCGGCGCCGGGCGAGGGCCTGGAAATGGCCTCTGTGAATCCGCAGACGGGTAAGCGCACGGACCCGTCGTGCGAAGGCGCGCGTCAGTTCCCGTTTGTGTCCGGTTATGTGCCGGAAGCGGAGGAGGGCTGTTTCTGGCAGCGATTCAAGGGTATGTTCGGCGGCGGTGACGGAGCTGACCAGCCCGCGCCGCCCGTTCCCAGTAATCCTACGGATTGACCCATGCATCGCTTTCGCTTCTGCGCCATTGCCGCCGTCACCCTCGTCGCCGCCTGCAGCCAGCCGGCGCCGCCGCAAGCCACCCGCCCCAGCAAGCCGTCTTACGACATCGTGGCGCAGATCCGCGCCGCGGGTGAGCGTGAAAAGTCGGCGATCGAAGTCGCGCCGCTGCGCGATCCGGGCGTCCAGGGCCTGCAGCAGGCCGCCTCGGCCGACGAGCGCGCGGGCAACTATCCCGATGCCGACGCCAAGCTCGCGCAGGCGCTGAAGCGCGCACCGGACGCGCCCGAGCTGATCCAGGACCGCGCGGAAATCGCCGTGCGCATGCAGGATTTCCCGCGCGCGGAGCAGCTGGCCAAACAGTCGTTCGAGATGGGCCCGAAGTCCGGCAGCCTCTGCGCACGTAACTGGCAGACGGTGGTCGAGATGCGTCTGCAGGCGAACGATCAGGCCGGCGCCGCGTCGGCGAAGACCGAGCTCAACAAATGCCACATCGCGGGACCGAACCGGTTCTGAGATAAGACCTAGGTAGGAGCGCGCCCTGCGCGCGATATCTTCTGGCGCGAACACGTTCGCGGTCAGGAGCATCGCGCGCGGGGCGCGCTCCTACAGGGGTAGGGGGGCTCAGCGCCCCCGGATCGCCCGGCCGTGGGCGTGCACGGTATCGACGAGAACCTTTACGTTCTCCGGATTCACTTCCGGGGTGATGCCGTGGCCGAGGTTGAAGACGTGGCCCGGATGGTTGCCGAACGAATCCAGCACCGCGCGGGCCTCACGCGCCACGATCTCGGGTGACGCGCGCAGGACGGCGGGGTCGAGGTTACCCTGCAGGGCGACCCGGTCGCCCACACGACGACGCGCCTCGCCGATGTCGATGGTCCAGTCCACACCCAGGCCGTCGCAGCCGGTATCGGCCAGCGCTTCGAGCTGACCGTGCGCACCTTTCGAAAACAGGATGACCGGCAGGTCGCGGCTGACCGGGTCGGCCTTCAGTGCGTCGACGACCCGGGCCATGTAGCGCAGCGAGAACTCGCGGAACGGCGCGGGACCGAGCAGGCCGCCCCAGGTGTCGAAAATCATGAGGGCCTGCGCACCGGCGTGCGCCTGAGCGATCAGGTAGGCCGCGACCGAACGCGCGATGGTGTCGAGCAAGCGGTGGGCCAGCGCGGGATCGTTCCAGGCCAGTGCCTTGACCTGCGCGAAGTCCTTCGAGCCCTGACCCTCGACCATGTAGCAGGCGAGCGTCCACGGACTGCCGGAGAAGCCGATCAGCGGCACCCGTCCGTCGAGTTCCTTGCGGATGAGGCGCACCGCGTCCATGACGTAGCGCAGCTCGCCATCCATATCGGGCACGACCAGCTTGTCGATCGCGGCGGCGTCGCGGACGGGGCGTGCGAAGCGCGGGCCCTCGCCCGCTTCGAAGGACAGGCCGAGACCCATCGCATCGGGAATGGTCAGGATGTCCGAAAACAGGATCGCGGCATCCAGCTCGAAACGCTCGAGCGGCTGCAACGTGACTTCGCAGGCGAATTCAGGATTCGTCGCCAGGCCCATGAAGCTGCCGGCCCGCGCACGGGTGGCGCGGTATTCCGGCAGGTAACGGCCGGCCTGGCGCATGACCCAGATGGGGGTGGTGTCGACGGGTTCGCGACGAAGCGCGCGGAGAAAACGGTCGTTACGCAGGACGTCAGCGGCCATGCGCCGACTCCTGACCTTGGCTGAACATCACTTTGAAGCCTTTCTTCAGTTGCGCGTCGCGCGCTTTTTCGAATGCCGCCAGCGCGCTGTCGCGTTCGATATGTACCTCGCGCTTGAGCGAGGCCTTGCCGCCCTGCACGCCGCTTTCGCGGTACAGGGTCCAGCCGCCGAACAGGTCCTGTTCGAGCGTGATCTGGACGTAGCGGGGTGCTTCGGTCCCCGCTTCGGGCATGGTTTGCATGTAGATCCGCATCGAGCGATCCGGGCTGGCGCAGGGCCGATCATTGTAGGCGCTCCCCCGGAAGGGCGCACCCTGTGCGTCAAATGAGCACGCCGAGGACGTCGTCCTCGGCCACGCCGGCGACGATCTCCGCCCGCCCGATACCTCGCCAGAGGATCAGTCGCAGCGTCCCGGCCGTGTTCTTCTTGTCCAGTCGCATCAGTTCCAGAAGTCGGCTGGCGGCATGCTTGCCCGAGGGTTCCGTGGGCAGGTCCAGTCGCCGCAGCAGGGTGACCAGACGCTGCGTGTCCGCCGCCGGGGCCATGCCCAGCCGTTCGGAGAGCTTCGCCGCCAGCACCATGCCGATGGCGACGCCTTCGCCGTGCAGGATCTCGCTGTAATTGCCTGCGGTTTCCAGCGCGTGCCCGAAGGTATGGCCGAGGTTGAGCAACGCGCGCTCGCCTTGTTCGGTTTCATCCCGCGCGACCACGCCCGCCTTGTAGCGGCACTTGCGGGCGATCGCCTCGATGAGGGGGCCGGTTTCGCGTCCGGCCAGTGCATCGGCATGGTCTTCCAGCCAGGTGAAGAAGTCCGGGTCGCCGATGGCCGCGCCTTTGACGATCTCGGCCAGCCCCGCGCGAAACTCGCGCTGCGGTAACGTATCGAGCACATAGGTATCGGCCACTACGGCGCGCGGCTGGTGGAACGCCCCGGCCAGGTTCTTGCCCGCGGGCAGGTTCACGCCCGTCTTGCCACCAACCGACGAGTCGACCATCGCCAGCAGGGTGGTCGGGATCTGCACGAAGTCGATGCCGCGCATCCAGCAGGCGGCGGCGAAACCGGCAAGATCGCCGACGACGCCGCCACCCAGCGCGATCACGCAGGCGTCGCGTGTGGCGCCGAGTTCACCGAGCGCTTCGAGCACCTTGCCGACGTTGGCGAAGGTCTTGTGCGTCTCGCCGTCCTCGAGCAGGTACGACGACCAGCGCAGACCATCCAGCCCCTGGGCCAGCGCGTCGAGATAGAGCGGCGCGACGGTCGTATTGCTGACCACCAGCACGTGGCGGCCGCGGATCGCCGTGCGCCAGCGTGCGTTGTCGGCCAGCAGGCCGGGACCGATCCAGACGGGGTAGCTGCGACCGGCAAGGTCGACGTCGACGGTTGCGATGTCCATCAGGTGCGTTTCCAGTGACGGTCGAGGAGGGCGACGGCGCGGGGCACCGCGGCGTCCACGTGTTCGTGGCGACCGTGGAAGATCAGGTCGGCGATCTCTTCGTAGAGGTGGTTGCGATGTCCGGCCAGCGCTTCGAGTTTGCCGCGCCGGTCGATGCCCGCGATCATCGGCCGTGCCCGGTCGTGCCGCAGACGGTCGAACTGCTCGTCGACGTTGACTGACAGCAGCAGCACGGTGCCGCGCTCCGCCAGCGTCGCGCGATTGCCTTCGTCGAGCACGGCGCCCGCGCCCGTTGCGAGCACGATGCCGTCGGCGCGACTAAACTCGTCCAGATGCGCGGATTCCAGCGCGCGAAACGCCGCCTCACCTTCGCTCTCGAAGAGGCTGGCAATCGTCACGCCGAGGCGGGCTTCGATCTCCACGTCGAGATCGACGAACGGCAGGCCATAATGCGCCGCGAGGCGTTGTCCGATCGTGGTCTTGCCGGCGCCCGTGGGGCCGACCAGAAACAGGTTGGGCGAGGGATTCATCGCATCCATGCTAGCAACAAGCCATCCCCAGAGGTACGAAACCGTGCTCGTCGCGGGCGCGGGTGACGTCGGCACGCGCGTCGCCCGGCGTCTCGTCGAGGCGGGGCATCGCGTCTTCGCCCTGCGCCGGAGCGAACGGCCGGACGGCGACGGCATCCGCTGGCTGCGTGGCGATCTCACGCGCCCCGACACTTTGAAGGCCCTTCCTCACGCCGATGCCGTGGTCTATGCGCCCACGCCCGGCGCGCGCGACGAAGAGGCTTACCGCGCCATCTTCCCCGACGGTCTGCGTCATCTGGTCGATGCGTTGCCTGTGCCGCCGCGTCGAACCGTGTTCGTCTCGTCGACGGCGGTCTACGGTGAGCACGGCGGCGACTGGGTCGATGAAACGAGCGTGCCCGCGCCGATGGGATTCAACGGGCGCGTGTTGCTCGAAGCGGAGCGGTGGCTCGCGTCGCGCGATATCGGTGGTGTCAGCGTGCGTCTGGCGGGCTTATACGGACCGGGGAGGACGCAGCTGCTCGACCGGCTGCGTGAGGGAAAGGTCGTGGTGCCGAGAGGGTGCGGGATCTACGCCAACCGGATTCATGTCGATGATGCCGCGGCCGCGCTGGCGCTGGTGCTTTCGCTGGAGCAGCCCGCGCCGGTGTACGTGGGGGTGGACGACACGCCCCTGCCGATCGACGTGTTGTATGACCATCTGGCGGGATTGCTCGGTGTGGCGTTGCCGGGCGAGGGGCCGGGGCCCGTGGGCATCGGGAACAAGCGCTTGTCGAACGGGTTGTTGCGGGACGCGGGATTCCGGTGTCGCTGGGAGGATGCCCGGGATGGGTATGCGGCTCTGATCTGAGAGGCGTATCGCCCACGGCGCCGACTCCTGCGCTGGCACGCTCCCGCGGGTCCGGTGGGCGCGACGAAACGTCCGGAGACGCCTCGACCGGTCGTGCTAGCATCCGGACACTATGCTGACTTCCGACATTCTCGATACCTTCCGCGGCCTGCTCGACGAGGCGAAAGCCAGCGGCGATCGCGAGCCGACGGCGATGAATCTCGCCACGTCCGATGCCAGTGGCCGGGTGCATTCGCGCATCGTGCTGCTCAAGGGCATCGATGAGCACGGCCTGCGTTTTCACACCAACCGCGAGAGCGCGAAGGGCCGCGAGATCGCCGAGCATCCGCAGGTCGCGCTTTGCTTCCACTGGAAACAGATCCGCGAGGGTGTGCAGGTGCGTTTCGAAGGCCGTGTGCAACGGCTCGACGACGCGGAATCGGACGCTTATTTCGCCAGCCGTCCGCGTGGCAGCCAGATCGGTGCGTGGGCGTCGAAGCAGAGCCAGACGCTTCCGGACCGCCACACCTTCGAGGAGCGCGTCGCGCACTTCGAGCAGGAGTTCGCCGGGCGTGACGTTCCGCGCCCGCCGCACTGGGGTGGCTATCTGGTGAAGCCCGACCGCGTGGAGTTCTGGTACGGCGCTACCTTCCGTCTGCACGAGCGCATCGTGCATGACGAAGACGACGCGCGGTGGTCCACGCGCATGTTGTACCCCTGAGTTACAGCAGCAAACCCAGGTCTTCGGCGCGACGCACGAGTTCCACCGTGCTGTGTACGCCGAGGATCTGCATGATCATGTATTTGTGCGCCTCGACCGTTCGTGCCGACAGGCCCAGCTGTTCGGCGATCTGCCGCGAGCGCAGGCCCGTTCCGACCAGACGCAGCACTTCGCGCTGTTTGGGCGTGAGTTCGCGCAACTCGTTCGGTGGCCGGCTGGTGGAGTGCACGCCGAGCGACGGCGTGACATACGTACTTCCCGCGAGCACTTCGCGCAGGGCCAGCAACAGTTCTTCGCCCGCGGCCATCTTCAGCACGTATCCGTTGGCGCCGGCCTTCATCGCCATCGCGGCGAGCGCCGGCTCGGCGTGCATGGTGAGGAAGACGAAGGGCGTGTTGTCGCCGCGTGCCCGCAGTGCCTTGAGCACTTCGAGCCCGTTGCCGCGTGGCATGTTCACGTCCGAAAGCACGAGGTCGGGCGTCTCGCGGGCGATCGCTTCCATCAGCGTTCCACCGTCCTCGACCAGGGCGACCAGATCGTAGGTGTCCTCCAGCAGACGCTCGATACCCTGGGCGACCATGCGATGGTCGTCCGCGAAGACGATGCGCGGCGGCCCATCGTGGTTCAGTGGTCTTTCAACGGTATGCGTATGCATAGTTCGACTCCTTTGCCTGGCGCACTGCGGAGGTCGAAGCTGCCACCGAGCAGCTTCGCCCGTTCACTCATGCTGATGAGACCGATGCCGGAGGGGTGAAACCGAAGATCGTCCGGGTCGAAACCCTGACCGTCGTCCGCGATCCTCAATACCGCCTGGCTGTCCGAAACCGCCACCGCGATGTCGACGCGGGAAGCCTCGGCATGACGCAGCGCGTTCCGCAGGGCTTCCTGGGCGACCCGATAAAAACACAGAGCGACCTCGCCGGATAGTGCGCCAACCTCGGGAGGCACCGACAAGCTTACATCGGGTTCGCCGGCGTGCCGCGGCGAGGCGCATAACGCCTGCAGCGCTTCCCGCAGTCCGGCATGGCTCAGCCAGCCCGGATGAAGCTGGTGCGACATCAGCCGGAGGTCCTCCGACAGCTCGATCACCTGGGTCTGCAAGGTGCCCACGTCGGTGGAGGCGGGCTGCGGAAGGCGGCGGCGCAAGGCGCTCAGGCCGATGGATGTCGCTGCAAGTCGTTGATTGATATCGTCGTGAATGTCGCGTGCCAGGCGCGCGCGCTCCTGCTCCTGGGTGGCGATGAGATGGCCGGCCAGTTCGCGCATGTCGATCCGCGCGAGGTCGAGAGCGCGCTGGCTGGCGTGGCGCTGCTCCACGATCGCGCTGACGACAAGGGCGCACACGGTGGCGCCGAGCGTCCACAGCTGTACGCCGAGCGTCGTGCTTTGCAGGCTGTCCGAGACGAAAGGACCATGCCGGTCGACGCTCATATGCGCGGCCATCACCACGATGACGAACATCGCCGCAGCGCTGCCGGCCATCTGGGCACGCAGGCAGGCCGCCGTGAGGATCGGCGCCGGCGCCAGACAAAGCAGCGGCAGCAGGCCCGGCCGGTCGCCGAAGGTGTACCAGACGGTACCGAGGAGAGCGATCGAGGCGGCCATCCCGATCAGGAAGAGAACCGATACAGGCCCCGAATGACGCACCGCGGCGTCGGAACTGCGCACGCTGATCCAGGCGGGGATGTACAACACGTAGCCCAGCGAATGGGCCAGCGCGACGTTGGGCCAGTCGCTGAGGATGTAGCCGGGGAAGGCGGTATACGGGGCGACCAGTCCGATCAGGGTGGCGGCCCCGGCCGGCAGGGCCACAATGACGATCGTGCCGAAGGCCATCAGCTTGCCGAAGTCCTGCAGCAGCGGCGAGCCACCCCGCACCTGCAACAGCAGCCAGGCCGTCGGAGGGACGAGCGCCGTCGCCGCGATCAGTACCATGGCGGTATCGAGCACGGGCAGGTGAAACAGGCCGACGCAGGCGCCGATCAGCCCGGCCAGCGCCGATGCCGTCAGCCACGGCCAGCGACACAGCGGCGAGGCGAGCAGGGCACCCAACAGCACGGCGCCCGGGAACCAGACGATGTGCGTGCCGCCCTGCTCACTCCAGAGCGCGGCCGACAGGAGCTGCGCGCCCGCCGTGCCGACAAGGACACCGCTGCACCACAGGGCGGTGCTGCCCGTCGCGCGTTTCATGCTCTGCGGCACAGGCCCTCCCGATACGTCCACGGAGCCGGGCCAGGGCCCGGCGCGCCGCGACGATACCAGCTTGGCATGGGCGCGTCAGGCACGCCGGTCGCTCCAGCCGTGGATGATCCGGCGCAGTTCGGCCAGGCCGTCGGTCAGCGCCGCCGGACCCGGCTGCAGGATCAGCGGCGATTTCACCTCGTGGAGTTCGCCGTCACGGATCGCCGGGACGTTCTCCCATCCCGCGCGTGCGGCGACGTGTTCGGGGCGGAAACGCTTGCCACACCACGAGCCGATGATGATCTCCGGTGCCGTCGAGACGATCTCCTGCGCGTCGCCGATGATCCGGTCCTTCGCCAGCGGCTGCACGGCGCGATGTGGAAGCACGTCGTCCCCGCCGGCCAGCGTCACCAGCTCGGAGACCCACCGAATGCCTGAAATAAAGGGCTCGTCCCATTCCTCGAAATACACCCGCGGCCGTCGTGGCAGACGCGCGGAGGCTTCGCGCGTGGCGTCGAGACCGCGCTCGAGCTCGTCGGCGAGCTGGTTTGCGCGGGTGGCCGCACCGACGAGCGCGCCGAGTCGGCGGATGTAATCGAGGATGCCTTCCACACTGCGGTGGTTGGAAATCCAGACCTCGACGCCGGCCTTGATCAGCGCCTGGGCGATGTCCGCCTGGATATCGGAGAAGCCGATGGCGAGGTCGGGCTGCAGTGCCAGGATCCGGTCGACCTTGGCGCTGGTGAACGCGCTGACCTTCGGTTTGTCGCGGCGCGCTTCCGGCGGGCGCACGGTAAAGCCGCTGATCCCGACGATACGGTCCTGCTCACCGAGACGGTAAAGCGTTTCGGTGGGTTCCTCGGTGAGGCAGACGATGCGGCGCGGGCCCATGGCGGTTCCGATGCGGGACAGGCCCCGATTGTCGTCGCTCGTGGAGCCGGGAGCCAACGTCGGGCCTTCACCTATCGGCAGCCCGGGTCAAAGCTTTACCCGATCGCCCTGGCCGATGACGACATAGCGGACACCCGTGGTGTCGCCTTCGGACAGCTCGCGGGCGATCAGGGCGCGTGGGTCGCGCCCCGGTTCCAGGCTGGGTTTGATGTGGTCGACGATGACGGGAAGCCCGCGCAAAGCATGCAGGTCGCCCGCCTGCGTAGCCAGGGCGGCCAGCTCGCGATGAAGCCAGGCGGGCGTCATGTGTCCGAACAGCTGCGCGTCGGGTACGTCGCCGGGCGACGACACCTCAATCTGCAGTCCTTTCAGCCGATGCCCGCGCACCAGTGGCGCCAGCACCTGCCAGATGTCGGCAAGCCGATGCTGCCCTTTCGAAAGCGCGTCCGGGCCGGTATCGCCGAAGTACGCGTAATACGCATCGCCATGCCGCAGCAGGATCATCGACGACACGGCGCTGTCGTGCCACAGCGGATAGATGGCCGCCTGCATCGAGGTACCGGCGACCTCGAACCAGCGACCGGGCGGTTCGGCGGTGAGCGTATATCGGCCGAGGGCGGGTGCCTTGCCGGTGTTGGCCAGGTTGGGCCAGGCGTCCCAGTTGAAGTAATCTGCGCTGAGGCGTTCGGTGGTCGAGGCGAGCCCGTACAGCGGCTTGCTGCCGCGATCGTCGGGCGATGCGATGACGAGGCCGGCGATATGGTCCAGATGCGCGTGGCTGACGAAATAGCCCGCGATGCCGTTGCGCAACATGTTGCCGGCCGCCGCGAGATCGCTGCCATGGGCCTCCGGCAGCGCGCCGTGCGCCAGGGCCACCTGGATGCCCGAGACCAGCGTTCCGGCGTCGAGACCGAGATACCTGTCGTCACCGCTGGCCTTGAGCAGGTACGCCGAGAGGTTGTCGGTGCGGATGCCGCCTTCGACGCCCAGCGCGACCAGTTCGAACGAGGGCGCGACGTCGGTCGTAGAAGGAGGCGATGCCGCGGCTGCGTCGGCTAAGGCGAAGGCGAAGCACGCCGCGCGGATCAGGGGCAGGGATGTCATACCCGCATGATCGCCGCTCAGGGCGTCTCGATCCAGCGCCCATGCTTGCGGATTTCCAGCGGATGGAAGCGCCGCTTGTAATCCATCTTGGGATGCCCGGCGATCCAGAACCCGAGGTATACGTACGGAATGCCGCGGCGCTTTGCGAGCGCGACCTGCTGCAGGATGCCGAACGTACCCAGGCTTCGCGCCGATTCATCCGGATCGAAAAACGTATAGACGGCCGAGACACCGGCCAGCGCGATGTCGGTCACCGCGACGCCGAGCAGACGTTCGCCCTGGCGCATTTCCAGAAACACGGTCGGGCTCCAGGGCGCGGCGAGAAAACGCTGGAAGTCCTCGGCATCCGCCGCGTCCATGCCGCCGCCAGGGTGTCGCGCGCGGAGATAACGTTCGTAGAGTTCGTGGCGTTCGCTGGTGAAGCCCGGCAGCGTCTCGGTCACGCTGATATCGGCGTTACGCGAGGCGCAACGGCGCTGGGTGCGGTCCGGCGTGAACCGATCGGCGTCGATCCGGCAGGGCACGCAGGCCTGGCAGGCGGCGCACTGTGGCAGGTAAAGATGCCCGCCGGCGCGGCGAAAGCCCTTGGCCAGCGCGGGCCCGTAGAGCTTGTCCAGATGCGGCGCGCCGGGATCGACCACCAGGTTCTGTGCCGTCCGCTCGGCGAAATAGCCGCAGGAATGCGGCAATGTCTGAAACAGGCGGACTCGATCGGTCATGGACCGATCTTATTACGCCCGGTGGTGGACGGACATCCAGTGCGTGATGGTGCCGGTGGCATCGGTGACGGGTTCGAGTTCCAGGCGGCCTTGCAGCACGCCGCCGTCGGCCTTGCGCAGGGCGACATCGATGCGCGCGGCTTCGGCGGCGTCCAGCGTACCCGCGCGACGGGCGAACATGGCGTCATCGCCCACCAGAATGCTGCCGATATGCAGGCCCGCCAGGCTCTCGACGCGATGCCCGGTGGCGCGGACGAAGGCGCCGTTGACGAAGACGATCTGGCATTGGCGCCAGTCGGCATGGCTTGCGTCGGTGATGACGATGGCGTCGGGCAGGCGGGAGAGCGACGCGCGCATCAGCGCGAAGCTCTGCTGGTAATGCTTGCGCTCCATCATCTCGATCAGCACGCGCAGGCCGCGGGCGGAGTCGAGGTGCTGGCGCGACCACGGCCGCGAGCGACCGCGCACCGTTTCCTGCCACGACGAAAAACTCTGCCGGGGCGACAGGCGCGCGCCGGGGATGACCTCGAGCTTGGCCAGTGAGGGGTTGCCTGCCCAGCGTACGTTGCGCACCTGCTCCGCGCGCGTCCAGACCACCGCGTTATGCGAGTCGGCCTGCAGCGGCATGAAGATCACGCCCGCCGCGAGACCGGCGAATTCGGGTCCGGCCAGCTCGGGATAGTGCCTGCCGACCTCGTCGGTATTGAGCACGCCGGTGATGCTGTCGGCCATCATCGGCGTATCCGACGTGCCGACGACATCGCGGATTCGCAGCAGCGCGGCTTCGTCGGGCAGATGGCCATGGCGGATGACGCGGTTGCCGGCGAAGATCGCCACGCCATCGGCGTCGACCACCTCGAGCAATTCCGGTGCGAGCGTGGCCAGCAGTTCGGGATCGATACGATCGCTTTCGTTGAACGCGGTGATCAGCTTTTCGCGGACCGTGAGCAGGGTGCTCTCGACCTCGATCTTATCCATCTCCTCGATCGCGGCGACGCGCGTGGCGAACGCGCGCGCGACGGAATCGGCCACCTGACGCATGCGGTGGTCGCAGAAGAACGGACTGTAGTGATGGCAGGCGATCAGGCCCCAGAGGCGGCCGTTCGCGATGATCGAGGCAACCAGTGTGGCGGTGACGCCCATGTTGCCGAGGTATTCCAGATGCACCGGCGACACGCTGCGCAGTGAGACATCGCTGAGGTCGGTGGCTTCGGACGTCTGCGGATCGTAGGGCGGGAGAATGCGCGACGGGATGTACTTGCAGTCGCTGATCTGGCGGACCCGGTTGCGCAGGTACAGCGCGCGCGCCTGCACCGGAATGTCGGTGGCGGGATAGTGCAGGCCCAGATAGGGCTCCAGCTCGTCCTTGCGCGACTCCGCGACGACTTCGCCGTGCCAGTCGTGATCGAAGCGGTAGACCATGACGCGGTCGTAGCCGAGCAGGCCACGGATGGTGCGCGCGACACGCGTCGCCGCGCGCTGCACGTTGCCGTCGATTTCCAGCTTGTGCGTGAGGTCGTAGGCGACGCGGAGCGGATCGTCGTCGAAATAGTCTTCGCGCGGCTCGATCTCGATCATCCAGCGCGTGTCATAGGCATGCACGGTGGCATACCAGCCCGACTTGTCCACGTCGTGCGGGAACACCACGGGGACCCAGGAGCTGTGCGCCGGCCGCTCATCGTCGATGAACAGGTCGTCGGGGAGGCCGATCACTTCGTGGAGCGGCGCGTCCAGCACGGCGTCGAGGTCGACACCCAGCACGTCGGCCGCGTTTTCGCTGATCTGCAGAATCGTCCGCGTCGCCGCGTCGGCCACGATCAATACCCCATGGGGCTGGATCGAGCCGGGGATGTGGATCGGCTCGCGGTCGCAGGCGTTGAGGTCGGGCAGGTCAGACATGCGCGGCAGGCTCCATCAGGGTCTGTCGAAAGCGGGCGAACATGCGTCGCGCGCCGTCAACGGCGGCGCGACGCGAGGCGTCGTCATGCAGCTGGGTGTCGAGGATGTGCTGGAAACGGCGCCAGGCCGAGGGGGCTTCCTCGCCGATGGCGTAGAACCGGTGGTCGCGGTCGGGGTAGAGTTCGCGCAGGCGGCGGACGATCAGGCGACCGCCGAGGGCGGAGCCTTCGATGACGTAGAGTTCGCCCCAGCAGGTCGCGGAGTCGCGGGTCGAATCGCCGGAAGGGCTGGCTCCTACAGGGGCAGAGGCAGGAGCGTCGCGAGCGGGGCTCGCTCCTACGGGGGCAGGGGCAGGGGCAGGAGCATCGCGAGCGGGGCTCGCTCCTACAGGGGGGGCGTGGCCTTCGACGGGGCGGCTCGTGTAGGAGCGAGCCCCGCTCGCGACAGCCAGATCGCCCCGCAGCAACGACGCCCGCGACACATAGCTCCAACCCGCCTGAGGCACGTCGGAAGCCAGCCACCCGGCACGATCCGCCTCCCACTCCTCGAACAACGCCAGCTGCGCACGCAGCAGCGCCTCATACCCCGCCACGTCCAGCTCACCGTCCATCAGCCGGCGCATGCCGCCCGAGGCTTCGGTGTCCTCGTGCGCTTCGCGGGTTTCCTCGCGCAGCAGGAGATGGGCGGGGCGCGGCGCCACGATGTCGTCCACTCAGAGGACCTGGGTGGCCTTGAGGAATACCACCAGCATCACCCCGGCGACGATGGTCAGCACCATCAGGCGCACGCGGGACGCGGTGCGCTGCGCGACCGGACGGCGGTCCGGCGTGCGGTGCAGCTGGAGTTCCTCCTGGAAACGCACGACCGGTTCGATGCCGATGTCCTTCAGCAAGGCGCGGGCCTGCGGAAAGTCGTCGGCGCTCTTTACCCACACCTGCGGCCAGGTATCGCGGTCGGACTGGCGCTGCGAATAGCTGAAGCGCTGGTAGGTCGGGCGATTCCAGGTCGAACGGTTGGTGACGGTCGTCTCGATCGCGTGCTCGGCGAGCAACGCGACGATACGGTCGATGTTTTCGGGGCGGGGGGAGGTATAGATCTGGCGCATGGCCCGATTCTACGGGATTGCCGCCCCGTCCGCCGTTCAGTGGGCCGGTGTCGCCAGCACGCCCTCGACATCCTTCAGGTGCCCGTCGTTCGGCAGCGGTTCGATGCCGATCAGGTGGGCGAGCAGCGGGTAGACGTCGACGTTGGGGAACGGCGCGATGGTCACGCCATGGCCGATCGACGGACCGCGGGCGACGAACAGCGCGCGCATGGTCGGATCGAGGTTGTCGTAACCGTGCTCGCCGCGCGACATCGGCCCGTTCCGCTTCGCCAGCTGCTCGTGGCTGGTAATCGCCCAGCCGGTGTCGGCGAGGCACAGCAGCGCCGGTACGCGGCGATGGGTGCCGTAGTTCAGGCGCGCCGGCAGGTCTTCCTTCCGATAGCAATGCATGTGCTCGTGCGGACCGAGCAGCCGCGCCACGGCGGCGGTCGAGTCACGATCCGGCTTCGGGTTGAAGGTGGCCATGACACCGAACGACACCGCGTCGAGCGCGTCGAGGTCGGTCTCCTGGTCGGCGAAGACGATGTTGCCCCTGGGCACGTCGGCCATGCCGTGGTCGGACAGCACGATCAGGTTCATCCGGTCGTAGAGCCCGCGCTGGCGCAGCTGCGCGGTCAGGTAGCCCAGCGCGTCGTCCACCTCGCGCAGTGCGGCGTTCACCTCGGGCGAATCGGGGCCGAACTCGTGGCCCGCGTGATCCACCGTGTCGAAGTACAGCGTGTCGAACACCGGCTTCGGACCCGCCTCGTCGATCCATGAGAGCAGCTTGTCGACGCGGGCGCGTGAGGTCAGCGAATCGTCGAAGGGAATCCAGTGGTCCGGGCGCACGCCGTGAATCGCGGCCTCGGTACCCGGCCAGAACATCGTCGCCGTGCGCAGGCCCTGCTTCTGCGCCGTCACCCAGATCGGTTCGGCATCGGCCCACCAGCGGCCGTCGCTCGTGGCCGCGCGGTTGCCCAGGCTGAAGCTGCCCAGCGCCGGATCGCTCATCGTGTTGTTGACGATGCCGTGGTGGTCCGGCACGCGTCCCGTCACCAGGGTGTAGTGGTTGGGGAAGGTCAGGGACGGGAACGACGGCAGCATGTAAGGCGCACGGGCGCCGTCTTTCGCCATGGCGACGAGGTTCGGGGTCAGTCCGCGGTCGAGATAGTCGGGACGGAAGGCGTCGATCGAGATCAGCAGGACGGGGGGATGGGCGGGAGCGGTAACCGGGCGCGTGGCGCAAGCGGTGACGGCCAGCGTGGCGATCAGTGTGAAGATCGCGGCGAGGCGGGGAAACGTGACGTTCATGACGGAAAACGTAGGCTCTGAGCTAATCAATACCCACCATGATGGCGGACTCTCATGACCAATTCATCACGCAACATCTTGCTGTCGGTGCTGTTCGTCGCCGTGCCCGCGCTCGCGGCCGCGCAAACCCCGCCCGCCAAGCCCGCCCGGCCCGCCGCGGCCGCTCCGGCTGCGACACCGCGTCCCCGCGCGGTCGTCTCCACGCCGTCGCAGACGGCGCAGTTCCAGCGCCAGGTCGATCGTCAGCAGCTGCAGAACGCGCAGAACCAGAGCAACGTGCGCCAGCAGCTGCAGCAGAACAACACGGCGATCCAGCGCACCAACGCGACCGACCCGGCCATGCGCAACCAGCTGGACAACGCACAGCGCAGCCAGCAGCAACTGAACCGCGCGCAGCAGGATTCGGCCGCGCGCCAGTACGAGACTACGCCCTCCAACCGCGGCGCCGTGGCTCCGTCGCGACCGTCCACCAGCGGCCAGTAAGCGCCGGCTTTGCTGCGCCGCCGCTGGCGGGCGGCGGCGCGGCGCGCCCATAATCCGGGATTCCCCGAGCTCCGGAGCATCCCGATGACGGCTGTCACGCGCATCGACACCACCCGCACCATCCGCGCGCCGCGCGGCACCGAACTGACCTGCCGCAGCTGGCTGACGGAAGCGCCGTTCCGCATGCTGCAGAACAATCTCGATCCCGAGGTGGCGGAAAACCCGGCGGAACTGGTGGTCTACGGCGGTATCGGGCGTGCCGCGCGTAACTGGGAATGCTTCGACGCCATCCTGCGCAGCCTGCGCGCACTTCGCGACGACGAAACCCTGCTGATTCAGTCCGGTAAGCCGGTCGGCGTGTTTCCGTCGCACCCCGACGCGCCGCGCGTGCTGCTTGCCAATTCCAATCTGGTGCCGGCGTGGGCCGACTGGGAGCACTTCAACGAGCTCGACCGCAAGGGCCTCATGATGTACGGCCAGATGACCGCCGGCTCATGGATCTACATCGGCTCGCAGGGCATCGTGCAGGGTACCTACGAGACGTTCGTCGAGATGGGGCGTCAGCATTACGGCGGATCGCTGGCCGGTCGCTGGATTCTGACGGCGGGCCTCGGCGGCATGGGCGGCGCGCAGCCGCTCGCCGCCTCGCTGGCCGGCGCCTCGTCGCTGACCATCGAATGCCAACAGAGCCGCATCGATTTCCGCCTGAAGACGCGCTACGTGGACGAGCAGGCCAGCGACCTGGACGACGCGCTCGCGCGGCTGGATCGCTACGCGAAGGAAGGCCGCGCCGTGTCCGTGGCGTTGCTGGGCAACGCGGCCGACGTGTTGCCGGAGCTCGTACGCCGGGGCGTCCGTCCCGACGCCGTCACCGACCAGACCAGCGCCCACGACCCCGTCAACGGCTACCTGCCGTCCGGCTGGACCGTCGAGGAATGGTTCGAGCGCCGCAAGGCCGATCCGACCGGCACCGCCCATGCCGCCAAGCTCTCCATGCGCCGTCATGTCGAGGCCATGCTCGCCTTCCATCGGCAGGGCGTGCCGACCTTCGACTACGGCAACAACATCCGTCAGATGGCCAAGGACGAGGGGCTGAGCGAGGCGTTCGCGTTCCCGGGCTTCGTGCCGGCGTTCGTCCGGCCGCTGTTCTGTCGGGGTGTCGGGCCGTTCCGCTGGGTCGCCCTGTCAGGCGACCCGGAAGATATCTACAGGACCGACGCCAAAGTTAAGGAGCTGATTCCAGACGATCCGCATCTGCACCGCTGGCTGGACATGGCGCGCGAGCGGATCAGCTTCCAGGGCCTGCCGGCGCGTATCTGCTGGGTGGGTCTGGGGCAGCGGCACCGGCTGGCGCTCGCCTTCAACGAGATGGTGCGCAACGGCGAACTGAAGGCGCCCATCGTGATCGGCCGCGACCACCTGGATTCCGGCTCGGTCGCCAGCCCGAACCGGGAAACCGAAGCCATGCGCGACGGCAGCGACGCGGTCAGCGACTGGCCGTTGCTCAACGCGATGCTCAACGTGGCGGGCGGGGCGACCTGGGTCAGCCTGCACCACGGCGGCGGTGTCGGCATGGGTTACAGCCAGCACAGCGGCGTGGTGATCGTGGCCGACGGCAGCGAGGCGGCGGACAAGCGACTGGCCCGGGTGCTGTGGAACGACCCCGGCACCGGCGTGATGCGGCACGCCGATGCGGGCTACGAGGATGCCGTGGCCTGTGCGAAGGAGCAGGGCCTGAACCTGCCCATGATCTGATCGCTTATGTAGGAGCGCGCCTGCGCGCGACCCGGATATCGCCCTGCGCGACCGGGATATCGCGCGCAGGGCGCGCTCCTACACGAGATTGCGGGTTCTCAGCGGCCGTTGGCCCAGCGGGCCACATACCGCTCCGGATAAATGCGCTGCAGGGCCAGCACCTTCGGCCGGTCGTTGATCGCGATGTACATCGCGTCCGGATTCAGACGCATATAGTCCTGGTGCTCGTCCTCCGCGAGGTAGAAACCCTTAAAAGGCGTTACCTCCGTCACGATTTTCGACGAAAACGCGTGCGCCGCGGTCAGCTGGGCGATATACGCCTCCGCCACCTTCTTCTGCTCCGGCGTCGCATAGAAAATCGCCGACCGGTACTGCGTGCCCGAGTCGGGCCCCTGCCGGTTCAGCAGCGTCGGATCCTGCGCCACCGAGAAGAACACCTGCAGCAACTGCCCGTACGACACCTGTGCCGGATCGTAAACGACCTTTACCGATTCGGCGTGTCCGGTATCACCGTCGCTGACATCGTCGTAATTGGCGTGGGCGGCGTCACCACCCGAGTAGCCGGTGCGGACGCTTTTCACGCCGCGGACGTGCTGGAACACACCCTCGACGCCCCAGAAGCACCCGCCGGCAAACACGGCGGTGGCGTCGCCAGCGGCCGGTGCGGCGTCGACGGTGGGAGCGGGCAGGCGAACCCCCTCGTCGCGCGCCGAAGCGGCCGAGCAGGCGGTGAGGGCGAGGAGCAGAGCGGGGATGAGGGAAAGGCGAGGCATGAGTTTCTCCCGGTCGACATGACCTGATACACCAGACCGGTGTACCCGGGAAAACCTCACACTTTGTGAAGGCCACCTTCACAACTCTGTACCTACAGAATCGGGGTGCAGGGCCGATAAGCCATCGACACGCGCAACACGCTAGAGTCGTGCGCGTATTCGGCCAGCGTGGCTAAAGGAGCGAGGGGAAACGTGGCGTACGATTTAGTGGAGCGACGTGTCTTCGTGTCCGACCTGGAGGTCGGCATGTATGTCAGTCGCCTGGACTGTGACTGGTCCGACACGCCCTTTCCGTTGCAGGGCCTGCCCATCGAGTCCCGTGAGGACATCGAGTCGCTCAGTCGTTTCTGCAAATACGTCTTCGTGGACATGCACCGTCAGGTCGTCCCCGACAGCCGGTTCACCCCGCAGCGCATCGCGCCGAAGGCCGTTGCCACCCCCGCACCGCGTGCCGTGGCGAGCCTGCGTCTGGTCAGTCGGCACGCGTATACCGACACGGCATCGTTCGACGACGAAATGCCGCGCGCCAGAGAGGCCTTCGACACCGTCGCCGAGTTCGCCACGCGCATGGTCGACGACTTGCGGCATGGTCGGCCGGTCGAGCCGCAGGCTGTCGAGAACGCGGTACGCCCCATGGTCGAGAGTGTGCTGCGCAGCGGTGACGCGTTCTTCTGGATCGAAAGCCTGCGGCGGCGCGATGGCTACACCTATCAGCACGCGATCGGCTGCAGCACGCTCGCCGCGGCGTTCGGGCGGCACATGGGCTTCGAAAGCGACGCCATCGTCAGTCTCGCCGCCGGCGGTCTGCTGATGGATGTCGGCAAGTCGCAGCTGCCTGAGGAACTGCTTAGTCGCGACGGGCCGCTGAACGACGACGAATGGGGCCTCGCACGTCAGCACGTCAATGAAGGCGTCGCCATCCTCGATCACTCCGGTGTCCTCGACAACGAAGTGCGCGACATGGTGCTCACCCACCACGAACGTTACGACGGTACCGGCTATCCCGCGGGACTGGCCGGCACCGCCATTCCGCTCGCCGGGCGTATGGCCGCGATCATCGACACCTACCACGCGATGTCGACGCCGCGTCCGTACCGTTCGGCCGTGTCACAGCATGTCGCCTTACGCGAGCTGTACGCCGGCCGCGATCGCGAATTCCAGGGCGAACTGGTCGAACAGTTCCAGGCCTGCCTGGGGGTTTATCCCACGGGCACGCTGGTCGAACTCAACACCGGTGAGGTGGCCATCGTGATGGTGCAGAACCAGTCGCGCCGCCTGCAGCCGCGCGTCGCGATTCTCTCCCGGCCGGACAAGAGTGCGCTCGACGATTTCCTTATCGTCGATCTCATGCGCCAGGTGGATCTGGTGCGCCGTGAGATTCTCCGCACCTTGCCAGCCGGTTCGCATGGCATCGATCCGCGCGAGTACTTCGTCGCATGAGCGAGCGGGCTTACATCCTGCCGGCGGTCCAGTCGATTCTCGACCGGTCGTCGCCGGATGCCGGCCCGTGCGCCGTCCTGATCGTGCGTCTGCAAGGTATGCGCGAGGCGCAACTGCGTTTCGGTTACGACTTCGGCAGCGACATCATGCTGGCCTCGCGCGAACGCATCGTCGATGCCGTACGCCATGTCGACACCGTCTTCGTGGCGGGAGATGACACGTTCGTGGTGGTTCTTCCGATGGTGCGCAACCGCACCCATGCGCTGCTTGCGGCGACCCGCATCGTCGGCGCGTTCGATGGTCCGCTGATGCAGGGTGAGCGTCCCTGGCACGGTCGCGCCGTCGTCGGTGTCGCCATCCATCCCGAGCACGGTGTGACCGCCGATTGGTTGTACCGCCGCGCTGAACTCGCTCACGACGAAGCCCTGCGCATCGGCGAGGCCTTCGCCATCTACAAGCCCGACGTGACACCGGTAGAAATCCTCTACGGCGAGTTACGCGAGGACATCGAAGCCAACCGCCTGCAGGTCGCCTTCCAGCCGCTGCACGATCTGCGCTCGGGTGAAATGAACCGCGTGGAGTCGCTGGCGCGCTGGACCACCGCCGCCAACATCATCGTCCCGCCCAGCGATTTCATCCCCTTTGCCGAGCGCAGCGACCTCATCGTGCCGCTGACCCGCTGGAGCATCAACGCCTCGCTGCGTCATGCGGCGGCCCTGCATCGGGGTGGCTGTGCGCTCGACGTGGCGATCAACCTGTCGCCGCGTGTGTTCGTCGAGCAGGGCTTCGCCGAACAGGTGCTGGGCGCCATCGATATCTGGGGCGTGCCGCCCCAGTCCGTGATCGTGGAAATTACCGAGACGGCGCTGCTCACCGATCTGGACATGAGCGTGCGGGTCCTGCGTCGCCTGCGCGACTGCGGTGTACGCGTCGCCATCGACGACTTCGGCACGGGGTACGCGTCGTTCGCCTACCTGCGTCACTTCCCGGCGACCGAGCTGAAGATCGACCGCAGCTTCGTCGATGCCATGACCGGCGACAGCCGCACCGAACTGCTGGTACAGGCGATGATCGACGTCGCCCACCGCCTGGGGCTGGAAGCGATCGCCGAGGGCGTCGAGGACGAGGCCACGCTGCGTCGCCTCGTCGAGATGGACTGTGATCTGGTGCAGGGCTACCACATCGGCCGGCCCACCCCGGCGGAGTCGTTCGTCAGCGAGAGGCTGACCGCCGCATCAATGGTTTAGGAGCGCGCCTGCGCGCGACAAGCTTTCGCGAAGTCGTTTCGCGCGCACGGCGCGCTCTTACAACGACAGGGTGCGGTAGCGGCGGTCGAGCATCTCCACCTGCGCATCCAGGTTCGCTTCGTCGCCATCGTTGACGAGCACATCATCCGCGATCGCCAGCCGGTCTTCCCGGCTCGCCTGCGCCGCGATCATCTTCCGGGCCAGCGCCTCGTCGATGCCATCCCGACGTACCAGCCGGTCGATCCGCACCGCCTCCGGCGCATCCACTACAAGCACCCGGTCGACCCACGCGTAATGGCGGTGGTTCTCCACGAGCAACGGAATCGACAGGATGCAGTAGGCGCCCGTATCGGCTGCGACAGCCTCCCGCAACCAGTCACGAATGCGCGGATGGAGGATGCCCTCCAGTGTCGTCCGGGCCGACGGATCGTCGAACACGCGCCGGCGCATGGCCGCGCGGTCCAGGCGGCCCTCGTCGTCCAGCGCCCCGGGCCCGAACACACGCGCTACCTCGGCAAGCGCCTCGGACCCCGGCTCCACCACGGCGCGCGACGCCGCATCCGCGTCGTAGGCGTGCACACCGCGCGCTTCGAAGCGGCGCTCCACCGCGCTCTTGCCCGATGCGATCCCGCCGGTAAGCGCGACGACGAAGCCGCTCATCGAATGCCGCTGACCTGCATGTAGAGGGCGAGCAGGCGATCGCCCACC
The DNA here is from genome assembly GCF_900167995.1 of Luteibacter sp. 22Crub2.1. NCBI lineage: Bacteria > Pseudomonadati > Pseudomonadota > Gammaproteobacteria > Lysobacterales > Rhodanobacteraceae > Luteibacter > Luteibacter sp. 22Crub2.1. The sequence continues at coordinate 90,163 of NZ_FUYT01000004.1, forward strand.
AGAAACCAGACCCAGCCCGCCGCGGCGAGATAGGGCCCGAAAGGAATCGGCACCTCGCGTCCGTGGCGACGAAACAGAATCAGCGCGCCGCCGACGATGGCGCCGATCAGCGACGACAGCATGACGATCGGCAGCAGCGCGACCGGGCCCATCCAGGCGCCCAGCGCAGCGAGCAGCTTGAAGTCGCCGTGACCCATGCCTTCCTTCCCGGTCAGTAGCTTGAACAGCCAGTAGACGCTCCACAGGCTGAGGTAGCCGAGCAGGGCGGCGAGGATGGCGGAGGTCGGGGCGATCGGCAGGGGTTGCCAGGAGGGGATCAAACACAGGCCGAGACCGATCCACAGCAGTGGGTAGTTGAGCTCGTCCGGCAACAGCTGCGTGCGCGCATCGATGCCGGACAGCGCGATCAGGAAATACGTCAGCACCAGCCCGGCCAGGGCTCCCGGCGTCGGCCCGAAACGCCAGACCACCGCGGCACTGGCCAAGCCCGCCAGCAGTTCCACCAGCGGGTACTGGATCGAGATTGGTTCGTGGCAATAGCGGCAGCGGCCGCGCAGCATGAGCCAGCCGAACAGCGGGATGTTGTCCCGGGCGGCCAGCGGGTGCTTGCACTTCGGGCAGTGCGACGACTCTTTCACCACGCCGGGCGGCAGCGCCTCGTCCACGGCGTCCAGTTCGAGGACTTCACGCGCCTGCTTGCGCCATTCCGCCTGCATGCGCGCAGGGACGCGGAGGATCACGACGTTGAGGAAGCTGCCGAACAGCAGGCCGAAGACACCGGCGAGGCCGATCCAGAGAGCGAGGGGCAAGTCGGGCATGGAAGATCCGTGGTCAAGAAAAAACCCTCCGCCCGCGAGGGCGAAGGGTTCCTATTGTGCATGGCTCGGCGGGTGTTCGGTCAGACCGTGCCGGCGAGCTTGAAGATGGGCAGGTAGAGGGAGACCACCATGCCGCCGACGAGCACGCCAAGGATCACCATGATCATGGGTTCCAGCAGCGTCGCCAGATTGTCCACGGCGTTGCTGACTTCCTCCTCGTAGAACTCCGCGACCTTGAAGAGCATCGCGTCGAGCGAACCGGATTCCTCACCGATGGCGGTCATCTGGACCACCATGTTGGGAAACAGCCCAGCCTGACGCATGGACAGCTGCAACTGGTGACCGACGGCGATATCGTCACGCATCTGCATGACCGCCTCGCCGTAGATCACGCTGCCAGTGGCACCGGCCACGGCTTCGAGAGCCTCGACCAGCGGTACACCCGCGTGGAAGGTGACGCCAAGCGTACGCGCGAATCGGGCGATGGCCGACTGGTGCATGATGTTGCCCATCACCGGCAGGCGCAGCATCACGCGCTCCAGGAAATGGGCGAACTTCGGCGAGCGTTTCTTGAAGTAGATCAAAGCAGAGACGCCGCCCACGATGCCACCGATCACCATCCACCAGTACGACTGCATGAACTCGGACGCGCTGACCACGAACTGGGTCGGTGCGGGGAGTTCCGCCCCGGCATCCTTGAACGTCTGCTGGAACACCGGTACCACGAAGAGCAGCAGGATCATGGACACCAAAAGCGCGACCACGAGAACCATGATTGGGTAGAAGAGCGCCTTCTTGATCTTCTTCTTAATGCTCTCCATGCGTTCTTTGTAGGTCGCCACGGTGTCCAGCACCGTATCGAGTACACCGGCCGCTTCGCCAGCATGAACCAGGTTACGGTAGAGCTCGTCGAACTCCACGGGATACAGGGCCAACGCCTCATGCAGCGACGAGCCGCCCTCGATCGACTGCTTGACCTCGATCAGCATGTTCTTGAAACGAGGGTTCTTCTGGCCGCCGGTGATGATCTCCAGCGCCTGCACCATGGGCACGCCGGAGGCCATCATGGTGGCAATCTGGCGGCTGAAGATGGCGACATCGCGCGCCTGCACTTTCTTGCCAGAGGCGCCAAACAGCGGTTTCGAGCGCTCGCGCACCGTCTGAGGGTTCATACCCTGCCGACGGAGTTCCGCTTTGACGAGCGAGGCATTCTTGGCCTGCATCTCGCCCTTCATGCGCTTGCCGCGCTTGTCCAGCGCGGTCCAGTCGTAGACGATCAATTGACTTACTGATGCGCGCGCAGCGCCGATGGCGCGCGCGTTCTTGGTGGCGGTGGCAATGGCCATGACGCGGTGTTCCCCCGGGTGGATGCCTCAGGTGGCCGCCGGCTGGCGGTCGGCCCCTGTTCTTATTCTAGTGTGAACGCAACGCGAGGTGGCTTTCTGCCATCCAGCGCACATCTTCACACGTCTCGTCCCCTGACGAGACGTCAGTCCTTGGTGACGCGGTTGATCTCGGCCAGACTGGTGACGCCGTTGCGGACCTTCAACAAGGCTGATGCCCGCAGATCGTTGATGCCGGCTTTTTTTGCCACCTCAGCGATCTGCATGGCGTTGCCGCCCTCCAGAACGATCTTCTGGATGTCCTCGACCATCGGCATGACCTGATAGATACCTACGCGGCCCTTGTACCCCTCGTTACAGCTGTCGCAGCCGACGGCCTCATACACGGTGATGCCAGCGTCGATTTCTTCCTGGGTAAAACCCTCGGCGAGCAGTGCGGCCGGTGGCAGGCTGATTTCCCTTTTGCAGTCGTGCAGCCGGCGGGCAAGGCGCTGGGCGATGATCAGGGTGACCGACGAGATGATGTTGTACGGGGCGATGCCCATGTTCATCAGGCGCGCGATGGTCTGCGGCGCGTCGTTGGTATGCAGGGTGGACAGGACCATGTGACCGGTCTGCGCGGCCTTGACCGCGATTTCTGCGGTTTCCAGATCGCGGATTTCGCCGACCATGATCACGTCCGGATCCTGGCGCAGGAAGGAGCGCAGAGCGGCCGCGAAGGTCATGCCGCGCTTGACGTTCTGCTGGACCTGATTGATGCCCTCGACGCGGATTTCGACCGGGTCTTCCACCGTGGAGATGTTGCGCCCCTCGGTGTTGAGGATGTTAAGGGCCGTATACAGCGACACCGTTTTACCGGAACCGGTCGGGCCGGTCACCAGGACCATGCCGTAGGGCTTTTCGATGGCATCGAGGTAGAGATTCTTCTGGACCTCCTCGTAGCCGAGTTTGTCGATGCCCAGCTTGGCGGACGAACCATCGAGGATACGCAGTACGATCTTCTCGCCGAACAGGGTCGGCAGGGTGCTGACGCGGAAGTCGATGGCGCGGGTCTTGGTCAGGTTGAGCTTGATACGACCGTCCTGCGGGACGCGGCGCTCGGCGATGTCCAGACCGCTCATGACCTTGAGGCGCGAGGCGATGCGGTTGCCCAGCTTGATCGGCGCCGTGGCGACGACGCGCAGGATGCCGTCCATGCGCAGGCGTACGCGGTAGACCGTTTCGAACGGTTCGAAGTGGATATCCGAGGCGCCGCGCTTGATCGCGTCGACCAGGACCTTGTTGACGAACTTGACGATCGGGGCATCGTCGTTGGCGTTGGCGTCGATGCCGGTAGTGGCGTCGCCGTCTTCGTCGCCGCTGTCCAGCGCCAGGTCGTCGAGGTCGCCTTCGCCGAAGGCGGGCACCGAATTGCTCGCCGCAGCCAGCGCGGTTTCGATCACCCGGCGCAGCTGGGCTCGATCGACCAAGACGGGTTCGACCATGTGGTTCGAATGAAACTTGATTTCGTCCAGCGCATGCGACTGCATAGGGTCGGCGATGCCGACGAAGAGGCGCTTGCCGCGTTTAAAGAGCGGCAGGGCCTGGTGCTTGGCGATGAGCGCCTCAGTCACCAGATCCAGCGGCATGTTGGCCGGGACCATGGCGCCAATGTCCATCAGCGGCATGCCGAACTCGGAAGACGCCACCTGGGACAGCTTGGCGCTCTCCACCAGGTTGTGGTCAACAAGCCACGCGGACAGGGACGAGCGCTTTTCGGCGGCGTCCTGGACGGCCTTGCGAACGTCGGCCTCGGCCATGACGCCTTCGGTGACGAGTCGTCGGGCCATGCCCGTGAGGCCCGCCAGCATGGGCGAATGCATTTGTGAAGCCATGTTGGGTCCCGTTTCCCCGAGATACGCGCCTGAATCTACTCCAGATTGTTCATTTGGTCACGCGTGGACCCGTGAAGCCCGTCGCGGTTCCTCTTGGCCGGAGCCCGCGGAGAACGTCTCGTTTCGCTGCGGGGATATCCCTTATCATTTAACGACCAAAGGGGAGTTCTCTTGAGCCGTATAAGCATCATCCTGCCCGCCAAGAATGAGGCGGCTGCCTTGAAAGACCTGTTGCCTCGCCTGGTGGCCGCCCAGCCGGGCGCAGAGATTATCGTGGTAGACGACGGGTCGACCGATGACACGCCAGGCGTTTGCGCGGCGGCAAACGTCACCTGTCTGTCTTCTCCTTACTCGATGGGCAACGGTGCGGCGATCAAACGCGGTGCCCGCGCGGCGACTGGCGAGATCCTCGTGTTCATGGACGGCGATGGGCAGCACGATCCGGCGGATATCGCCCGACTTGTGGCAAGGCTCGAGCAGGGCTACGACATGGTGGTAGGTGCGCGTGACTGGGAAAGTCAGGCGGGGGTGGGGCGGGGTGTCGCCAATACGGTTTACAACTGGCTCGCTACTAAGATGACTGGGCAGCCGGTGGCGGACCTTACTTCGGGCTTTCGCGTTGCCCGGGCAGGACGCTTTCGCGAGTTCATCCATTTATTGCCTAACGGGTTCTCGTATCCGACGACCAGTACGATGGCGTTCTTTCGAAGTGCGTACGGCGTGGCTTACGAGCCGATCAAGGCGGGGCAACGCGTGGGTAAGAGTCACATCAAGCCGCTGAAGGATGGTGTGCGCTTCTTGCTGATCATCTTCAAGATCGCGACGCTGTATTCGCCGCTAAAGTTGTTTTTCCCGGTGAGCCTCGTGTTTTTTCTGCTTGGCTGCGTGAACTATGCATGGACTTTCATCCATGACGGTCGCCTGACCAACGGAAGCACGCTCATGTGGAGCGCTTCGGTGATCGTCTTCCTGATTGGCCTCGTTTCTGAGCAGATCACCTCGTTGACTTATCGCCCCGGTGATGTTTCGGAGCATCGTCGATGAGCGCCGCCGATCAGCAAAATGAAATCGAGCAGATCCGAAAGTTCTACGATGAGGAGTACTACGGCCGTAAAGGCCTGTCTCGTCGTTTGCCATGGCACTGCCGTCGCGCGGCCGGCCTCTTGGGCGATGTCCGCGGCAGGGCCGTGCTCGATGTCGCTTGCGGGCTCGGTGACTGGCTTGGGTATTTCCGCGACCGCGGTGCGTCCGGCATCAGCGGCATCGACCTATCGGCGCGTGCCATCGAGGCATGCCGCGCAAGCTACCCCTCCGGTGATTTCAAGGTTGGCGAGGCGGAGACGCTTCCCTTTGCCGATGCAAGTTTCGACATCGTTACCTGCATGGGGTCACTCGAGCATTTTGTTGACAAGCCCGCCGCGCTTCGCGAAATGTTGCGTGTCGCCCGCCCCGGTGCGCGCTTTGTACTGCTTGTGCCCAATTCAGGATTTCTCACCCGTCGGCTTGGGCTCTATTCCGGTACGCAGCAGGCAAAGATCAAGGAGGACGTGCAGTCCCTGAACGCATGGGGCGCGCTCTTTAACGCATCTGGCTTGCGCGTGACACGTCGCTTGCGTGATTTGCACCCGCTCAGTGTCTCGTGGATCACGATGGGTAAGCCGCTGAACTGGCCGGTGCGCGCATTGCAGGCACTTGCCCTGACGTTGTGGCCTCTGTCGTGGCAGTATCAGGTGTATCACTTCTGCGAGCGAAGCGCGCCATAGTCAAGGATCCTGATATGGCCTCCCTGCCTTCGCTTCTGCTTATTACGCGTAACCTCCCGCCTTTGCGCGGGGGCATGGAACGCCTCAATGCGCACATGGCCGAGGCCCTCGCGGTCGACTACCGGGTAACAGTCATCGCGCCTCGCGGCAGCTTCGTCGGTGACGACAAGCGCGTGCGCATGCTGCGTTGTCCTGTGCCCGGTCTGGTAGCGTTTCTTGCATGGGCGTTCGTTGCGGGCGTTTTCAGGGCGCTCGTCGACCGGCCACGTTGGGTGCTCGGCGGGAGCGGTCTGGTCGCGCCCATGGTGCTTTTGGCTGGTTGGATCTGCGGCGCGAGTCGTGCCGTCTATCTGCACGGGCTCGACATCGTCGTACCCAACGGCCTGTATCAGCGAGTGTGGCTTCCGGCGATCCGAAAGATGCATCGCTGCATCGTCAACAGCCACAACACGCGCGACCTTGCGGTTAACGCAGGTGTGGCGGCGGATCGTGTCAGCATCGTTTTTCCGGGTGTGACCTTGCCCGAGAAACCACCGGAAGCCGACCCCGAACGATTCCGGGAGCTAAGAAACCTTGGTACGGGCCCCATCATCCTCTCGGTGGGCAGGCTGACGCGTCGCAAGGGGCTCGCGGAGTTTGTAGAACGGGCGCTTGCGACATTGATCGCGGCCGCACCTGATGCCCAGTTGGTCGTCATTGGTGATGACGCGCCCGACGCATTGAACGCATCGGGTATGGGACAGCGCGAGCGCATTGAAGCAGCTGCACGGAAGGCGGGTGCGCAGAGCGCGATCCATCTGCTGGGGGCAGTTCCCGAGGACGAACTGGATGCGGCCTTCGCCGCCGCGGCCGTTCATGTTTTTCCCGGTATCGACGTGCCCGGGGATGTCGAAGGTTTCGGTATGGTGGCCATTGAAGCTGCCGCGCGCGGCCTTTCCACCGTGGCATTTGCCGTCGGCGGCGTGGGCGACGCGGTGGAGGATCCCGCCAGCGGTACGCTCGTGCCAGCGGAGCGCTACGAGCTACTGGTCGAGGCGCTGGTCAAGCGCATAAAGCAAGACGGTAACGATGTGCGCGACAGCTGTCACCGGTTCGCCGCGCGTTTCGCATGGCCGGTGTTCGATCGTGCCATTCGTGCGGCTCTTACGAAGGATGGGAGAGCGTGAAAAGCGAACAGCCGATACATGTCTGGATGCCGAACGTGCGGGGCAACAGCGGCTCGGACGTCTTTATCGAACGCCTAGCCGAAGGCTTGCGCGATCGAGGTGTCACCGTAACGGTCGACTGGTTCGATCGGCCCTTCGAGTTTGTTCCAGAACTTCTGGCGCTGCGTCGTGCGCCGGCGGATGTGAATGTCATTCACGCCAACGGGCTGAACGCGTTTGCCTTTCGCAGGCACGGGTTGCCCCTTGTGGTCTCCGAGCATCACTACGTCCTTGACCCCGGCTACAGGCAGTTCAAAACCCGAGTTCAACATCTCTATCAGCTCACGATAACGGGCCGGTCGTCGAAGCGCTCGTTCGCCGCGGCGTCGATGCTCGTGTCTCCCAGTCGCTTTACCCGGCGCGTGTTGATGGCGGTGGCACCGACGACGCCGCAAGCGACAATTCCACTCTGGGTCGATACCGAGCGATTCTCGCCTGCTGCCGATTCGCAGCGGCGGCCTGGTCCTCTTCGGGTGCTATTTGTGGGTAATAGCTCGTTCCGGAAAGGTGCGGATGTCATCGCGCCGCTTGCGGAGCGACTTGGCCACGGATTTGAATTCCTATGCACCGGTGGCTTGCGTGGAGGGGCGGACGAAAGCGCCGCCGCTTCCGTGCGCCACCTTGGGCGCCTCTCCGTCGACGAACTGGTCGCCGCATATCGCGATTGCGACGCTGTGCTCGTGCCTTCGCGCTACGAAGGGTTTGGCTACGCCGCCCTCGAAGCCATGGCGTGCGCCAAGCCGGTAGTGGCGTTCGCATGCGGCGCGGTTGACGAGATTGTCGACGACGGAGTTACGGGTTTCATGTTGCCCATCGGGGACATCGAGGGCACAGCAGCGGCGATCCGCGCGTTGGCCGACGACTCCTCGCGCGCGGCGGCCATGGGGCGGGCAGGGCGCGCCAGGGCACTGGCGGTCTTCTCCGAATCATCCGGAATCCAGGCGTATCTCGATCTGTATCGTCAATTGCTGCAGGGCACGTCAAGGGGATCGGTCGCATGAAAATACTCAACCTGGGATCTGGCAACGATTACCTCGACAACGCGGTGAACGTTGATTTCTACGCGGCCAAGGCGGATGTTCGGCACGACCTTGAAGCCATGCCATACCCCTTCGAGAATGACTCGTTCGATGCCATTCGCTGCATGAACGTGCTGGAGCACTTGCGGGATCCGATCCGCGTGATTGAAGAGTTGCACCGCATCGGTAAGCATGGTGCCAGGGTGACGATTCGCGTGCCTCACTTTCGAAGTGCGGCGTTGTACGAGGATATAACGCATCAGCGTGGCTACGCCTGGCGCACGCTCGATCACTTCACCGCCGAGGGTGAGGTCTATGGTGACTACACGCGACGTGGGTTTGTCATGGTCGATCGTCAGTACACGCCTTATCTGTTTCCATGGCTGTATCGGATGCTTTCCAAAGTGCCAAGGCTGACCGACAACCTGCTCAGCAAATACATTCCGATGGCGTCGATCCTTTTTACGCTTGAGGTTCGGAAGGCGGCGGAACATCAGGGCTGACGGCGCGCCGCCGCAAGATCAGCAGCATGATGGCGGCGGCGATGGCCACGGTCACTTCCGAGATCATGACCATTCCGACCATGCCGTGCGCCCCGTAACGCGGGATCAGTCGGGCCGCCGTCACAATCATGACAACGCATCCCAGTGCCTCTAGCATGGCGCGCATGCCGGGACGTCCTTCCGCCACCAGCAGGCTGCCGAGGACGAAACGAAGGCCAAAGGCCAGCGGTAACAACGCCAGAAGAACGGCGAAGTCGCCTGCCTGACGATAAGCCTGCCCGAATACCCAAGGCAATGCGGGCGCAAGCACCAGCATCGCGAGGCACCCCGCGAGGGAGCAACCGGCTGCCGTCATGAACACCTTCAACGCGAGGCCTCGGCGGTGCGCGCCCTCCGCTGCAAACAACCTGGGCTGGGCACTCAGAACGAGCGAGGTGGTCGGCGTGCTGAGGGAAGAGGCGAGGCGATACGCCAGGGCGTAGGCAGCTGCGGTCGCAGGCGAGCCGAATCGCACCGCTAGCGATTTATCCATCTCCACAAGTGCATTGTTGGTGAACCAACCGGCGCAGAAACGTAAGGCTTCGGTGGTTGTGCCTTTTGGCACGCCACTGGATGAAGAGGCGGGACGAAGCATGCCTTTGACCAGCCCTATCGTGAGCAGTGCGGCAATCACGGAAGCGATGGCGTGATACGTCAGGTACTCATCGAGCGTCCTGGGGGACGCGGACCCCAGGAACGCAATGGTGCCGGTCAGTCGCGCCGCCGCCATGACGCACGGCAGCGCAGCCGACCACGCGATGCGATCAAAGGCCTGAAAGGCGAAGCCGCCCAGGTAAACCACCGGTAGGCAGATAAGCTCGGAGAGTCCGATGCACGCCAAGGCCGTCGCGGACAGCGAGACATGTAATAGCGAGGGAGCGCTGGCGACGAACAGCAGGGACGAGAAGGTTCCCGTCGACAGGAACATGCGGAGGGCATGCCGCCACGCGGCGCTCCAGAGCGTCGGTCGGGTAGCGACCTGCTTGACCATAAGCATGCCGGTGCCGAGACCAGACAGGCCGGCGGCCGCCGTTGCGAGTCCGGCGGTGCCTACAAAAACGCCATATTGTTCCGGCGCCAGGGCGCGTGCCAGCAGAATGAGGAAGCCGACCTGTAGCAGAAGGCGAAGAAGCTGGAATCCTGTCGCCATCGCTGTGCGGTGGGCGAGGGGGCTTCGCGCCAGCCTTTCGAGTCGCGACTGCAGGGGGAGGCTGTCACTCATGGGTGGGGGCGGCTCTCTTGTGTTCGCTATCGGCCGCTAATGAACGCAAGGTAGCGATTTCACGATCCAGCCGACCTCCCATGTTCATACGGGCGAGGCTTTCAATCTGCGCGTTGGCTTCGGCGAAGTCGCCTGTGCCTGTCGCCATCCTGGCAAGGCCCACTCGATACGCCGTCTCGCGAGGCGACGCGGCGACAGCCTCTTTTTGAACGCGCAGCGCCAGCGGTTTGTCGTTCAGCGTGCTCCAGGCGAAGTTGGCATACATGGCGAGAAGCCGAGCGCTAGGTTTCGGATGATCCATGGCCGCAAGATAGGCGTCGAGCAAGTCCTGAGCGGGGAAGTGGCATGATGCTTCGCGAAGGCAGGCTGAAAGAGCATCGAGTGAACTCTCGTCCTGAACGGTGGGGGGGCGGCTTGCAAGCTTGCGCGTCATGCTCGCCCACCAGACCCGCTCAATCGGCCGGTCCATACGTGAGTTCATGAAGATCAGAGCTTGCTCGGGCAGGATCGAGGAGCCGTCGATGGACGCGGCTCGCTCGAGCGGCGCGCGCGCGAGGTCGGCGTAAGGTGAGTCGGCGCGGTAGTGGGAATAAATGACATAAGTTCGTCCAAGCTCATATTGAGCACGAGGCGAGTTAGGGCTCCGGTAAGCCAGTTCGCTTGCGAGCGCCAGGGGATCGCCCCATGAGCGCGCAGTCAGCAGGGTAAGCCCTGCCTGCCAAGCAACAATGGCGGTGACAAGGGTTACGACCAGCGCGCGACCTGCACGGGCCGTGGCGATGGCCTGCGCAACCAGGTCGGCCACGGCGAGTACCAGGCCGAGGCTGGCGAAATAGTTGCGGTGTTCGTAGACCAACTCGAGCGGCAATACCGTCGCGGTCAGCAGATGGCAGCCCAGATACCACGCGATGCCCAGTGTGAGCAGCGGCCGCGAGTGGCGTAAGCGCCAGGCCAGTGCCGACAGAGCCGCCAGGGCCAGAATACTCGCGAGCGTGGTCCATGGCTGTAGCAGTCCCTGCGAGATGACAAAGTCGTCGTGATAGAACGACAGTGCGCGGGGCGTGGGTACCAGCGTCCAGCCGATGTAATCCACGACAATCCGCGCTTCCGAGAGAAGTCGGGTTCCAAGCGTGAAATCTCGCCTGGCCCAGGTCTGAGGGTCCAGGATCGAGGGCGCCAGCCATGCACTTCCGACCATCATGGGTACGGCAAGCACAAGCATGAAGAAAGCGATCAGGCGGCGATCAATCTTTTGGTCGGACGGATCGTTATGTTGTCTCCATCTGAAAACGATCGCCTCAACGAGAAACGCATACAACGGCAGCATGATCGCCGTCTCTTTCGCCAGCACGCCAATCCCAGTGCATAGGAGGATGCCACCGGCGGAGAGTGCGAATCCTGTGCGCCCGGCAAGCATGCGGGTGCGTCCGGCAACGTATGCATAAAGCCCGAGCAGAACGAAGAAGTTCGCCATGCTCTCCATGCGCTGCACGGTGTAGAGCACCGAGGTGAGGTTGATCGACAGCAAAAGCCACGCGGTTGCTGCGAGTGCGGCGGTTCGGCCTGGATGGAACCGATCACGGGCCTTTCGTAACACTGCCCGTAATAACAGAAAGGTCATTACTCCATTCAAAAGATGGATGACGACGTTTGTCGCCTTCATCGCGGAAGGATCCATTCCAGTGATCAGGAAGTTGATGGCAAAACTAAGAGACGCCAGCGGGCGCTTGAAATCGCTGGACGGCGAGGACAGTGCAGCGTTCAGCAGGGACGGCAGGTCGAATGACCCTGGGTGGACCCCCTGATTGTCGACGATGTTCGGGTAGTCATCGAACAACCATGCGCCTGACAGGCCTGGCGAATAGATCGCGAGTGTCAGCAGCGAGCCGAGGAGCAGCAAGCACCAAGGTGAGCCAACTAGGCGCTTGATCGTTGATGTGCTCATGGGTGGTGGGAATCCTGCAGATCATGTCTCAATGTGCTTTCCAGTCGGGCCCGTTCGCGGGGCCAATAGCCCTGTCGTTTCAAGACCCACTCATGAAGCATTGGCATTCCTATGCCCTCATGAGCGGCTGGCGTCAGTGTGTCGAATGTTTCCAGATGCCGGATACCCTCCGCAGGATAGCCGGAGGATCCCAGGATGGCGGCTTGCTGCATGGCAATCCCTTCGCGAGGCTCGATGGCGAGGGCGTCGTCGAAGGCGGCCAGGGCTGCAGCGGGGTCACGTTGCTCCAGTGCAATCATTCCTTCGACATGCTTGAGGTCCTGGCGGCGCCCTGCGGGAAACTTGGGATTCTGGGCTCCGGCCTTGATCAGCGACGACAGTGCTTCGAGGTCGAGGCCAGGGCATGGATTGTCACGAATGCTGACAATTTCGCGGCCAAACCACGAAACTAGCAGGGCACCCGGATCACGCGCGGATGTCATGGCTTGGCTTGCGTTCTGGACGTCGGCGGGAGTCGCGGTATGCATCGCGCATCGAGCGGCGAGAAGATTTAGAGCAAGCTGTACCTCGTCAGGATGCGCGTCAAGCAAAGGCGCCAGGCGCGCCACGGCTTTTGCCGGGTCGCCGCGGTCCAGATCGCTTTGTGCCGCGTTCACCTGGGCCCTTGGCGATTGGGGATTCAATGCCGCCCAAAGCCGGGCCTGATCGCGGCCGTTGCCCCACAGGGATGCGTTGGCGTAAGTCATCGAGGCCAAGCCAATCAGCAGTAAGCCGCCCAACAGCGCGCGCATCTTCCCTGTGACCGCGATGCCGCCTATGTGAGCCTTTGTCTGGGTAAGCCATCGCGCGATTGGCCAGAACATCAGAAGCGATGGCAGGTAATTGCGGTGTTCGAAGTAGAGCTCGAGAGGGATGGTGGTGGACTCCACCGACTGGCCGACCAGGAAGAAAACGACGGCGGTCGCCAGCACGGGAGCATGTCGGCGTATACCTATTGCCAGAACGACGAGTCCTGCCAAGCCGGCGATCGCAGGTAGTGTCGTCCACGGCTGCAACAGACTGACGGATGCCTCGAACTGGTCGTTAAAGACACCTGCCGTATAGGGGCGCGGTAGCCAGAGAAGGCGCAGGTAGTCCCACAGCACGCGCGGCTCGGTAAGCAGGCGCTGTCCCAAGGTCCATGGCCTTTGGTCGCCGATGCCTTCAGTGAATCCGCGAATTCCTAGCCAGAAAAGTCCGCAGGCGACCGTTGCGGAGATGGCGCCGCATCCGGCTAATACAAGCGTATGAGCATGCGCCGCCTGCGGAAGTCGGATCCGATTGGCGCGGCGTAGCAAGCCGAACTCTATCACCAGTACTAGTGCTGGCAAAAGAATTCCATTCGCCTTGGAGAGGACACTCATGCCTGTCGCCGTTACGAGCGAAGCAATGGCCCAGATCATGCCTGCCGAGATGTGGCCCCGCGCCAATCGCTCACGTCCGCCCAACCAGCCGAGTAAGCCTAGAAGGGTGAACGTGGCCGGCAGCATGGCTTCACGCTGCACGACGTAAAGCGTGGTCGATACAAACAGGGGGTGGAGTATCCAGAAACCCGTGGCAAGCAGCGCGGCGGCGTCGGCGTGTCGTCCGTTCAAATCACTTTCAGGCGAAAGGCCCTTGCCGAGTCGGCTGAGCAAGCAGAACAGCAATACCCCGTTGGTCAGATGAAGTATGAGGTTGGTGCGCTTGAACGGATATGGAGCAGCGGGCCAATCATGTGCATCAACGAGAAAGCTGGCCATGGCGACAGGGCGGCCTGTCGGATCTGCGATGCCGGACGTCACATATCGCGCGAGCGTAGCCAGATCGACCACAGGGCCATCGGCACCGAGCGCAGGCAGATTGGCATAGTCGTCGAACAAAAACGGACCGGAAAGGCCGTTGTCGTAAACCAACCAGCTCATAGCGAGAAGAAGGTAAAGCCCAATGTGGCTTCCCTTGAAGCGGATACGCATCGCCTTTGATCTTGATCCGGATGGTAAGTAACTATGGTGACACGCAACCCATAAAAAAGGAGCCGCTTGCGCGGCTCCTTCGTGTCCAGATTGCTGCTACCAATTAAGCGTTGGTGCGGCAGTTCTGCGGAAGGTAGTTAGCCTTGATCGTGGTGCCTTCCGGCTTGCAAACCCAGGAGATGCTGCCCTGATGCGTGACCGGCGAGAGGATCAGGTGCGCAGCGCTCGTGATTTTTGCGCTGGCTTTGGCGCCGCCGTAAGCTGCGGTGATGATCGAGCCCGCCGCATTGCCCGCAGCCACAGTGATGCTGCTCACGTACTGCCCCTTGATGCTGTCTGCCGGGGCGAGGCCAGCAGACTCGTTGTTGCCCGGGAAGCGGCCCGTGTTCTGATAGAACTCGGCCACGGCTGTCTTGGCGCCATCAGCAAGGACCGGACCTTCCGAGACCTGCGAGCGGATGGTGTAATCCTGGTAAGCGGGAATAGCGATAGCGGCCAGGATGGCGATGATCGCGACGACGATCATCAGTTCGATCAGGGTAAAGCCTTTCTGCACGTTCTTCATGGTGTGTCCTTCAAAGTGGTTAGCTAACCGATTGTGATGCCCCCTGAGCCCCGGTTCCGAATACCCCCTAGGAAGGGTTCGGCCCCCATTCGCACTCACGTGGTCAGGAACGACCAGGAAGCTCGCGTAGTCGACTGCATGTTGCGTGCCAGTGCCGACGGCGCGTATTCCCTCATATAACTGGCACCGGAATTGTGCAGCCTGTCACGCCTGGCAATCAACAGGAAAATTCCCCGATTTTTCAATGCGCTGCACTATGACCCTGCGCGTCATAATGTGACCATGTACGTCAGTTCTCAGGTCGACTGACGACATACGGTTGGCAAATATCGCGCGTCCATGGTGTCGCCACGGCACACCCACACGATGCTTCCCTTCGTCGTGATCGGAGACACGACTAGATTGCTCGTTCGCACATGACTATTGGCTTTGTCGGTCGCATAAGAGACGCGAATGGCGCCATCTGTGGTCACTTCAACTGCCGATACGAAATTACCCGCGATGGATTCGCTGCTGGCAAGGCCTGCAGATACGTTGCTCCTGGGAAGACGACCATTATCGGCAAAAAAATCCCAGATAGCTGTCTTCGCGCCCGTCGAAAGATTAATACCTTCGGAAACCTGAGCGCGGATCATATAGTCCTGATAGGCCGGTATGGCGATCGCCGCGAGGATCGCGATGATCGCGACAACGATCATCAATTCGATGAGGGTAAAACCTGTCGTGGAAGTCTTCGGCGGCATGGTAGTCGGCTGGTGACGGGATGTAACTCAGCCTCAGCACGTTCCGTACCAGAATCCGCCGCGGGCGCTTCGGACTCAGTCTAGCGTGATACTCGTCACGCCTGAGGCGCGTTCCCGTCCATCTTCAGGCATTCCGGGGGGACGGCAGCGCGAGCCCTCCTGAAAAGCCAGTTTACACTACCGATAGCCAGTAGGAACTCACTGCCCCTGAAGGGCACCGCGTACCTGGGCTCTGCTTGAAAGATGCTATACACCACAGTGACATACAGCAGAAGCAAAGCCGGGATGATCAGAGGGCGCAAAGCTCGGCCAGACACGGCAAGAAAGCTGCCTGAAAGGGCAGCTAATGCGATCCAAGGGTTAAGCGCTTGCGCGGCGAGAGTCGTCGCGCGAGCGAGAATATTTGCTTCGAGAGGAGAGTGGCGAGTTGGGAATACATAGAGCGGCGCGGCTGCGATCCGCATTGCCCAACTCCACAGATGCCAGGGCTTGGATGCATACCAGAGTGCATAACAAACGGGCTCGTTTCGCAGACGATCCGCGATCTTGGCTAGCCCAGCCTGCTTATCCCGCACGGCGAGTGTCACTGCCTTGTCGATACGTTTGCTGGTCGCGATGCCGACGGAGTCTCCTCGTAGGCCTGCCTGCCATGAATCATGGTACTCCGGCCATGAGCCCTGGACGAAGTTGATCATTGCCCTCGAACTTGAGCTCGTTGTGGCTGCCGTTACATGAACAGTCGCCAGATTCCTAATCATCCAGATACCCGGTAGCGTGAGCGAGACCAAGAGAAGGGTTGCGTACTGCCGCCTCATCGCCGGCCGTGCGAGACATCCCGCGGCGGCCAGTAGTGGGAGAAACGGTGCGACGACGGCGTTGGTCAAGCCGGCACAGCCAAACAGCAGCGCTCCTCCTTGTAGCCAGCTCATGCGTTGCCGTGCCAATCCCTCCGCGAGGCAGGCGAGGCCCGTGGCCAGAAGAAAACCAAGCAGTGTTTCACTAAGGAGGTAGGCGGGCATCGTGACGGAATGCGGCCAGCAAACGAGAAGGGCGGCCAGCACGAGTAGCCACCCGGCGTTAAGCCATCGTCGCGCTATCAGCAGATAGGCAGTCACGGTGACTGCACCAAGACCGGCCTGGACAAAGGCGACCACAGAGTATCGGAGGGAAGGTTCGCCAATCCACGCCACCCATGGGGTCAAAAAGGCCGGGTACCCAGGATCGCGGTAGCTGTCGGGCAAAACCGGCATGCCAGCCGTTTCCGCGGAGAAGACGTGAAACCGGACCAGATTACTCGCATAGGTTAGGTACTCGCGGGCATCGCCTCTGGCTGGTAGGTCGATTGTTGCTCCATGGATGAACCAGCAACGGAGCGCGAACGCTGCCAGTGTGGCGATCGCGATGATCCAGGCCCTGTAGCGGTGGCTGGCCTGGAACATGGAGCGTCTCGGCAGGGCGGCGGATTTCCGGGAAGTCGATGCTACAGGACGCTGCGTGGGGGACGCGACGATCCGTGGCTTGCGCCGCTCGACGTCACCACTTACCGTCGCCACCAGCTACCAAGGAGCTTCGATCCATGAAACACATCCTAGCCGCGCTGGCCCTCGCCCTCGCGTCCGGCCCCGCCATGGCCGCCGACGCCGACAGCGCCGCCACGCACCCGTTCTCCATCCGCGACCTCGTCATGATGGACCGGGTAGGTGATCCGCAGCTCTCGCCAGACGGCCGCTATGCGCTCTTCACCGTGCGGGCAACAGACTACGCAGCGAACAAGGGTGTGACCTCCATCTACCTGATGGACCTCAATAAGCCGCCGCAGCCGGTCAAGGTGGTGGATAAGGGCTCGTCGCCCCGCTGGGCGCCGGATAGCCAGTCCATTTATTACACGACGTCTAAAGACGGCGTGGCCCAGGTTTTCCATCGTACCTTCGAGGCGGACAAGACCAGGGGTCTGGCGCTGACCGTCCGCGCCGGTGACGCCGTGACCGACGGTCCGCTGGACGTCGGCTCGTTCAAGCTGTCGCCCGATGGCACGAAGCTGCTGCTGAGCTATGAGGTCTTCACCGACTGCGCCGACCTGGCCTGCACCAAAGAGCGTCTGGATGGCCGGGAAAAGAACAAGTCCACTGGCACGGTCTACGACAAGCTGTTCGTCCGTCACTGGGATACCTGGGCCGATGGTCGCCGCAACCAGCTTTATATCGCTGATGCGTCGGCCCCCTCGCCGCCCTTGTTGCTCAGCCGCAGAATCGACGGCGACGTGCCGAGCAAGCCGTTCGGTGGCGAAGACGAGTTCACCTTCTCGCCCGACGGCAAGACCGTCTACTTCGATGCCCGCATCGCCGGCACGACCGAGCCATGGTCGACCAACTTCGACGTCTACAGCGTTCCGGCTGATGGATCGGCCGCGCCGACCAACCTGACGGCGGACAACCTCGCGTGGGACGCTAACCCGCTGGTGTCGCCGGACGGAAAGACGCTGTTCTATACAGCCATGAAGGATCCGGGCTCGGAAGCGGACCGCTTCGGTATCTGGGCGCTGGATATCGCCACGGGCGCGAAGCGCGAGATCGATCCGTCGTGGGACGCTTCGGCAAGCAGCCTGCAGATTTCGGCGGACGGCAAGACGCTTTACACCACGACCGACGACAAAGGCCAGCATCCGCTGTTCGCTGTGGACGTCGCGACAGGCAAGGCGACCATCCTGGTGACCGACGGTGCGGTGGGTGGCTTCTCTGCAGGCGCCAAGAAGATTCTGCTGACGCGCGACGACCTCAAGCGTCCGGCGGATCTGTACACCGCCGACCTCAAGGGGAAGGGCCTGAAGCAGGTGTCGCATTTCAACGCCAAGCGCATCAAGGGTGCGCAGACCGGTGACTTCGAGTTCTTCACCTTCAAGGGTGCGAACAACGACAGCGTGCAGGGCTACGTGGTCAAGCCGGTCGGCTACAAGAAAGGTAAGACCTATCCGGTCGCCTTCATCATTCATGGCGGCCCGCAAGGCGCGATGACCAATAGCTGGAGCTATCGCTGGAACGCCCAGACTTATGCGGGGCAGGGCTTCGCGGTGGTGACGGTGAACTTCCACGGTTCAACCGGATACGGTCAGGCCTTTACCGATGCGATCTCGGGCGACTGGGGCGGCAAGCCGCTGGAAGACCTGAAGCTCGGCTGGAGTGCCGCGCTGTCGAAGTACAGCTTCCTCGATGGCGATCGTGCCTGCGCTCTGGGCGCCAGCTACGGCGGTTACATGGTGTATTGGATCGCCGGTGTTTGGAACCAGCCCTGGAAGTGCCTCGTCGATCACGACGGCGTCTTCGATGCGCGTGCCATGTACTACGACACCGAAGAACTCTGGTTCGAAGAGAAAGAGAACGGCGGTACGCAGTTCGACCATCCGGAGAACTACGAGCGTTTCAACCCGATCAATCACGTGAAGGACTGGCGCGTGCCGATGCTGGTGATCCACGGCGGTAAAGACTTCCGCATTCCGGAAACGCAGGGACTGGGTGCATTCACGGCACTGCAGCGTCGTGGCATTCCGAGCAAGCTGTTGCACTTCCCGGATGAGAACCATTGGGTGGTGAAGCCGCAGAACAGTGTTCAGTGGCATGAGACGGTGAATGCGTGGTTGAAGGAGTGGACGGCTCCCGGAGCTAAGTGACATTTGGGCAAAGCGGCACACTTTTGCGTGTCGCTTTGTCCGTCACGGCTTCTTCTGCTGGTATCTCGGCCCGGGCGGGCGCGTTCTCGCGTAACTGGCGCGGGCGGTGACGAGCGGTGGTCAGTGCCCTACGTTGGCCTATTATTTGAGATCGCCTGACCCTTACCTAATCTTGGCATGGCCTGTTCGACGTGTAATTACATATCGAGCGATCCAAGTCAGGATAACCAGTATGCTGGGGAGCACCCAACCAAGTACCAGACCGAAGGCAGATGCGGCACCGTTCACTTCCGAAGGGTCGCGTATTGTGATCGCCTGAGCAGCAACGACGTATGCGATGTTAAGAAGCCAGCCACTGACCACGCCGACCGCCGCCGCAATTACGTCTGTGGACCAGCGGTGGGACCTAAAGGCGAAAAACACGAGAGCAGGGAGCGTAAGGCTAGTTATCCAGAGGATTCGCAGCGCAAGGTCATCCATGGCGGGGTCGCTCGTGACATTTGATGCAATTATCGCAAGAGTGAAGCAATACGTCGGTATCACGAATTGTCCTTTAGGCGCATGAGCGATGCAGGTGCCGATTGATTTTGCAGGGAGTCGGCCATCGGATCCGCTGCACGGAATAGCGGCAGATGCCCTCGAATACTAACGCCTTAAGTGGTTGACTGGCTTTATGGAGTGGGAAGTAACATGTCGCTCGGTATTTTTTCTGTCCTTCAGGCGCTAAGTTCCGGGCCAGATGCGGGTTATTTTAAGGATGATTTTAAGCGGTGTCGGAACGGAATGGATAACGTGCAGGGCTAGCGTCCAGTTCATTCAGGCGTCTCAAGAAATGCCTTCAAATCCCGTTGGACAAAAACAGTAGGACTGCATGAAAAGGCTGCTTTTGTATCCGTTGATCTTTGTCCTTGGCGCATCGTTCGGCACGCTTCTCTGCTGGTACGCCAGTCCTGTATGGTCGTACAACGAAGCAATTCGCTCTCGCGAGGATCTTGTGGATGCTTCGGTGTTGCAGTTTCGTAGTGGGCGGGTCGCCGAAGCCGCTGTATTGATGCAGCAAGCCAACGAGGTCGCGTCGCGGGCGGATCAATCTTGGCCGGTGATGTTTCCCTGGCATGCGGCGGTTCTGCGTATAACGGGTGTCTTTTCCAGCATTCACGTTTCGAAGGAATATCGCGCGGCAGAGACCGCCTATCTCTTTCGCGCGTCTGGCCAGAATGATCGTGCTGGTCCGTATTACGAGCGCTTGCAGAAACAACGCGGCCGAACACCTGAGCAGTTAGATGCTTCGGCTTCCGCGTTCCTGCGTTCTGCATCGGCTTTCCAAGAGCGGCAGGTGAAAGAGTGAGCTGAGAGAGCTACGGGAAGTCAGGCTGCGTTCTCTAATCAAAAAAACTTGATTCGCCGTGCAGTGGAGCGATCGCCTATAGCGATCCATTTATTCGGCGCCGACGCTTTATCGATGCGTGCGCTCGGGGAGCGGAGTCAGCCATGCACGCATTAGGGGTTGTTCGCTTCATGAGCCTGTCCCGAACGGGAGCCTCCAAGCCTTTACGCTTGCCTTATGAAGAGGCTGGTGCGTGCACCGCGGAATGCTGCACTTACGGCCGATGGATCGTCCGAACCGACACCGCCTTGCGGAAACCCTCCTCTGCTGCATCCGTATCGTCGGGTGTCGCACGGTTGGGTTAAGTCGTTCAGGCTATAGAACGGTCATAACGACCGTGCCCGGCTTGACTCACGTCGTGGCTCCGGTAAAGCTTAACTACAAGAAAGGCGAAGGCACAGGGCTGCTCGACCTCGTGCTCGTCGGCAACTGGTGACGCAATACCCCATGGGCGAGACCTACGATCGCTTCTGGTATCGCGGTGAGGTCTATTCAGATCAGCTCGACCTGCCGGAGGACGCCTTCGGCGATCCACCTTTCAGCAAGTAGCTGAAGGTGATCTCGTGGTCCGTGTATGCCTGGTGGGCCGAGGTCCGGCTGACGTCGGGGCGGACGGGGTCGCCGTCGATGGCGCATCGTTCGATGGCATCGATGGGTGCGAGTGAGATTCAGAGAACGTGTGCATCACATGGAACGGCATTTGAGGTCAGATCTAAACGATCATGAAGAATGTCGAAGTGTTCAAGTTTGGGGTCATGCGTTGGCTACTCCCGATAGTCTCTCTGGGAGTGATCGTTTTTTTTGTCGCCGCGATCGTCGACTCGACCCCGAAAGACCGCTCGGAACACTGGTTTCTGGTGCAGGTGCTTTTCCCCTTCGCCGTCATTTTCCATGTGTGTCTGGCGATGATATGCCGCGATGTGGTGATCTCGACCGAAGGCATTGGACGGTCTTTTCTTGGATTGCGAGGGCGCTTTCTACCATGGGACGCCATCAGTTCCGTTGACTGCTCTCCGCTCCCTTCGTCAGATGGAAAGGTGAAGTACTACCACCTAAGGTGCGGGGGTCAGCGACGTCGCGGCGGCGTTACCCTGTGGAGCGCGATCGATGACGTCGAGCGGCTTGTCTCTCTGATCGAGCTCGAGATCAAGCAGCGGAAGATTCCCATTCTCAAGCGCAATGCGCTGGACACCGGGACGGTTGAGATGGAACGGATGCCGTCACCTGTCACGGATTACAGAACGTGGATCTAAGCGCGCAAGACCTACGGTGAGATCTACTCTGAGCCAGCAAGAGCATTCGTAGCAACCTGCGTGCTTCCGCAGTTTGGTCACCGCCACCCACGTCGGTCTATTATCTCGGGTTTCCCCGTTTGCCTAACGCATCCCATGGGCTGCATCGAGCGTACAGGGGTGGCTTGATTTATGCGACGGGCCAGCAGCAGGGCATAATCAATTACGCTTTGATTGCAGGTCTAGGCGCGGGTGGCACTTGTTAGCGTCCTCGTAACGCAGGAAGGCGCTTGATCGAACCTTGCGTTCGACGAGCTTCGCCCGTTCATCGATGTCGAACTGGAGCGGCATCGCCCCCTATCGGCAAAGCATCGGTCACCGCACGGTCTGTCGGTATCGCAAATACGGATGAATGACCCGCACACCTGCCGTTGGCTGAGTATTTTCTGTGTCGTCCTGCGCGGCGTGTAGCGATGCGGACGCTCCGAGCGCCCGAATATCAGCGCTGCATCGACGGCCTGCTGTCGTCTCGATTCGAGACAACGGGCGCCGTGGACTGCTAGCGTGTGTCACTCGGTCTGTAAGCCATTGGTGCGCTGATCCACGTGCGTATTCGTGTACTACGCAGGCACATGTCCGGGCGTGCGGTGAGCGAGGAGGGCAGTGGGCGGACATCTTCGGTCCATCTTACGGAGCTGTCGCTCCGCTTGAGATTGACGTGACCGTGCGACACACTTACAGAGCGGGCACGAACCCGCGGTGTGGGCGCTAGTCTACTTATCGCTATTCGCCAGGAAATCAGGATATGCACCAGGGCACCAGGGTTTGGACGTCTGTCGCGCTCGGTATGCTGTTTATGTCGGATAGCGCTCGTTCGCAGATGACCCTGCCTCCCGACCCCACTCTCGTTGCTCAGAATGCGGAGCTCCGGCTTCGCCCGTCGTATCAACAGTGTATCGACGCCAGCATGGCTGCCACTCCGTTACTTTTGGAATGCAGTTCGAACGAATTTGCCTTTCAGGATGGGCGGCTGAATGATGCGTACAAGAAGCTACGCGCGTCACTCAACGAGCAGCAGCGGCTGAAGCTCAGGGATGAAGAGCGAGAATGGCTTGCAGGGAAAAAGACTCAATGTTCCAGCGGCGAGGAGCCCGGGCAAGGTGACCTGATCGTCTCGGCGACATGTGAGGTCGTGGAGACGGCGAAACGGGCTAACGAGCTAATCAATCGTTTGAAGTAGCAGAGCCGATTCAACAAGGAGATAGCAATGACGGACCAAAAAGCATGGCAGCTTGGCCATACCTCCTCCATCTTCGAATCTGGAAGTGCCGGACCCGGTACCGTGTCAAGTGGCGCCGGCGATCACGGGGGAGTTTCATATGGAACATACCAATTATCCAGTAAGGCCGGTACGGCCGCAGAGTATGTGGCGCAATCGCGTTACGCAGATCGGTTCAAGGATTTGACGCCCGGAACACCCGAATTTGGCGTTGCATGGGGACGAGTGGCGGCAGACGAACCCGGTTTCGGCGGCGATCAGCACGATTTCATCAAGCGCACACACTATGACCCGCGAAAGGGAGATCTCCTTTCCATAGGTATTGATGTGAACGCCCGCGGGGCCGCCGTGCAAGACATGGTCTGGAGTACGGCGGTTCAGTACCGCGGCCTGACGGCGAGCAAAATTGACCGCGGACTGAAAGAGCGCTTTGGAGAAAGTTACGACGCGTCGAAGCTGTCCGATCAGGACATTGTGGATGCGGTACAAGAATCGAAGCTTCGACATGTCGCCACCGATTTTCGTGGTTCAGCGCAAAACCTTCCGGGTCTGGAAACGCGAATTGCTACGGAGCGCTTAGCCCTTGCGCACTTCGCCATAAGCGGGATGCCAGCGAGCTCTGCTGAAATGAACGCGTACTGGCATGCGTCCGCTCCGCTGGCACAGGGGGCATCCGGTCCAGGTGTTACAGAACTGCAGACCAGGCTGCGCGACCTTGGCTACCACCGAAACGATGGTGCGGCTGTCGTCGCCGATGGTAGCTATGGCCCATCGACGCGTGAGGCAGTGCAGAGCTTTCAACGGACGGTTGGTCTTCCTGCCAGCGGGAACGCTGGTGCGCTGACTCAGCTGCTTCTGAAGGATCAGGAGCAAGCTCGCAACAACGCGATCGAGGCCGTGTCGCAGGCCAATACCCGGAGTCCTGTGTGCCGCCTGGATGACTCTGCACACCCGGATAATGCGAGCTTCCTGCGCACCCGTGCATTGGTCCACGATCTGGATCGAGGTTACGGCCGTGAGCCGGATCAGCGAAGCGACAACCTGGCCGCGTCGCTGATTGTCCGTGCACGAGACGCTGGCCTGGCTCGCGTCGACAAGATAGCGCTGAGTGACGATTGCAGTCGGCTGTGGGGCGTCGAACGCATGCCTGGAGCGCGAGACGCGCTTTTCGATAAATGCACGAGCGTTCCTGTAATAGAGGCGATGAACACGACGATCCTGCAGGCATCACTTCAATGGCCTGAAGCCATGCGATCTTTCGAGCAACAGCAACAACCATCGCGGGCTCAAAGCCAGCAGCATGACATACAGCAAGCGCAGGTTCCGAATAGCGCTCCGACTCGCTGACGTCCCTGATATTCAAAGAGGACGGTTTCGGCGCGGAGGCGATCTAAATCCGGACTGAGATGCTTCAGGGCCGCCGCACCGGGGTGTGGCGGCCCGTTAGAACCGCAGGTCACATCCGCGGACAAAAATTATCCGCAATCTTCCCCGCCCGCTCGTTCTCCACCCGGAGATGAAAGTCCCGCAACATCCGATTCTTCGTCATCTGAAACAACCGCACATCCCCGGTCGCTCCCGGCTCATACGCCGGCAGATGAATCACATGGATATTCACGTGATAAGCATCCGAGAAAATCTGAAACGCCTTCCGGCAAGCCTGACAGGGTGGCTGTGATACCCACGCCGCGATGACCCCGCCCCGTGGGATGTTCCCCGCCAGAATATCGCGCTCGATCGTGCGCAACGCGCGCATCTCCGCGTCATACCCACGCCCGAGACGGGCGGTCGAGTCACCTGCCATCGACTCCTCGAGAATGGAGTGCTCGCCATCGGGAATCCGCGCATACACGTTCGGATTCACATCGGAGTAGTACTGGGCCCAGTCCGGCATATCGAAGCTCGGTACCGGTACGCCCGTCTCGCGCGGCAGGGCCGCCGCGGCCACGCGCCCGGACAGACCGTGATAAAGCGTCGTGCGTGGGCGCCCCGTGCTGTCGATCCACCTGTACTTCACCTGCGCCGCGGTGGCCTTGGCCCATTCCATGCGGAACCCGGTGTAGGCGCGCTCCGTGGTCGTCGCCGGTCCGTGTGCCGCCGCGTAGCGCTGCGCGCCGCGAAGGTGGTACTTGAACGTGCTGACCAGATTTTCCTTCGCGGCGAGCATCGCCTCGGGGGATGTCACTTCGATGTACTTCACCGTTCCCGCGACGGTGATGGACGAGGCGAGAAGCAAGGCGATGGCGGCAGCCGCGCGAAACGAGCGAAACGAACGAAACGATGTCATACGTAAGTCATCCATGATGGAAGGTTCAGAAGCGGCGGCAGAGAAGTCCGGACGAGCGCTCCTTGAGCGCGAGGGCTTCCTCCTCTTCGATCTCACCGGAAGCGGCTAGATCTTCCGCGGCCAGGGTCTCGACGAATTCCGCGGCGGCAAGGACGTCCAGCACGACACCGAACGGGACGAGGAGGGCGAGCACGTTCGCCAGCGGCGACTTCTCCGGCTGGCGTTCGCGGACCAGGCCGGCCTGGCGGCGGAATTCCTCGTTGTACCAGGCGTAGACCGCGCGGTCGCTCGCGTCGACGAAGCACACCGGGCCCTGCGTGGGGTCGAGGCTCGCGACGCCTTCGCGATAGCGGAAGGTCTCCGTGCAGGGCGGCGCGACATACGACTGATTGTCACGATACGCGGCGGCGACGCGCGCGATGCGGAACGGCGTACCGATCTCGCGCAGGCCGCGAAACGATGGCCGGGCGACGGTGTGTCGGTTCACTTCGCTCTCGAGGACGTCGCGTAGATACTGCGCGTCATAGGCATCGAGTGAGCCGCCAGCCGGGGTGGCCATGAAGCGTTCGAGCACGTCGGGCTCGACGTTGCGGACCTCCTGCTGGTCGACCGGTGTCGCGGCGACCCGTTCGCGCAGGATCTGCGCCGCCACGGCGTACTTGGCGGCAAAGGTGCTGTGTGCGCTGCCGAAGATCGTGAGCGACTGGTTAAAAATGTCCGACTCGACGCCCGCCTTGATCGCGCTCAGGGCCGAATGTTCGGACCCGTAGCCGGGGAAGGCGTGGGGCAGGCCCACGTGCTCGGGGTGCGCCTTCGTGAAGCCCAGGTCCCATTGCAGGATCTCCCACGCCTGCTGCCAGTACAGAGGTCGGCCCGGGCGATCGAGCCGTGCCGCGGCGGCGGCGAAGGCGGGATCGATATGGGCGGCGTCAAAAGCGGCCGGCTCGGTATAAGCGTGTGAGGGCAGGTGGCTCGGGCGGAGCAGGCGCTCTTTCCAGTAAGCGTCGTTGAAGCCGGCATCGTAGGCCTCAGCGGGCGTGTGGCGCTCGGCGAGATAGGCCTTGAGGAAATCGACCGGAGGAAGGTCGGCGGCCACGGCCGGCAAAGGGAGCAGGGCGAGGGCCAGGAGTTTGGGTTTGAGGTGCATGGCATCCGTGTCGTGGGCGTCCCTTCAGCGGGACGGGCGACATTGGATCGGATATGCCCTGGACGGTCTGTCGGTGAAAGGGGGTGATGCGTGTGGTTAGAACCACTTGTTCCGTTTCAGCGCGATGAAGATGCCGCCGACGATGCACGCGACCAGACAGGTGATGGCGGGGTACGCCCAGGGCTTATCGAGCTCCGGCATGTGCGTGAAGTTCATGCCGTACCAGCTAGTGATCAGCGTCGGCGCGGCGAGCATGGCCGCCCAGCCGGCGAGCTTTTTCATCACCTCGTTCTGACCGAAGGTCACCAGTGCCAGGTTGACGCTGATGGCGGCCCCGAGCATTTCCCGCATGGCCGAAATCGACTCGTTCACGCGGAACACGTGATCGTAGATGTCGCGGAAGTACGCCCGCAGGTCGTCGTGTATGAGGTGCGGATGCAGGCGTACCAGCTGCGCCACGATGTCCTGCAACGGTACGACCGCCAGCCTCAGCGTCATCAGTTCGCGCTGCATGTCGTACAGGCGCTTGATGGTCTGCCGGTTGTAGGTCTCGGCGAAGATGTCGTTTTCCAGCTCGTGCAGCTCTTCACGGAAGTCGCGCACGATCGGCAGGAAGTTGTCGACGATGAAGTCGAGCACCGAATACAGCGCGTAGCTCGGGCCCATGCGCAGCAGCTCGGGCGACTGCTCGCACGTGCGGCGTGCCGGTGCATACGACAGCGACGCCCCATGCCGCACCGTCACGAAGTACCTCTGCCCGACGAAGATCTGCGTTTCGCCGAAGGCGATGTTGCCGCCGACCAGCTGCGCGGTCTGCGCGACGATAAAGAGCGAGTCGCCGTACGTCTCGATCTTGGTGCGCTGGTGGGCCAGCTGCGCGTCCTCGATGGCGAGGTCGTGCAGGTTGAATTCCTCCTGCAACTTCAGCAGCAGGGTTTCATCGGGTTCGTGCAGTCCGACCCAGACGAAGGTGTCCGGTTCCTTGAGGACATCGCTGATGGCTTCGATGCTGATGTCGCCGATACGGCGGCCATCGGTGCGGTAAGCGACGCAGTTGACCACCATGCCGCCCGAGGGGAAGTAGGTGGGCGCGGATTCGGGAAGGATCGAGACGGAAGCCATGGCGGGCATGATGCCGGGCCGGATGTGACGCGGCAATCGCGACCCGGCGATCCACCGAAAAAGCGCAGGGACTTGCGGCTCAACGCCCCGTGAGGCGTGCAAAAAGTTCCGTCCGGCGCCATCACCTGTGCTTATGCCACCCATAACGAGCAACGATTTCAGCGAAATCCGGGGCTGGCCGACAATGACCCTTCGATTGATGGCATGAAATACAGCCGTCATGTTCATTCATTGCGTCTATTGAAGCCGTAGGAAACCACGATGGCCAAATCGAGCAGCCAGAAGTTCATCGCGCGCAATCGCGCCCCGCGCGTGCAGATCGAATACGACGTCGAGCTTTATGGCGCCCAGAAGAAGGTGAGCATTCCCTTCGTCATGGGGGTGATGACCGACCTGTCGGGTGCCAGCGCGGGCGACCTGCCTCCGGTGGAAGAGCGCAAGGCGCTGGAGATCGACGTCGACAACTTCAATGACCGTCTCGAGTCGACGCGTCCGACCGTTTCCTTCGATGTGCCCAACACGCTGACCGGCGAAGGCAACCTGGCCATCGAGATGCGCTTCAGCCATCTCGACGACTTCTCGCCGGCCGCCATCGCGCGCAACGTCGAACCGCTCGCGAAGCTGCTCGAGGCGCGGATGCAGCTGGCCAACCTGGGCACCTACCTCGACGGCAAGCTCGGTGCCGAGCGGCTGATCGCCCAGGCGATCCAGGATCCGGCGTTGCTCGCGGCCCTTGCCGCGAACCGTCCGGCCACTAACGACGCCAAGGAGGACTGACCGATGGCGACCACGCAGACCCAGGCCGCCGAGGCCCTCGTCGATACGACTGAAGGCAGCGACTTCTCCGCACTGCTTACCAAGGAATTCCGCCCGAAGAGCGAACGCGCTCGTACCGAGGTCGAATCCGCTGTGCGCACGCTGGCCGAGCAGGTGCTCGATCGCGCGGACATCGTGTCCGACGATGTCACGCAGACGATCAACGCGTACATCGCCGAGATCGACCGCAAGCTCAGCGAGCAGATCAACCATATTCTTCACCACCCGGACTTCCAGAAACTGGAAGGGGCCTGGCGCGGCCTGCATCACCTGGTGACCAACACCGAGACGGATCCGCAGCTGAAGATCCGTGTGATGAACCTCTCCAAGAACGACCTCGGTCGTACGCTCAAGCGGTACAAGGGCACGGCGTGGGACCAGAGCCCGATCTTCAAGAAGGTGTACGAAGAGGAATACGGCCAGCTGGGCGGTGAGCCGTATGGCTGCCTCATCGGCGATTACTATTTCGACCACGGTCCGCAGGACGTCGAATTGCTGCGCGGCATGGCCCAGGTGGCTGCCGCGTCGCATGCCCCGTTCATCGCCGCCGCCGCGCCGGGCCTGCTCGGTATGGACAGCTGGGGCGAACTCGCCAACCCGCGCGATCTGGCCAAGATCTACTCGACGCCCGACTACGCCGCCTGGCGCTCGCTGCGTGACGGTGAGGATGCGAAATACGTCGCGCTGACCATGCCGCGCACGCTGTCGCGTCTGCCTTACGGCGCCAAGACCGACCCGGTGGAAGAGTTCGATTTCGAAGAAGACACCAGCGGCGCCGACTCGTCGAAGTACACCTGGCAGAACGCCGCGTACGCGATGGGTGTGAACATCAACCGGTCGTTCAAGCAGTACGGCTGGTGCACGCGTATTCGTGGTGTGGAATCGGGCGGTACGGTGGACAACCTCCCGGCGCACGTCTTCCCGACCGACGACGGCGGCGTGGACATGAAGTGCCCGACCGAGATCGCGATCACCGATCGTCGCTCGGCGGAGCTGGACAAGATGGGCCTCATGCCCGTCGTGCACCGCAAGAACTCCGACATGGCCGCCTTCATCGGTGCGCAGTCGCTGGCCCGTCCGGAAGAGTACGACGATCCGGATGCCACGGCCAACGCGGCGCTCAGCGCACGCCTGCCGTACATGTTCGCCTGCTCGCGCTTCGCGCATTACCTGAAGTGCATCGTGCGGGACAAGATCGGTTCGTTCAGCACGCGTGAGCAGATGCAGGACTGGCTCACCCGCTGGGTCCTCAACTACGTCGACGGCGACCCGATCAACTCCAACGAAGAGACCAAGGCGCGCAAGCCGCTCGCCGCGGCGCAGGTGGTGGTCGAGGAAGTGGAAGGTAACCCCGGTTACTACACCTCCAAGTTCTACCTCAAGCCGCACTACCAGCTGGAAGGCCTCACCGTCTCCCTGCGTCTGGTGGCACGCCTGCCGTCCGGCAAGACCGGCTGACCCTGAGTCTCTCCTCTTCACGCGACACACAAGGAAAAGCGTTCATGGCATTCGACATGCACATCAAGTTCGGCCCCGGTCAGGTCAAGATCGAGGGCGCGTCCAACCACGCCAAGCATAAGGATCAGGTGCCGATCATCGCCTGGTCGTGGGGCGCCAGCAACGCCGGCAACCTGCACACCGGTGCGGGCTACGCGTCCGGCGGTAAGGCCAACGTGCAGGACATCGTGATCACCAAGTACGTCGACTCGTGCTCCAACGCGCTGCTCAACGCGGTGTGCACCGGTGCGCGCGTCGACAGTGCCACGCTGTACGTCACCAACGCCACGGGTGAGCAGACCGACTTCGTCACCATCGAACTCACCGAAGGCGTGATGATCACCTCGGTATCCACCGGTGGCAGCGGCGGCGACGAGCGTCTGACCGAGAACGTCACGCTGCACTTCGGCAAGTTCAAGTACTCGTTCCAGCCGCAGGACGACAAGGGCAAGGCGACGGGCGGCACCAAGGACTTCACGTACGACATGCAGCAGGTGAAGGGTCAGGCCTGATCGCCGCATGGCCGAGCTGACCAACCAGGAGCGTCTCCAGCCGTCGTTGCTGGATCGCCTGCGCGACGACGAGCCACACGTCGCGCAGGAGAGCCGGGAGAAGCGTGTCATGACCGCGGCGCGCCTGCGCGAGTACGTGGTGCGCGACCTGGCCTGGTTGTTCAACTGCACGCGGCACTGGTCGTCCGGGGAACTGGCGGGACTGCCGTACGTCGAGGCTTCCGTTCTCGACTACGGCATCCCGGATCTCACCGGGGCGGCCATCGCGGGCATGGATATCGAGGTACTTCGCCAGCGCATCCGCGCCGCGATCGCCACGTTCGAGCCACGGCTCGATCCGGCCACGCTGCATGTGGATGTGCATGCCGACACCGCGCGGATGGACCGCCTGACGCTGTCCTTCAGCATCGAGTCGACGATGTGGGCGCAACCGTTGCCCCTCAACCTTTACCTGAAGACCGAGGTCGATCTGGAAACCGCGCGTTTCAGTGTTTTCGACGGCCTCGGCTGAGATCATGGACCCCCGACTTCTCCGCTACTACAGCCAGGAACTCCAGCACGTCCGCGAGACGGGTGCGGAGTTTGCCAGCGCCTACCCCAAGATCGCCGGCCGCCTTGGCATGGAGGGGATGGAGTGTGCGGATCCTTATGTGGAACGTCTGCTCGAAGGCTTCGCGTTTCTCTCCGCGCGCGTGCAGATGAAACTCGACGCGCAGCACCCGGTGTTTACCCAGCACTTGCTGCGCATGCTGTACCCGCAATACCTGGCACCGGTGCCCTCGATGGCGGTGGTCGAGATGACGCCGGACCATACCGAGAGCGTGCCGGGCGAAGGGCATCGGGTGCCACGTGGCACCGCGCTGCGCAGCCAGATCGGCTTTGGCGAGCGCACCGCCTGCGAATACCGCACGGCTCATCCGGTCACGCTGCTGCCGCTTTCGCTGAGTGACGCCCGTTACTTCTCGACGCCCGCGGCGATCGCCGCGGCGGGCCTCGCCGTTCCGGCGGGCAAACAGCCCCGCGCGGCCCTGCGCCTGCGCTTCTCATTGAGCCCGGGGGTGACTCTGGATGCCTTGTCATGCGACGAACTGCCCGTGTTCTTCGCGGGGTCCGGCGATCTGGCGAGCCTGCTTCACGAGCAGGTCCTGGGTAACGGCATCGGTTTTTCCGTCGTGGCCGGCGAGCACATCCGGCATCTCGAGCCGTCGCAGATCGAAGCGCGCGGCTTCAGCGACGGCGAAGCCCTGCTGCCGCTGAGCGACCGTTCGTTCAGCGGTTACCGCTTGCTGCAGGAATACTTCGCCTGTCCGCAGCGCTTTCAGTTTGCGGCGTTCACGGGGCTGCGCCGGGCACTGCCTCGCTCCACGGGCCATACCTTCGACATCGTCGTCTGGCTGGATCGCGCGGTCGCAAGGCTGGACAACGCGGTGGACGCCTCCTATGTGCGCCTGCACTGCACACCGGCCATCAACCTCTTCCCGCGCCGCTCGGATCGCATCCATCTGCGTGAGGGGGCGGCGGAGTACCACGTGCTGGCCGACCGAACGCGCCCCATGGATTTCGAGGTGGTGGATGTCGAGGATGTACAGGGCTTCGGTGACAGCCAGGACCCCGAGCAGACGTTTTTCCCGTTTTACGGCGGCAACGCGCGCACGTGGCATCAGCCGGCGTCCGCGTTCTACACGCTGAGGCGCGAACCACGCGTTTCCTCGCAGCGGCAACGCCGCGACGGACCGCGTTCGAGCTACGTCGGTGGCGAAGTGTTCCTTTCGCTGGTGGATGGGCGCGAGGCGCCGTACGCGAGCAGCCTGCGTCAGCTGGGCATGCAGCTGCTGTGCAGTAACCGCGACCTGCCGCTGCACATGCCGGTGGGGAAGGGCGCGACCGATTTTCTGCTCGATACGGATGCGCCGGTCCGGTCGATCCGTTGTGTCGCGGGCCCGACGCGTCCGCGTGCGGCGATGGCCGAAGGGCAGGCGGCCTGGAAGGTCATCAGTCATCTGCAGCTCAATTATCTGTCGTTGCTGGAGCACAGTGACGGCGCCGCCGCCCTTCGCGAGATGCTGTTGCTCTACAGCGACGAGTACGACGCCGCCTCACGACGTTTGATCGAAGGCGTGCGCGACGTACGCTCGGCACCGATCGTGCGTCGCCTGCCGATTCCAGGTCCGGTGACGTATGGCCGCGGACTCCAGATCACGCTCACCTGCGAGGACCGCGCCTTCGAGGGAACGGGTACCTACCTGTTCGGGTCGGTCATGCAGCACTTCTTCGCCCGGTACGTCTCGCTGAACTCGTTCACCGAGACCGTGCTGCACACCCACGAACGCAACGAGGTGGCCCGGTGGACGGCTCGCTCCGGCACGCGCCCGATCCTCTGACGCTCTTCGAAGCGTTGCGCGGGGACCCGTCGTCGTTCGACTGGTTCGAAGCGCTGCGCCGCGTGGAGTGTGTGCACGCCGACCGCCCGCGGCTGGGTCGCTCCGTGCGACCGGCGGACGATCCGGTGCGTCTGGCGCATACCCCGTCGCTCGACTTCGCACCCCGTTCGATCGACCGCGTGGAAATCGCGGCCGGACGCTCGCCGCGTATTCACAGCCTGATGCTGGGGCTGTGGGGCCCCAACGGCGCGCTGCCATTGCATCTGACTGAATACACGCTGGAACGCGAGCGTGTGGCACGCGACGGTACGTTTACCGCCTTCGCGGACGTCTTCCATCACCGCATGCTCAGCCTGTTCTACCGGGCCTGGGCGGACGCGCAACCGACCGTGCAGATGGATCGTCCCGATGAGGATGCCTTTGCGCATTTCCTCGGCGCGCTGGTGGGCATCGACAGCCCGGCGCTGGCCGGACGCGATGCTCTGCCGGATCGCTTCAAGCGCTATATGGCCGGCCGCGTGCTCAGCCAGGCCCGCAATGCCGAAGGGCTTACGGCCTTTCTCGGCGCGTTCTTCGAGGTGCCGGTCCACGTGGAGGAGTTCGCCGTGGCGTGGCTCACGCTGCCGGACGAGGGTCGCCTGCGCATGGGCGTCGCGATGGCCGGGATGGGCACCACCGCCGTGTTGGGCGAGCGGGTGCGTGACGCACAGCACCGTGTTCGCCTGCGCCTGGGGCCGATGCGTTTCGCCGACTACCGCCGTTTCCTCCCGGGCGGCGACGCGCTGGACGAGCTGATCGCCGCGCTGCGTTTCTACGCGGGCGACGCCGTCGACTGGGACGCGCAACTGGTCCTGCGCCGTGAAGAAGTACCGCTCACTCACATGGGGCGGGCGGGTCGCCTCGGCATGTCGTCGTGGATGGGTCGCTTCGCCGGCCCCGGCGATGCCGGGGACCTCGTCGTGCAACCCATGACTCTGCCGAATCGATCGAGGAAACCATCGTGACCGACATTCGTCGTACCGCCCTGTTCGGAAAGCTCAACAGCGTGGCCTACAAGACCATCGAAAGCGCGACCGTGGCCTGCCGGTTGCGCGGCCATCGCGACGTCGAGCTGGTCCACTGGCTGCAGCAGATCCTGGGACTGGGGGATTCGGATCTTCATCGTCTCATTCGTCATGCCGGCATCGATCCGTCGCGTCTCGCGCGCGATGTCACCGAAGCGCTGGACCGGCTGCCGGGTGGCGCGTCGTCTGTCAGCGACCTGTCGGCGGACATCGAGGAAGCCGTGGAACGCGGCTGGGTCTACGCGACGCTCAGCTTCGGCGAATCACAGGTGCGCACCGGCTACCTCATGGCGGGCATCGTGCGTACGCGGCGCCTGCGGCACGTGCTGATGGATATCTCCAAAGAGTTCGCCAAGATCCGCGTGGAGGGACTGGTCGAGGACCTTCCCGCGATGATCGCCGGCTCGCCGGAAGAGCGTCTCGGCGCGACCGATGGGTTTCGCATGGGCGACGGTGCCGCCGATTCGGGCGACACACCCGCGCCGGCGGCGATGGGGAAGCGCGACGCGCTGAAGCGCTATACCGTCGATCTCACGGCACAGGCCCGCGAAGGCAGGATCGATCCGGTCGTCGGTCGTGACGACGAGATTCGCCAGGTCGTCGATATCCTCATGCGCCGCCGGCAGAACAATCCGATGCTGGTGGGCGAGGCTGGCGTCGGCAAGACGGCCGTCGTCGAAGGCTTCGCACAGCGCATCGTCGCGGGCGACGTGCCACCGTCATTGCGCGAGGTGGAACTGCGCGTGCTCGACGTCGGCCTGCTGCAGGCCGGTGCAAGCATGAAAGGCGAGTTCGAAAGCCGACTGCGTCAGGTCATCGACGAGGTGCAGGCTTCCGCGACCCCGGTGATCCTGTTCATCGACGAAGCGCATACGCTGGTCGGTGCCGGTGGCGCCGCGGGTACCGGCGATGCCGCCAACCTGCTCAAGCCAGCGCTCGCGCGTGGCAGCCTGCGCACGATCGGTGCCACGACCTGGGCGGAATACAAGAAACACATCGAGAAGGATCCCGCACTGACCCGGCGCTTCCAGACGGTGCAGGTCGGTGAGCCGGATGAAGCGAAAGCGGTGCTGATGCTGCGCACGGTGGCGGGCGTGATGGAGACGCACCACGGTGTGCAGGTGCTGGACGAGGCGATCGAGGCGGCGGTCCGGTTGTCCCACCGTTACATTCCCGCACGCCAGCTGCCCGACAAGGCGGTGAGTCTGCTCGATACGGCCTGCGCCCGCGTCGCCGTGAGTCACCATGCGGTTCCTGCGCGGGTGGCCGATAGCCGCCGTCGTATCGAGGCGCTGGAAGTGGAGCGCGAGATCGTCCGACGTGAGCGAGCGGTGGGCATCGATGTGACGGAGCGGCAGGCGGCCGTCGATGCCGCGCTGTCGACCGAGACGTCCCGGCAGACGGGACTCGAGGCGGCGTGGCACGAGGAACGCCGGCTGGTCGAGGAAATCCTGGCACTGCGCGCCCGGCTGCGTGGGACGGGCGAACCCGTGGAAGGCACCGGTACGCCGCTGGAACGGGCGGCGCGGGAAGAAGCCGCGGCGATCGTTGTCGATGACGACGGACGTGACGCGGTCCTCGCCGAGTTGCGCGCCCTGCAGGCGACGCTGGCGGAACGGCAAGGCGAGAACCCCATGATCCTGCCGGCGGTCGATCAGCAGGCCGTCGCGGCGGTCGTCGCCGACTGGACCGGCATCCCCGTGGGTCGCATGGTCCGCAGCGAACTCGAGACGGTGATGAACCTCGCGTCGCTGATGGGACAGCGCGTCATCGGTCAGGACCATGCCATGGAGATGATCGCCCGGCGCGTGCAGACCTCGCGTGCGGGCCTGGACAATCCCGGTAAACCGATCGGCGTGTTTCTCCTGGCGGGAACCTCCGGTGTCGGCAAGACCGAAACCGCGCTGGCGCTGGCCGAGACCCTTTACGGCGGCGAGCACAACCTGATCACCATCAACATGAGCGAGTTTCAGGAGGCACACACGGTCTCCACGCTCAAGGGCGCGCCTCCCGGCTACGTCGGTTTTGGCGAAGGCGGCGTGCTCACGGAAGCGGTAAGGCGTCGGCCCTATTCGGTGGTGTTGCTCGACGAAGTCGAGAAGGCGCATCCGGATGTGCACGAACTGTTCTTCCAGGTGTTCGATAAAGGCGTGATGGAAGACGGCGAAGGCCGCCGCATCGACTTCCGCAACACGCTGATTCTTCTTACGACCAATGCCGGTACGGAGACGATCGAGCGCCTTTGCGCGGACGCCTCGCGCGTGCCGGAGGTCGAGGCGATGGCCACGGCCCTGCGCGCGCCGTTGCTCGACGTGTTCCCGCCCGCGTTACTGGGGCGCCTCGTCGCCGTGCCGTACTACCCGCTGAGTCGGCGCATGCTTGGGGAAATCGTGCGGTTGCAGGTCGCGCGGATCAAACGCCGCGTCGAGGAGCGTTATCGCGTGCCTTTCGAGTGCACGGAAGCGGCGACCGCGCTGGTCGTCGGTCGCTGCACGGAAAGCGAGAGCGGTGGGCGCATGATCGATGCCATCCTGACCAACACGATGCTGCCTGAAATCAGCCGCGAGCTGCTGATGCGCACGATCGGTGGCGAACCTGTGGGCCGTGTCGTCGTGGACGCCGGGCACGACGGTTTTGTCTATAGATTCGACGCAGCCACGGCCGACGCAGCCGCCGACGCATCGTTGGCATCGACGGTGGCCGCATGACAGCCTGTCTTTCGGGTCGCGGGTTCTGTCAGGGTCCAGCGAGCACCGGGCACCGGTGCCTCGACTGCCAGAAGGCGGCGCTTGCGCCGCGGCCCGTCGGTGGTCCGGCGTCCGTAACGAACGCGACCATCCGCCCCGCGATCACCCCGGCCGCTGTGCCTGCGGCCGGCACACCCGCCGCGCCGCCCGCGCGCGCAGGCACCCCCGCACCGGTCGGTGGCCCTGGTGCGACCGGTAGGCCCGCGCCCGTCATGCCGCCAGCCAGTGTGGCTCCGGCAGGGGGGAGCGACGCGCCACGGGTGGTCTATCGCGGCGACTCGCGTCTGTTGACGGACCTGCCGCGTGGCTTCGAGGCACGGGTGCCGCTGGAACTGGAAGCGGCGCGAGATTTCATACGCCTCTATACGGGTGTGAAGCAGCTGGAAGACTGCGCATTCGCCGAGGACGTCAGGAAGCGGCGGATCACTCTCGAGAGTGACAGTCCCACCGCCGTGCATACGCCGGTCGATCTGGTCAGGCTGATCATTGCGAGCCGGATTCCGGGGCCCGCCGTTTCGACCGACCCCGACGTCGCCTGTGGCGGTTACGCCAGCGGGCGGCAGATCTATCGCATCGACACGAGCCATCTGCGCGTGGTGCCGTGGAACGAAGCGGTGCCTGGCATGACGCAGCGGCAGACGTCGTTCTGGCCACGGCTCCTGCTCGACAGGGACGCCCGTTCGCTCGACGACGCGACGACGATCGCCGTGTGGAACGTTAAGACAGGTGGCACCCGCGAGGTCATGTTCCTCACACCCATCCCGCGCGACACGATTGCGACGCACACCTCCGCCACGGACGCTTGACTCCAAGGAACCCGACATGCCGGATCTCTACACCAGTCTTCCCAAGCTGCCCTTCACGTATCAGCAATGGTTGCAGCAGACCTCGAAGACGCTGCGTCCCCGCAGTCCCCGACAGGTCGCGCTGGATATTCTGGTCGACGCCTATATCCGCACGCCCAGCGGGAACAACCTGCGTTACCTGAAAAACGGTTTCAGGAACTGGTGTGAAGCGCAGGGCGCCGGCGACGCGTGGATGAAGGCGAAGCGCAACGACCCCGCCAGCCTGCCGTACGTTTCACTCAACGCGGCGCTCAACAAGGACGGCGATACCGATGCCGCGCTCAACGTGCCGTCCTTCATGCAGGCGGACCTGGTGAGTACGCGTCTGGGCCTGCTGTACATGTTCGGTCGGCTCGAATGCGACAGGGACTATTTCAAGATCGTCACCACCGGCGTACTGGACATGGCCGGCGCAGGCCTGGACTACGGTAACGACGTCGGTAGCGACGGTGCCAAGGAAGTCATCGGCAACGTGAAGACCGGCATGGGTGTGGTCCGTCCCGGATTCGACAGCGCCGCCGAACGCCTCGACGACGCCCGGAAAGGAAGCGCGACGCGCAGGACGTTGCCAAGCGGCAGTCGCGATGTGGGCATCATGGATATGGAGCAGATGCGCACGGTCGATGCGCGCCGCCTGCTGGGCGCGCCCAAGCCGTCGCTCAATCCCAACGACAAGCGGACCAGCGACGCCTTGTACGATCAGTTCCGTCGTGCGTGGGAGTTCACGGTTGGCGTGTGGGATGAGCACGCGGGATCCGCCCTGCGGCAGCTTTGCGACTTTCTCACCGGGCGCTATCTGTCGGAGGCGATCGCCGGCACCATCGGCGGGTCGTTCGGAGTGGCGTCCAATCTGATCAAGCTCATCGAATCGAGCTTCGAGCGTTATCGCGTCTGGGCAACGGGTAAGAAGACGCAGGTATTGCTGGGCACGCCTACCGCGATCGTGGATGGCATCAAGCGTGCGATCGACCTGGCCGTGGCCAGCGACCTCTACGCGACCCTCAAGAGCGGCGCGCAGCTGGGCATGCAGATTGCCTCGGTCGGCGCGTCCACCCTGGTCAACCTGGTCAGCTCCATCATCGAGATCCTGATCAAGACCGCATGGCGCTTGTTCGAGATCCACCGCCTGCGCAAGTTCTTCGCCGAAGCGCAGCAGAAGTGGGAAAGCCGCGATACCGAGCAGCTGCATACGCATCCCATCGCCTTCAATCGCTGGTTCCGCGGGTACGCACTCGGTACGCCGATGATCGCCGCCCTCGCGCTGAACAGCGGCATCTGCAACAAGATGCACTTTCTGCAAATGTTCCCCGACGGCAAGGCACCGATCAACCAGGCACAGTACGACGCGGGTGCCGTGCACATCGCCGGCCTGAAGAACTGGAGCTCGAGTTACATCGAGGAATCCGGCTATCACCTGCACAGCACCGACGGCCTGATCATGGAATGGATCAAGCCGAGCCAGCGCGAGGCCGAAACCTCGGTGCGTCGCCACTTGCTGAATCCGATCCTCGGCTTCTTCGAGGGAGGCGGCTGAATTCATGGCGCACGCGATCACGCTGAAGTCCAGCCTGGGCAAGACGTTGCTCTTCGCCAACATGACGGCCGGAGAAGAGCTCGGCCGCCTGTTTTCGTGGGAGCTGGAAGCGATCAGCAAGGATCCCGGCGTGGACCTGCGCGCGCTTCTGGGGACGTCGATGACGGTCACAGTGACGACGCCCCAGGGCTACGTGCGCTACTTCAACGGCATCGTATCGGAAGCGGCGCAGGGTGCCTTCATCAACATCGATAACGTGCGCTACGCGGTATATACGTTCACCCTGGTGCCCAGGCCGTGGCTGCTGCGCAACACGTCCGACTGCCGTATCTACAAGAACAAGACGGTACCGCAGATCGTCCGCGACGTGCTCTCGGAGTTCGGCTATGGCGACGTGCGGCTGAGCCTCAGTGCGAATTACCCGGCCCGCGAGTACTGCGTGCAGTACCGGGAGAGCTACTTCGACTTCATCAGCCGGCTGATGGAGCAGGAGGGCATCTATTATTTCTTCACCCACACCAGCGGCGCGCACACCATGGTGCTCGCCGATGCGCTCGGTGCGCACACCACGGTGCCGGGCTTCGAAACCATTCCTTACGCACCGCCTACCGAGCGCGGCCACCGGATGAAGTCGTCGATCAGCGACTGGACATCCGCCCGTTCGGTCAATCCAACCCGTGTCCGTCTGGACGACTACGATTACCAGCGACCGCGACTCTCGCTGCTGGCCAATGAGCAGGTCAGCGACAGTGCCGACACTCACAATGTTTCGGGGCTGGAGATCTACGACTATCCGTACGGTTCCGTGGGCTACGCGCAGAAGAATGCCGACGGTCAGCGATTCGCCCAGGTGCGCGTCGATGCGCTCAGCGTGCCGCAGGCGACCTCGTCGGGATTCACGGATGCGGTGGGTCTGGCCACGGGCGCGCTGTTCCGCCTGAAGGACTTTCCGCTGGCCCAGGCCAATCAGGAATACCTCGTGATCGGCGCCACGACGCGTCTGGTGGAGGTCGATTACCAGGGCGGCGGTGTCGAACCGGACAAGGACGAGTCCCCGTTCGCGTGCCATTTCCGCGTGATCCGCAGCCGCCAGCCGTTTCGTTCCGCGCAGGTCACGCCGCGCCCTTCCATTGCCGGCGTACAGACCGCCGTGGTGTATGGCCAGACCGATGAGGACATCGAGGTCGACAGCCAGGGGCGCGTGCAGGTCACCTTCTTCTGGAACGCGCCGTCCAAGCCGAAGGCGGATCAGTCGTGTCCGGTCCGCGTCGCGTCGGGCTGGGCCGGCAAGCGCTGGGGTGCGCAGTTCATCCCGCGTGTCGGCCAGGAGGTGGTGGTGGGCTTCCATGAAGGCGACCCCGACCGGCCGTTGCTTCTGGGCAGCGTGTACAACCAGGAGCATATGCCGCCTTACGCGCTGCCCGGGGACAAGACGCGCAGCGGCGTGGTCAGCCGGAGTCTGCGTGGGGCGGCGGGGGAGGCCAACGAGATTCGCTTCGAGGATCGCAAGGGCGCCGAGGAACTGCTGTTTCACGCGCAGCGCGACCTGCGGCATGAGGCCGAGAACGACCACTTCTCGACGATCGATCGCGACGAGACCGAAGAAGTGAAACGCGACCGTTCGCACGAGGTCGGTCGCGACGACACGCTGAAGGTCGGTCGCCGTCTGCGTATCGAGGCGGGCGAAGAGATTGAACTGGTCACCGGCCTGGCGCGCATCGTGATGAAGCGGACCGGCGAGATCCAGATCGTCGGCAGCACACTGCGAGTCAACGCCATGGCGGCGATCAATCTGATGTCCGGCGGCGCGACGTCCCTCACGTCCGGCGCGGCGGTCTCGGTGACGGCCGGCGCCACGGTGACGATCAATGCGACCGCGGCGATCGCGGTCACCTCGGGTGCCGCGCTGATGCTTTCTTCCACGCTGGGACCGGCCGTGCTGAAAGGCATGCCGCCGCTGCTGCTATGAACGGCCCGTCCCTCACGATCGGAACCGCCGCGCGGGAGATGGGTCTCGATCCCTCGTTGCTGCCGTTGCTGCGCGACGACATGAGCGAGCGCGCCGCGGTCCGGACGCTGCTTGCGCATGGCGACGTTCCCGCCGCGCTCCGCCTCGCGATGCGCCTCATGCCCCGCGGCTACGTCGTGCCATGGCTGTGCCAGTGCGTGCGCGACAGCGCGCCCGATGACGCCGCGCGTGAGGGTCTAACGCTGGCCCAGGCATGGCTCGATGAGCGCAGCGAGACACGTCGCCGCGCCGCACTGGCCTATGCGGCGGCCCGCCACTACGTCGGGACCGGTGCGCTGATCGCGGCCACTGCGGGCTGGTCGGAGGGCTTCCTGCTCGATGGCGAGGGCAGGGACGTGGCGCCTGTCGCCGTACCCCTGATGGCCGTGGTCGCGGCGGCCGCGCTGCTGACCCTGGCTTCGTCGTCTCCCGATTTCGATGTCCATTGCCGCGCGTTCGTCGGCTCGGCAATGGAGCTGCTACCACCGGAGGATTTCGCATGAACCGTTCCACCGGACCGAGCCTCGTGCTCTCCATCCTGGGCGACCACGCGGGCGACATCGCCGAGCGCACCTCCGTACGTGCCGAGGCTCACGATCTGAGCATCGGCCGCGCCGAACATTGCGACTGGGTCTTGCAGGCGCAGGGTGTCTCCCGTCAGCACGCCTTCGTCCGCCATCTCAACGGGCTGTATTTCATTGAGGACCGCAGCACCAACGGCATGCTGTTGAACGGCGCGCCGTTGCGCGGTGGCGAGCCGGTCTCGCTCGGCGACGGCGACCGCCTCCAGCTGGACACCTTCGAGATTCTCGTGGCGCTGGAGTCAACCGTCGACGAGCAGGCGACGGCGCGATGCGAGCACGACCGCAGCCTGCAGACGCTTCGTGTGCCGCACACGTCGCCGGCATATCACGACTCGCCGTTGCCGCTGGGCACGGCGCCATCGCTGATCACCGGCGATGCGCATGGCGGATCGTCGCTGATTCCCGGGACCGCCGCGGCACCGCTGGACCCGATGGCGTGGTTCCAGACCGTGATGCCCGTGGTGGATCATGCGCCGGCCGCCGTCGAGGCTTCCGGGCACTGGAACCATGCATCGCCGATGACGGACCGCTTCGATGCACCCACGGTCGATGCGGACCCACCGCGCGTGGCACCCGTGCTGCCCGAGCACTGGGACCGCACCCGAAGTCTGTTCCAGATGCCCCCCGACGTCGCGACGCCCGAAGCGCCCATGGCAGCAGCACCCGCCCAACCCCCAGCCCCCCCTGTAGGAGCGCGCCCCGCGCGCGACCCCACCGCCGATCCCGTTCCATCCACCCCCGCTCCAACACCGACACCACCCAGCCCCACCACCGGCATCGAACCCCTTTTCGCCCTCGTCCTCGACGGCGTCATGGACGTTCTGCGCGCACGCGCCGAACTGAAGAACGGGTTCCGCCTTCCCGCGACCCTGATTCAGCGACGCGAGAACAACCCGCTGAAGTTCGCCCCCACCGGCACCGAAGCACTGGCACGTGTGCTCGCCGCGCCCAACGAGGCCTTTCTCTCCGGAGAGGCGGCGATCGTCGACGCCATGGACGACATCCGCGAACACCAGGTGGCCTTGCTCGCGGGCGTGAGGGCCGCCTTCGACGATCTGATCGCGCAGTTCGACCCGGCGCGTTTCGAAGAGGGCGACACGCGCCGCTCCCGGTTCGGCTTTGCGCCGGCCAGCGGCCCGTGGGAACGCTACCGCGCGCATTTCCAGAAGCTGGCCACCGACCCCGAAGAACGTTTCCGTCGCCTTTTCGGTGACGAATTCGCCCGCGCCTATGAAGACCAGCTCGTGCGCGCCAAGCGCGACAACCGCTGACCGGAACCGACGATGACCGCATTCAACAAGGTGGTGTGGAGCGAAGGTCTGTTCCTTCGCCCGCAGCACATGCAACAGCAGGATCGCTACACCGAACGCTACGTGGAGTTGCGGGCCGCCACCCTGCGGTCGTACCCGTGGGGGTTCGACGAACTGGAACTCGAGCGCGACCTGCTCGCGATCGGCAAGCTCGGCATCCGTCGGGCACGCGGCGTGTTTCCGGACGGCACGCCGTTCTCGATGCCCGACCGCGATCCGTTGCCACCGCCGCTGGAGATCGACGCCAACTGGCGTGACCAGGTGATCTACCTGACCTTGCCGCTGCGTTCGCCCGCACAGGCCGAAAGCCTGTGGCCCGATACGCAGGCGCCGGGCCAGCTTGCCCGTTTCGCCGTGCGTGAGGCCGAGGTGGTCGATGCCTCGGGCAGCACGACGGGGACGGTGGTGCTCGAAGTCGGTGGCCTCAGTACGCGGGTGGTCGCCACGGCGCAGGCGCGCGAAGGCCTGGTCGAGCTGCCGCTGGCGCATCTGGTCGAATGTCGCGCCGACCGGCGCGTGGTGCTCGACGACGGCTTCATGCCCAGCGCGCTCGCGTGTCGCGCCTCGGAGCGTCTGACCCTGTTCCTGACCGAATTGCTCGGTCTGCTTCATCAGCGTGGCGAAGCGCTTGCCGGGCGTGTCGGCGGTGCGGACCGTGCGAGCACGGCGGAACTCACGGACTTCCTCATGTTGCAGGTGGTCAACCGCTACCAGCCGCAGCTCGCGCATCTCGCCGAGGCGCCGCTTCTGCACCCGGAGGATCTGTATCGCCTCCTGCTCGGCATGGCGGGTGAACTCGCTACGTTCACCACGCCGGGCAAACGCAGCGTGACGTTTCCTCCGTACCGTCACGACCGCCTGCGCGAGAGCTTCGAGCCCGTCATTGCCGCGTTGCGACTGAGCCTCAGCGCGGTGCTCGAGCAGACGGCCGTGTCCGTCCCGCTACAACAGCGCAAATATGGCGTGTGGGTGGGTACGGTGGCGGACACGACACTGCTCGATGGCGCCTCGTTCGTGCTGGCGGCGAAGGCCGATATCGCCGCTGCGGACATGCGCCGGCGTCTGCCCACGCAGTCGAAGATCGGGCCGGTCGAAAAGATTCGCGACCTGGTCAACCTGCAGTTGCCCGGCGTATCGGTGGCGTCGCTCGCCGTGGCACCGCGGCAGATTCCGTATCACGCGGGCTACCAGTATTTCGAACTGGATACGGCCTCGCCGATGTGGAAGACGCTGCGTACCTCCGGCGGCGTGGCCCTGCATTTCGGCAACGGCTTCGAGGGACTGGAGCTCGAGTTGTGGGCCGTGAGGACCTGAGCCGATGAACTACGACGAGAGCAACGCGAAACGCGACGCGGACGCCACCGTGGTACGGGCCAGTGCCGCGCGCCAGGACGTACCAGCCCACCCACCGGTACGTGAGCGCGAGCCGGAGCGTGACCTTGCGCGCAGCGTGCAGGACCTGCCGTCGGCGGGCGGAAATCCGCTCGTTCGCGCCGCCAATCCGTTACTGCTGCTGGCCGCGCAGCTGCGCAACAGCGCGGAAGCGCCCGATCCCGGCCTGCTGAGGGATCGCGCCATCGCCTATATCCGGCGCTTCGAAGAGATCGCCACACGCGCCGGTGCCGACGCGCAGACCTCGGTCGCCGCGCGCTATGTGCTGTGCACGATGATCGACGAGGCGGTGCTCGATTCGCCCTGGGGGGAGCAGACCGGCTGGAGCCGGCAGACCTTGCTCGTGACCTTTCACGGTGAGACCTACGGCGGCGAGAAGTTCTTCGCCATCCTCGACCGGCTGTGCCAGGACATGGTCCGGCATGCCGATCTGGTGGAGCTGATGTATCTGTGCCTGGCCCTGGGCTTCGGCGGCAAGTACCTCGTCGAGCCCGGCGGTGTGGCGCGCCTCGCCGATCGCCGCGAAGACGTCTACCGGCGGATCATGGCTTATCGCGCGGCGACGCCCGTCGCGCTGTCGCCGCGCTGGGAAGGTGTCGATCGTCCACTGAAGCCACGGCGTGGCATCCCCATCTGGATGGCCGCGCTGGTGGCGGTGTGTCTGCTTTGCGGGATGTGGATCTACCTGCATGCGCGGCTCAACGGACGTACCGAGCCGGTCAGCGCGAAGCTCGCCGCGATCGGCCTGCGTGGTGTGCCGTTGCCCGTGGCGGCCGCGCCACCGAAGCCGCAGGCGGTGAGCCTGCGTCAGTTGCTGGCCGATGACGCGCGCAGTGGTGCGCTTTCCGTCGAAGAGAAACCCGACGGCCAGGCGACGATCCGCCTGGCCGCCTCGGAAATGTTCCCCTCGGGAGGCGCCGATGTGGCGCCCACACACGCGGCAATGCTGGAGCGCGTCGCCAGGGCGCTGAACCAGGTGCATGGCCGGGTCATCGTCGTGGGGCACACCGACGA
Organism: Luteibacter sp. 22Crub2.1; assembly: GCF_900167995.1. NCBI lineage: Bacteria > Pseudomonadati > Pseudomonadota > Gammaproteobacteria > Lysobacterales > Rhodanobacteraceae > Luteibacter > Luteibacter sp. 22Crub2.1. The sequence goes on from NZ_FUYT01000004.1 coordinate 135,018, forward strand.
CCAGCCCATCCGCTCGCTGCGATTCAAGGACAACTTCGAACTCTCCGCGGCACGCGCACGCAACGTCAGCGCGCTGCTGACGAAGCAGCTGGACGATCCGCGACGCGTGGAGGCCAGTGGGGCGGGCGCCTCGCAACCGATCGCCACGCCAGCGAACCTGCCGGCCAACCGCGCGCGCAATCGCCGGGTCGAGATTCTCTTCGTTCCGGAGGCCGGATGAAACGTTTCAACGACATGTTCCGTCACGTGTGGCTGCGCACGGCGATCGGCATCCTGCTCTGCGCGCTGTTGATCGCCTTCGGCGGACCCTATCTGGGAATCGGCGATCGCCAGCCGCTCGCCAGCGTGGCCGCACGCGTCATCGCGATCGCCGCCGTGGCGGCGATCTGGATCGGCGCGGTGTTGCTGCGCCAATGGCTGGCGCGGCGTCGCGACCGGCGCATGGGCGATGCGCTGGCCGGCGAAGACGACGCGCGACGCAAGGACATCGACGCCCGCATCCAGGCGGAGCGGGACGGTCTGCGTGCGCGCTTTCTCGACGCACTCGCCGTGCTGCGCAAGCGCCGCGAGGGTGGCGGCAAGCTGGAAGACCTGCCCTGGTACGTCGTGATCGGTGCGCCGGGATCCGGCAAGAGCACCTTGCTCGAGCATTCCGGGCTCGACTTTCCCCTGGCCAGCACGGCGGGCAAGCAGTCCCTGGCCGGCGTCGGCGGTACACGCCAGTGCGACTGGTGGTTCACCGATCAGGCGGTGTTCCTCGACACCGCCGGCCGCTACACCACACAGGATTCCGATCCCGGCGTGGATGCACCGGCATGGCACGATTTCCTGCGTTTGCTGAGCCGGTACCGTCGTCGTCGCCCGGTCAACGGCGTACTGCTCACCGTCAGTGTCACCGAACTGCTGACGATGGACGTGGCGGGGCGGCAACGTCTCGCCGACACGCTGCGCGAGCGTCTGGACGAACTGGGCACCTGGCTGGGCGTGACCTTGCCGGTCTATCTGGTCTTCACCAAGGTCGATCTGGTCGCCGGCTTCCTCGAAGCGGTCGACACGCTGGATGCCGCGGGACGCGCGCAGGTGTGGGGTGTGACGTTCACGCCGGAGCGCAGCCTCGACGGCGGTGCCTCGTCGCTGCTCGGCGGCGAGTTCGATGCGCTGCTGGAGCGCATCGATGCGGGGACCATCGAACGCATGCACGCCGAACGTGACGTGCGCCGTCGCGCGAGGATCCTTTCCTTCCCGCAGCAGTTGCGTCACCTGCGTGAACTGGCCGTGCCGCTGGCCGCCGCCATCTTCGGCAGTCATGCCTACGGGCGTGCACCCGTGCTGCGTGGCATGTACCTGACTTCCGGCACCCAGGAGGGCACGCCGATCGATCGTGTGCTTTCGGTGGTCGGTCATTCGTTCGGTATTCGTTCGTCGGTTCAGGGCACCACGCGTTCGCCACGGCGTACCTTTTTCGTCGAACGACTGCTCAATGACGTGATTCTTCCCGAGGCGGGTTTTGCAGGGTCGGATCCGCAGCGGCTGCGCCGTCGCCGCCTGGCCGAAGCGGGGGCCATCGCGGCGATTGCCGTGCTGACGGCCGGCTTGCTGATCGGCATGTTCACGAGCGCCGCGCGCAACGCGGATTTTGTCGCCCGTGTCGACGAGGCCTTGCGTGATTATCCGGACGACTCGCGCGTGCCGGTGCCGTCGTCGTTGCGTCAGTACGATGCGCAGGCGCTGCAGCGGCTCGATCCACTTGGCCGCACCGAACAGGTGGCGGCGCAGGTACGCACGGAACGGCCGTGGTCGATGCGCTTCGGCCTGTTCCAGGGCGACGCGTTGTTCGACGAAGTGCGTGCCGCGCACGTGCGCGAGATCAATGCGAGCGTCGTACCGGGGCTGGCGCTGCAGTTCCGTGAAGGCCTGCGCGATGCGGCGGGCGATCCCCAGCGGCTTTATTACGTGCTGAAGGGCTACCTCATGCTGGGCCAGCCGGAGCACCGCGATGGCGAAGCGCTGTCGTTGCTGGCACGCGAGCGCTGGCGTGAGGTATTCCCGGATGAGGACGGGCTGGCGGATGCGCTAGAAGGACACTTCCGTCTGCTGTTCGACGGGCACGACGGGCTGCGCAGCCTGCCTGTCGACGCCGCGCTGGTGGAAGCGGCGCGTGCCTCGTTGCGCGCGGCGGACCTGGCGACCCTGATCTACGGCGGCCTGAAGCTCGACAGTGAGACGCGTCAGGACATGCCGGTACGCCTGGATCGCACCCTGGGGCTGCTTGGCAATGTATTCCGTCGCCGTAGCGGTGCATCCCTGGCCCGGCCGCTGCCGGCGCTCTACACGCGCCCCGTGTTCGCCAACCTCGTGCAGGAGGGCGGCAGTGCCGCGCTGGGCACGCAGGGCGGGATCGCGAAAGCGGTGGATCGTTTCGTGAAGGATGACTGGGTGTTCGGTGCGACGACGGCGGATCCCCTGCGTCGTGCCTCGCTCGTCGCTCAGGTGCAGACGCTATACGTCGCCGACTACATCCGTGCGTGGGACGAACTCATCGGCGACCTGCAGTTGCAGCCGGTGGCCAACGTACAGGAAGCCAGTGGTGTGGCGGCACGTCTGGCCGGGCCGGGGTCGCCGCTGAAGGCTTTGCTGATGCTGGTCCGCGACAACACCAGCGATCTGCTGCGCCAGGCCGCACCGGACGGCGGCGGCAAGGTGGCGACGGTGGCCGAACGCCGGGTGGTCGACCGGGTGAAGAGTCGCAGCGAGATTGCGCGCGTGATCGCCGAAGGCAGCGCACCGGCCGAGCGTGCGACCGTTCAACGTCCCGACGCGACCATCGCCGACCATTTCGCCACGCTCAATCAGCTGACCGATGGCACGCCGGGCAGCATGCCGGTGGATCGCGTGCTCGGTGTGCTGGACCAGATGAGCAAGACGTTGCTGACGCTGCGGCCGGGCGTGGACACCTTCGGACAACCCGACCCCGCTCTGGCGGTGGCGCGACAGGAGGCCGGTCAGTTGCCTCCGCCGCTCTCGACGTGGCTGGGCAGTCTCGTCGGTTCCAGCCAGAGCCTGGTGAGCAAAGGCGCCGACGGCGCGCTCGCCGATGGGTTCCGTCAGGCGGCGGGCGGGGATTGCTCCCGCTTCGTGCAGGGGCGCTATCCGTTCGCGGCAGAGAGCCGATCCGACATCCCGGTGCAGAACTTCGCCGAGCTGTTCGGTAACGGGGGGCGCTTCGACACCTTCTTCAAGCAGACGCTCTCGCGCGCGGTCGACAGCAGTGGCGGCACATGGACGTTCCGCGACGCGGATGGTGCCCGCTCCGGCGGTGCCGTTCTGTCGCAGGCGCAGCTCGCCGACGCGATCCGGCAGGCGTATTTCCGCGACGGCCCCGCGCCACAGGTCGGCTTCACGCTGTCGATTACAACGCCGCCGGCCGGTATCGGTCGCCTGCTGGTGGAGATCGACGGCCAGAAATTCGAGTACAAGGCGGGCGAGGACAGCGCGCCGGTCGCGATGCGCTGGCCGGGACCGACGCCGGGGAGCACGCGCGTCAGCGCGTGGGACACCGCCGGCAATCCGCTGCCGGTCCTCGAGTACCCCGGCGAGTGGGGCTGGTTCCACGCACTCGATGCCGCGTCGCTCCAGCGGCGTACGGAGACCCGCTTCGGTGCCAGCTTCGGCTTCGGCAGCGTGCGGGCCAATGTCGACATCGAGGCGTCCAGCTTGCGCAATCCGTTCGGCGACACCAGCGTGCGCCGCTTCCGGTGTCCGACATGACGCGGGTACTCGTAGGTTTCCACGGCAAGCTGCCCTGCGCGGGAGATTTCGTGCAGCGCCGTCTGCCGGTCGGCTTCGTGGATCGCTGGGATACCGCGATGCAGGCGGCACTGGCCGGTATTGCCGAGGCGCTGGGCGAGGGCTGGAAGGACCGCTTCGGCGCGGCGCCATCCTGGCGATTTGTTCTGGCCGCACACGTATGCGGGCCGCTGGCGTGGGCCGGTGTTATCGCGTCTTCGCACGACCGCGTCGACCGGCCGTTCCCGCTGATGCTCGGCGCCCCCGTGCCGCGCGGACAGAACGGATGGCCGCGGCCGCCTCGTCCCGCGTGGTTCCACGCGCTCGACGCCGCGATGGAGCGCTCGCGTGATGCGGTCAGCGTGTCGATCTTCGACGCGGTGGTCGCCATGCTTCCCGAGCCGGTCGCGGGCCAGCACGATCTGCCCCGCATGCCCGACCACGCGCGAAGCCTCTGGTGGCGCGACGACGTCCCTGGTGACGGCATCGCCATGTCGGGTCTTCCCGGTGTTCCCGATTACCTGCGCCTGCTCGGCGTCGACCGCCTGGAGCCTTTCGCGTGAGCATGCCCTATGTATCCGCCGGCCGGACGGAGACCGGCCATGTGCGTCGTCACAACGAGGACGCGATCCTCGTCGCCGAAGAACGTGGCCTCTGGGCCGTCGCCGATGGGCTCGGCGGCCACAGCGCCGGCGACGTCGCCAGTTCGCTGATCACCGAGCGGCTGCGCGCGTTGCCTCTCGCGCACGACGTGACCGACACGATGGACGCGGTCGAAGACGAACTGCTGCGCATCAATCAGCGTCTGCGCGCGCTCGCCAGCGACAGGCGCGTGGACGCCGTCGCCTCGACAGTGGTGGTGCTCGTACATACGCGCGATCTGGTGGTGGTCGGCTGGGTAGGCGACAGCCGGGCGTACGCATTTGAAGATGGACGTCTGTGGCAGGTGACCCACGACCACGTGCACGGCGACCGCGCCGACGAGACACGGTTCGGAGCACAGACGGCGCAGAAAAACGCCGGTGCACTGACGCGCGCGGTCGGCGCGGAAGATCACCTGTTTGTGGACTGGGTGGTCCATCCGCGCCGTCCGGGCACGTGTTTCGTGCTGTGTTCGGACGGCATCAACAAGGAGCTGACCGATGCGGAGATCGAGGTGCACTGCCGGCGTCATTCCGACCCGGCCGGCCTGATCGATGCGCTGGTCGGTACGGCATTGAATCGCGCCGGCAGGGACAACGTATCCGCCGTGGCGATACGACTGGACGATTACGAGGAGTCGCACCCATGACGCAGCATCCTGGCGACGACGAAACCCGCGTGCTGCCGCTGTCGCCGTCGACGCCACCCCGTGCGGACGATGACGATGATGCGACGGTGTTCAAGCCGCTGCATACCCAGGCCGGTGACGGCGCGGCATCGTCCGCGGCCACGACGGCATCCGCATCGCAGGGCACCGGCGATACCTGGCGCCGCATGTCCGGCATGGCCGAAGGCGAGCGCATCGCCGTCGGCAGCCTGCTCAAGGGTCGCTTCCTCATGGAGCGCGAACTCGGGCGTGGCGGGATGGGCGTGGTGTACCTGGCGCGCGATGAGCGCAAGGTCGAAGCACGCGACCGCGATCCGTATGTCGCGATCAAGGTGCTCAACGACGAATTCCGCAAGCATCCGGACGCACTGATCGCCTTGCAACGCGAGTCGCGCCGTGCGCAGCATCTGGGCAACGATCACATCGTCCGTGTGTACGACTTCGACAAGGACGGCAGTAACGTCTTCATGACGATGGAGTATGTCGAGGGCGACGACCTGCGCACGGTCATCCGTTCGCGCGCGCGTGACGGTATGCCGTTCGATCAGGCGTGGCCCCTGATCGACGGTATGGGCGAAGCGCTTTCCCGCGCGCATGCGGCGGGCATCGTGCATTCGGATTTCAAGCCGGGTAACGTGATGGTCACGCCGTCCGGCGTTGCCAAGGTCTTCGACTTCGGCATCGCGCGGGCGGGTCAGATCGGCCTCGAAGCGGTCGACGACCGTACCGTTTTCGACGCGGGCACGCTGGGTGCGATGACCCCCGCATACGCCAGCCTGGAGATGCTCCAGGGTAGGTCGCCGACCCCCGGCGACGATGTGTATGCGTTCGCCTGTGTCGTGGTCGAATTGCTCACCGGGCGCCACCCTTTCGACAAGGAAAGCGCGGAAGAAGCCATGAACGCGGGGCGTCGTCCGCCCGCGGTACCGGGGCTGGACAAACGCCAGTACAAGGCGCTGTGCGATGGACTGGCGTTTACGGCGGAAAAGCGCACGCGCGACATCGGCGACCTTCTGGCCGGCCTGCGCAAGCGGCGCTGGCGCGAACGCGCGACGCCGTGGCTCGCCGGGGCGGTGTTGCTCACGGTGCTCGCGGTGGGCTTCGCCTGGTATGGCGCGATGCGGATCCACCAGCAGCATGTCGTCGACACATTGCGGCGTTTCGGTCCCGGTCAGGCGGACGGTTTCCGCAACGAAGACGATGCACGCGTCGCCCTGGCGGCGCTCGATGGCGACGAGCGTCGGCGTGTCGTGGTCGACGGTGCGGACGCCATCGACGGTTTCCTTGTCCGGCTGGTGGCGAACGACTGGGATCCCGCGCATGGCCGCTACGACTACGCGGGGGCCCAGGAAGCGTTCCGTCTGCGCGGTGAACTGAAGACCTTCGCACCGCGTCTGGACCGTCGCCGCGAAGAGGTGGCGCACGAACGCGACGAGGCGCTCAATCGACTGGATACGTCACTGAGCCAGGCCATGCTGGCCAATCGGCTTACCGGCACGAGCGACGACGCGGTACCGGCCATCCTGAGCAGAATCCGCGCCATCGATCCTGCGAGCCCCTTGCTTTCCAGCCCGGAGCTGAAACTGAAACTCGCCGCGGTCGCACCGGCGTCGACTGCGGCGCCACCGCCCACGTCGCCTGATATCCGCGCCGCGGAGCAGGCGTCGAGGCTGGAGTCGCTGCGACGCGCTTCCGCGGCGGGGGATCTCGACAAGGCCAGCGACAGCTTTCGCCAGCTCCGCGCGACGCAGGACGGCACGGGAAACGTCAAGGACGAAGCCGCCGATCTGCTGGCGCATGCCTATCTGGGGGCGGCCCGTGCCGCCTGCGCCGCCGGCCACTGGAAAGAAGCCGCCGATCGTATCGTCGCGGGCGTTACCCAGCTTCCGGGGCGCACCGACCTGGCCGCCGCGAACAATCGCTACCAGCTGGCGCTCGCGGTGATGACGGCTGCCAGAGCGTCGACCGTCACGGCGGCCGATCAGGACGGACTGCGTAAGCGGGTCGAAGCGGTGGGCAAGGACGATCCGGAAGGCCTGAAGGATCTCGAGGCCGCGATGGCCGCGTCGAAGGCGCTACCGGACGGCTCCCTGGCCAACGTGGTGAAGAAACTGCGGACGGTGGCGCCGGTCGCCGATCCATGCGCACTGCGCGGGCTGGCAGGCAGCGGGCGCGAATGTTTCGACACGTTTTCCGCCGGCGCCCACGGCCCGGCCATGGTCGTCGTACCTCGTGGCCGCAAGCCGTTCGCGATGATGCGTACCGAGGTACACATCGCCGATCTCGACCAGTTCTGCCGTGCCACGCGGACGTGCGCGATCAAGAAGGACAACCCGCTGACCGATCCCGCGCGCTCGATCGACGCGGCCTTCGCCCGCCGCTATGCGGCGTGGCTGTCGCAGGTCAGCGGGCACGTGTATCGCCTGCCTAGCGAAGACGAGTGGCTGCTGGCCGCGCGTGCGGGCGAGAACTGGGATGCGAAGGAAGCCAACTGCGGCGCTTCGTCATCGGGCCTGGGACGGCTGATGCGCAGCGACGAACTGACCAGCAAGGGCATCGTCAATCCATGGGGACTGATCGATATGACCGGTAGTGTCTGGGAATGGGCGACCCGCGGCGACGCGCTGGTGGTGCATGGCGGCAGTTTCCGAAGCGGTCCGGCGGTCTGTTCCGTCGCCAGCGTGCGCCCGAGCAACGGCTCGCCGGAACGGGATGTCGGCTTCCGGCTGGTGAGGGACATCAAATGACGGCATGGGAGCGGAGCGTCAATCGCGAGCTGAGCGAGCTCAACGACGCCCATAGCGCGGCGCGTATCGATACTCCTGAGTATCGCCGTCGGCGCCGTGCGCTGCTCAACGCGACGTTGCGGCAGGAGGGCACGGCATCGCATACGTTGCGCCGCCCCGCCGCGGCGATGTCCCTGAGCATCCGCGCCGTTCGCGACATGCCGACGCGCCGCGCGATGGTGCGCTCGCGGCGAAGTCTGCGCGGTATCGCCTGGTGGGTGGGCGCGGGGGTCTTGGGTGCTGGAGCGGTCGTCTGGCTGCTGCTGTTTCCGCCGTTCTGACGCCGGGTCCACGCACGTCACGGGTTTTCGTCGTCCCCCGCCAGGGACTGGAATTCGGACAGGCCACCCGGCGCGAGCGTCCGCAACAATTCCGCGAAACTCAGTCCCACCAGGCGACTGGCGCGACGGAGCAGCGGCGGTACCGGACTCGAGGGCTCGTGCCGCGCGTACCACGCGCAGATCTCGTCGAGCATCCGCAGCACGTCGTCGGTGTTGCGCACGGGGCCGTGTGCGGCGACATGCTCCGTTTCCGGACGGGTGGCGTCGCCTTCTCCCGCGGCCTCCGCGTCCTGGCTGGCAAGGGCTTCCGGTGCACGCGACGCGACCTGTGCACGCAGAAACAGATGCAACTCACGCAGGTCGCGTTCGAGCGTGTCGAGGTCGGGGCCGGCACCTGGCGTGCGCGTCTCGAACACGTGTCCGATCGCCTGTACCTGTGAGACGGCCTCCGCAATCGCGGCGTCCGTCGCCAGCAGTTCCGCGATGTCGACGTGCTGCACGACGGCGTCGACGATCTCCTGCGAGACCACCCCGTCGTCCGCCGTCGGTGCGTCGCCTGGCTTCAGCGTTCCGTTAAGCAGGCGCAGGTCGCGCAGGGAGAATGCGCCGATGCGTTCGGCGCGCAGGAGTGGGGTACCGCGCAGATAGCCAGCGGTGCCATCCACCGCCGAGAGCGACGCGAGCGCATTGATCCGCTCGGTCGGATCGTCGCCGTCGAGGCGCGGGTGCACATCGTCCCAGTAGCGCTGAAGCAACCCGGCGATGAGGCCGATGCTCGCCGCCCAGGCCACGACACCGGCGGTCTTCAGCCGTGCGTTGCCCAGGTGAACGGCGACCCGCAGATCGTGCGTACGCCCGGCGACCTGTTCGGCCTGTCGCGCGACGTCGCGCCAGTCGGGTTCCTCGGCCTGCTTCACGGTGTCGCCGATCGCGCGCTCCGGCCGGGGTGCCGCCAGGCTTTCCAGCGTGAGGAAGGCCGCGTCGTATTCGAGATTGGGGCCGCATGGCGCTTCGGCGTCCAGCGGTTCCAGCAGGTGATCAGTGGTATCCGTCACGGAGATGCTCCAGTGGAGGGAAGGGATAGATCTGGCCGCCCGTATGCCGCGTGGGATGCAGTCCACGGCTGATGCGCGTGAGTTCCTCGCGTAGCCATCGGTGGGCCGGTTGCTTGTCGAGCCGGCTGTGCCAGGCCATCGCCAGCGCGGTGTCGGGGATGTCGAAAGGCAATGCGTATGCTTCGATACCCGCGCCGAGCGAGTCGAACATGCTCTGGGGCACCGTACAGACGAGATCGGTCGCGTTGAGCATGGGGCCGATGCTTTCGCCGTTGGATGCGGAGACCAGGACGTCGCGCGCCAGGCCCCGCTGTTTCAGATGCTGGTCCAGCAGACCTTCGAGGCGGCCCGAGGAGGAAACCACCATGTGGCTGAGCGAGCAGTATTCCTCGACGGAGAGACGGTGCGTGCCACGCGGGTGCCCCGCACGCTGCACCATGACGAACTCGTCGGCCATCAGCTGGCGCATTTTCAGCGAGCTGGGTACGTCCTCGTTCGGAACGAGCAGGATGTCGATCTCGCCGCTTTCGAACAGGCCGAGCACGTCCTGGTCTTCGTATCCCGCGCGGAACGCCACCTTGAGGGCACGGTTGCCTTTTTCCTGAAAGGACTGAATGAGGGGAAGCGCGAAGGTCCCCACGGCGCTGGTCGAGCCGGCGATACGAAACGTGGCCGCATCCCGCACGGGATCGAAGGCGCCGCCGGGGTCGGCCAGCGTGCCGAGTTGTGAAAGCGCGTCGCGCAGCGGCGCCGCCATTTCTTCGGCTTTGGGCGTGGGCACCATGCCGCGACCCGTTTCGGACGGAACGAGCAGTGGATCGTTGAACAGGCGGCGAAGCCTCGCCAGTTGCGCGGAAAGCGCAGGCTGGCTCACGTGAAGCTTCGACGCCGCGCGGGTGACGTTACGTTCCTCCAGCAGCATGTCGAGAGAGACGAGTAGGGGCAGGTCGCTCGGTTTGAGATTCATGAATACCGCTGGTCAAACGCGTCGGGGAAGCGCGCAGGTGGCGGGAAAGCAAACGCACCCTCGGGTTGCGCTGCGGCTATTTGTCAGTCAATTCGATGCGTGAAGTGGGTCACGTCATCGCTAACGAAAATTCCTTCCGTGCCGGGGTTTATACGTGGATACATAGGTCATGACATCGTCCACCCGCAGTTGCGTAAACCTGGCCCGAGCGTGACGGGCAACTGTGACATCCTGACAGTCATGACCGACCATACGCAGCCGTCCGTTTCGTGCGGAACGCGTTCTTGCGATGGACTTCGCGTTTTCGCCATGCACGAAATCGGTGACCGACGGCCGTCAGAGTCAGGGAGGGGGATGTCCGTGACCTGCGTCGCACAACCGCGTGCGGCGAAGCCTCGTCAGGCTGCGTTCATGCCCTGGGCTTCGTCTGGAATTAGCCGTCTATTTGCGTGCTTTGACGCGGTGGCGTCAATTACCCGAAAGAGGGAGGGTCAGTCGTGGCGACGGCCGAATGTGGCGAACAATGCGGCCCAGCAGGGCAGTGCGAAAAGCAGCCACGGCATGTTGCGCTGCGGGAAATCAGGCCACAGATGCAGCAGCAGGCCGATGATGCAGGCGGCAAACGAGATTGCTGCGATGCGTGTGCTGAAACGCCCCATCGGGCGACCGGCGCGACGCAGGCGCCAGATGCCGGGAATCAGCAGAAACGCCAGCGGCTGGTAAGCAAGCAGGTTGAAGTTGCCCCAGGCCGAGCGGTGCAGTGTGAAGGCCCACAGTCCCATCATGAGCAGGCCGGCCAGGCCCGCGAAGACGCTGAACACAGTGCCCGCGATCACGAAAGTGAACCTGGCCTCGCGATGCCGCGTAAACGCGGGCAGCGCCAGTGGAACCGCGAGGAGCAGTCCGGCAATCAGCAGGGGCCAGCGGAGGTCCGGCGCCTCGAATGGCGGAGGCAGCAGCCGGCTCTTCGCGAGGATTTCCTCGCCGTCGACAAGGGGGCGTTCGCTCGCGCCATCACCGATACGTACGCGACGCAGCTCGGCTTCGAGCACCATGGGCAGGAAGGCTTCCTTCCATGCTGTCATCGGCTGGTCGGCGTAAGGCCCGAGGCCAAGATCCATGCCGAGCATCAGCCAGGTCTGGTTGCTCATCAGTCGGGCGGTGTGCTCGCGGTAGGTCATGGCGCCGCCCCAGGAGCCGAGCTGGCGGCCAAGCGCGCCGCCGAGTGCCGTGTCGAGTGCGTCGCGCACGCGTGTCGTGCAGTTGTCCGTGTAGTAGTCGTAGTGATAGCCCGCGTTCTCCGGGCGGATGTTCCACAGCATGAAACGGCGCAGTGCGTCTTTCTGTGCGATATCCAGGCTCAGGTGCTGGCGGTGCACATAGCGCCCTTCGCCCGCGTAGAACTCAACATCGGACTGCGTGGTCTCGGCATCCATGCGATAGGCCATGATGCCGCGCGCGAAGTTGAGGATGAATCCCTTCTGATCGAAGTCGAAGACGCCGTAGTTGAACGCGATCGCTTCGCCACTGACGCGGTCACGGATCTCCAGTGCGTCGTGTCCGAACCGTTCCCAGTAGATGTCGCCCGGCCCGTAGGTCATCAGGGAGATATCGAGGTCCGCGGCCGGTGCATCGACGATGCCGGCGCGGGCCATGGGAACGACACAGAGGGCGAGCAGGAAGAGCAGGGCGTGGCGCATGGTCGGGCTTGGATCCTTGCCCGCAGGCATGGCTGTCAGGGGCCGCCGGCCATACGGCCGGCGGTGACGTCATGCGCCGCCGTTGGCGTGCGCGACGTGGAACTGCTGGACGCGACGGTCGTCGGCTTCGGTAACCCGGAAGAGGAAATCGCCCATGGCGATTTCTTCGCCGGCCGCCGGGAGGTGGCCGAACTCCGAGGTGATCATGCCGCCGATGGTATCGAACTCCTCATCGGAGAACCGTGCACCCGCTATCTCGTTGAAGTCGGCGATGGGGGTGAGGGCGCTCACCGCGAAGCCGCCTTCTTCCAGTGCCTGGACCAGGACCGGATCTTCCTCGTCGTCGTGCTCGTCGTCGATCTCGCCGACGATCTGCTCGAGAACGTCCTCGATCGTGATCAGGCCGGCGACGCCGCCGTATTCGTCCACCACGAGCGCCATGTGATTGCGCGTCAGGCGAAATTCCGCCAGGAGCACGTTCAGGCGCATCGATTCGGGAATGAGCACGGCCGGACGGAGCAGCGCGCGCACATCGCCGCCTTCGCTCTGCCCGTAGTATTTCAGCAGGTCTTTCGCCAGCAGGATGCCCAGCACTTCGTCCTTGTCTTCACCGTGGACGGGGAAGCGGGAGTGCCCGGACTCGACGACGGCGGAAAGGATCTCGGGGAGGGAGGCATCGGCGGCGAGGCTGACGATCTGGGCGCGGGGCACCATGACATCGTCGACGCTGAGCTCGGTCACCTTGATGGCACCCTCGACCATGGTCAGGGTGTCGTTGGAAAGCAGGCCGTTGGCCTGGGCGGTACGCAGTTCCTCGATCAGTTCGTCGCGGTTGCGTGGCTCGCCGGAAAACATATGGCCCAGACGGTCCCACCAGGATCGGTGAGTCGGGCCATGGGTACTACCAGGTTCCTCGTTCATCACTCTTTGCGTTTCTGCCCGAAATGAGCGGAACGGTCAGTCTAACGGAATTCCTGTGACGATTCAGGGCGTGTCCCTACACGGTCTCGTAGGGGTCCGCAATTCCCAGACCCGCCAGCACGCGGGTCTCCAGCGCTTCCATCGTCTCGGCCTCGGCGTCGTCGATGTGGTCGTACCCCAGCAGATGCAGCGTCCCGTGCACCGTCAGGTGCGCCCAGTGATCCGCCGCCTTCTTTCCCTGCTCGGCCGCCTCACGCGTGACCACGGGCGCGCAGATGACCAGATCGCCGATCAGCGGCAGGTCGACGCCGGGCGGCAGTTCGACCGGGAACGACAGCACGTTGGTGGCGTAGTCCTTGCCGCGGTACTGCAGATTCAGCGACTGGCCTTCCTCCGCATCGACGATGCGGATCGACAGCTCGGTGCCCTTGCGACGGCGCGCGCCCTTCAACGCCGCCTCGACCCAGCGACGGAAGCTGGCCGGCGCCGGCACACCCTTGCGCGCGGTGGCATAGCCGACGGCCACGTCCAGCTGACTCACTTCGCGGCGTCCTGCTTGTCTTCGAACGCCTCGTAAGCACGGACGATCTTGGCCACCAGCGGATGGCGGACCACGTCGCGCGAGGTGAAGAACGTGAAGCTGATGCCGTCCACGCCGCGCAGCACTTCGACCGCGTGACGAAGACCCGAGCGGATGTGGCGGGGCAGGTCGACCTGGGAGACGTCGCCCGTGATCACCGCGACCGAGCCGAAGCCGATACGGGTCAGGAACATCTTCATCTGTTCGACGGTGGTGTTCTGCGCTTCGTCGAGAATGACGTAGGAATCGTTGAGCGTGCGGCCACGCATATACGCCAGCGGCGCGATCTCGATCACGTTGCGCTCGATGAGCTTGCCGACCTTCTCGAAGCCGACCATCTCGTACAGCGCGTCATACAGAGGGCGCAGGTAGGGATCGATCTTCTGGCTGAGATCGCCGGGCAGAAAGCCGAGTTTTTCGCCGGCCTCGACCGCGGGGCGCACCAGGAGCACGCGCTGTACGCGGTTGGCTTCCAGTGCCTCGATGGCGCTGGCCACGGCCAGATAGGTCTTGCCGGTACCGGCCGGACCTACGCCGAAGTTGATGTCGTGCGTGGTGATGGCGTGCAGATAACGCGCCTGATTGGCGCCACGGCCTTTGATGACACCGCGCTTGACCTTGATGACGACTTCCTGCGAGGACTCCGCCGACTCGTCGTTGATCGCGTCGATGCCCGACTCGGCCAGGTGCAGATTGATCGCGGCACCGTTGAGCACTTCGGTTTCGGTCGCGGCGTAAAGCGCGCGAATGACTTTCTCGCCCGCGCGGGCCGAGCCTTCGTCACCGATGACACGGAAGATGGCGCCGCGATGGTCCACCTCGACGCCCAGGCGCAGTTCGATCTGGCGCACGTGTTCATCCAGCGGGCCACACAGGTTCGCCAGGCGGGTGTTGTCTTCGGGATCGAGGGTGAAATCGCGTTGCGAAAGACCCGGATTCATGCGACCGCAACCTCGTCCGCCAGCAGCACCCGACCGCGCAGCGAGTTGCTCATCGCCTCGGTGATCGTGACGTCCACGAACTGGCCGATCATCCGCGGATGTCCCGGGAAGTTCACATAGCGCATGTTTTCCGTCCGCCCGCTGAGTTCGTTGGGATCGCGGCGGCTGGGCTTCTCGACCAGTACCCGCTGCACGGTGCCTACCATGGCCTCGTTGATCTTGCGCGCGTTCTCGTTGATCGCCGCCTGCAGCCGGCTCAGACGCGCGTGCTTCACCTCGGCCGGAGTCTCGTCGGCGAGGTTTGCCGCCGGCGTACCGGGTCGCGACGAAAACACGAACGAGAAGCTCTGGTCGAAGCCGATATCGTCGATCAGCTTCATGGTCTTCTCGAAGTCGTCGTCCGTCTCGCCGGGAAAGCCGACGATGAAGTCCGACGACACGCAGATATCCGGTCGCACCGCGCGCAGCTTGCGGATGCGCTGCTTGAATTCCAGCGCCGTGTATCCGCGCTTCATGGCCGCGAGGATGCGGTCCGAGCCCGCCTGCACCGGTAGGTGCAGATAGTTGGCCAGCTGCGGCACGTTGGCGTAGGCCTCGATCAGCGAGTCCGAGAACTCCAGCGGATGCGATGTCGTGAAACGAATGCGGCCGATACCGTCGATCTGCGCGATGGCGTGGATCAGCACCGACAGGTCGGCGACGTCGCCGTCGTGCATCGGGCCACGATACGCGTTGACGTTCTGGCCGAGCAGGTTGACCTCGCGTACGCCCTGTTCGGCGAGCTGGGCCACCTCGACGATCACATCGTCGAACGGCCGGCTGATCTCTTCGCCGCGCGTGTAAGGCACCACGCAATACGAGCAGTACTTCGAGCAGCCTTCCATGATCGACACGAAGGCCGTCGGGCCTTCGGCGCGGGGTTCCGGCATGCGGTCGAACTTCTCGATTTCCGGGAAGCTGATGTCGACCTGCGACTTGCCGGTGGCGCGCTGGGCTTCAATCATCTGCGGCAGGCGGTGCAGGGTCTGCGGGCCGAAGACGAGGTCGACGTGCGGCGCGCGCTTGAGGATGGCGTCGCCTTCCTGCGAGGCGACACAACCGCCGACTCCGATCAGTACGGGCTTGCCGTTGGCCTTGTGCGCCTTCCAGCGACCGAGCTGGCTGAAGACCTTCTCCTGCGCCTTTTCGCGGATGGAACACGTGTTGACGAGGATGACGTCGGCCTCGTCCTCGTTCTGCGTGAGTTCCAGGCCATGGGACGCCGCCAGCACGTCGGCCATCTTGGCCGAGTCGTACTCGTTCATCTGGCAGCCGTGGGTCTTGATGAAAAGCTTGCCGCTCATGGGCCGGGTTACCGTGTTTCGTGGGGAGTTTCCGAACCGCGCAGTTTACTCTGCCCCCGGGTCCGTTGCCAGTTGGCCGCCGTGGATCAATGACTTGCGTGAAGAACGTCACGTTTGCGGCCCTTGGCAGGGCAGGGGTGCTCGGGCAAACTCGCGCCCATGGTTGACGACGCGACGCCAGGGGAAAGCGCCGGCCATCACGCCCGCCGTTTCCTGACCTCCCGGACGGCCCTGCGAAGGGTCGCGGGCGCCTGCGTCCTGCTGCTGGGATTGCTGGCCGGGCCGGCGTCGGCGGGTGCGCTCTACCGTTGCATCGGTAGTACGGGCGAGACGGTTTTCTCCGGCGGCACCGCGGGCTACAAGGACTGCAAGCGCATCGGCAGCACGGGCCCCTCGCGTCCGGCGCGGCCCATCGCATTGCCCGCCGCGCCGCAGAAGGCCGTCTTCGAACCGGTCGCCGGGCCCCCGTCGCTTAAAGGCGTGATCGGCTCCGTGGTGCTGGCGCCTGCCGCCGCCGTGCCTTCGCTGGCAGGCGTGACTGGTGGCGTGGTCGGCGGAGCGGATGGTACCGAGCGCGAACCGCTGGCCCTGCCTCCCGTGACCGCGCCAAAAGGGCAGTGGGACTATAAGGAGTCGGCGAGCACCGATTTAACGGCGGCGGCTGCGCCTGCCGCACCTCAGGGCTCCCGGGTCTTGCGTGGCGCGGTCTACCGGATCACCCGGGCGGACGGCGGCGTCGAGTACACCAATATTCCGCCGGGCGGCGGCGGTCAGGGATCGAGCATCAAGATGCTCTTTACCTATATCGCCACCTGCGCCGCCTGCGACGTGCATTCGAAGGTCGACTGGAACAACGTCGGTCTGAATCTGGTCGCGTACGGCGACGCGATCCGCTCGGCGAGCAGCGAGTTCAGCGTGGACGAGGCGTTGCTGCGCGCGGTCATTCACGCCGAGAGCGCGTTCAACCCGCGCGCGCTGTCGGTGGCTGGCGCGCAGGGCCTGATGCAGCTGATTCCGGGTACCGCCCGTGACATGGGCGTCCTGGATGCCTTCGACGCCAATCAGAATATTCGCGGCGGCGCGCGTTATCTCGCGCTGTTGCTGAAGACCTTCAACGGCAACGAGCGCCTGGCCGCGGCGGCGTACAACGCCGGACCCGGTGCGGTGCAGAAGTACAACGGCGTGCCGCCTTATGACGAAACGCAGGTCTATGTCGAGCGCGTCGGCGTGCTGCGCAAGCGCTACGGTGACATGTTGAAGAGCCGCCCCAGCACCGGCGTCCCCCTCGCCGACAACCGAATGTAGCAGCGCGCCCCGCGCGTTATAGAAGCGCCCGGCGCGTTGTAGGAGCGCGCCCCGCGCGTGGTAGGAGCGCGCCCCGCGCGCGAAAAGCCAACGAAGCCCAGAAGCCGCTAACCCCCACCTCCCCCCATCCCCCACCGCGAAAAGACATCGCGCGCAAGGCGCGCTCCTACCGGGCCGCGCCCTGGAGCGCCTGCATCGGCGCCGTGGGCGGCCTCTGCGCCGGCGTTACGGTCGTGTTGAACGCCGCACCGTTGCGCAGCCCGGAGACCTGCACCGGATCGCCCGGTTTCAGCGAGGCCTCGTGCCGGCGCAGATCCGACGGGTCGAGGATGTCCTCATCGCCGATGCGCAGCAGCACGTCGCGTTGCTGGATGCCCGCGAGGGCGGCGGGGCCGCCCGGGGACACGTCGTTGACCACGACACCGCGCGCCGCCGAAGGCAGGCCGCTGTCGGCGGAGACCGGGACGGCGCCGTAGTCGGCACCGATCCAGCCACGCACGACGTGGCCCGTCTGTATGATCTGGTCCAGCACCTCGCGTGCGCTCTGCACGGGGATGGCGAAACCGATGCCTTCGGCGCCGACCGCCTGACCGATCAGCGACGTATTGATACCGACGAGCTCGCCGTGCGCATTGACGAGCGCGCCGCCCGAGTTGCCGAAGTTGATCGCGGCGTCGGTCTGGATGAAGTTTTCCAGGCTGGACAGATTGAGCTGGCGGCCGATGGCACTGACGATGCCCATGGTCACCGTCTGGCCGATGCCGAAGGGGTTGCCGATGGCCAGCACCACGTCGCCGACCCGGGGACGGCTCTCGGCGTCGGTCATGTGGATCGCCGGCAGGTTGCCCGCGTCCACCTTGAGTACCGCAAGGTCCGTCTCATCGTCCGAGCCCACGACCCGGGCCTTGGCCACCCGGCCGTCGTAGAGCAGCAGCTGGATGTCGTCGGCGTTGGCGATCACGTGGTTGTTGGTCAGGACGTAGCCATCTTCCCTGACGATGACGCCCGAGCCGAGGTTCTGCTGACGCCGCGTACGCGCCGGGCCGGTGGGTACGCTGAAGATGCGCTGCAACACGGGATCGGAGTAGAGCTCGCGCGGCTGCTCGGTCACCAGCTTATTCGCATAGATGTTGACGACCGACGGCGCGGCCTTGGCCACGGCATCGGCATACGACACGGGACCCGTGCCCGCCCCGGGAGCGGCCGGCTCGACCGCGGCAGGCTCGTGTTCGGTGACCGGCGGCGTGAAACGCTCACGAAGAAAAGCGCCGCTGCCTGGCCAGAACAGGCCGATGACGAAGGCGACGGCAAGGCCGAGCACGACGAAACGGGCGACGAAGGCAAGCGTACGAGCGGCGTGGTTCATGGAGTAGCGAGGGGTCCTGTCGTCCGGTTTTGCCGAATTTTCCGCATCCTGGCGGGCACTTGGCAGCCCCATCCGTCATGGGGGACAGGGGAAGGTTCAGTTTATTGTACGTGGCTGGTGCTGCCGTTACACTGACTCGATTTAGCGGAAGCCGATTTCCGATACGAGCCGGCGATAGGGGTCCGCATTCTCAATGGCATAAGTTCCGGAGAGCCTGATGGCGAACGAATTCGTCGATCACGGCCGCCGTCGCTTCCTCACCACAACGACCGCGGTCGTTGGCGGAGTCGGGGTAGTCGCGGCGATCGTGCCCTTCATTAAGTCGTGGGAACCAAGCGCAAGGGCAAAGGCAGCAGGAGCGCCTGTTACGGTCGACATCAGTGCCATCGAGGCGGGCCAGAAGGTCACCTTCGCCTGGCGCAGCCTTCCGGTCTTCGTCGTCAATCGCAGCAAGGACCAGCTGGCCCAGCTGAAGGGCCTCGAGCCCCGTCTGCTGGACCCGCAGTCGTCCGATTCGGCGCAACAGCCGAAGTACGCGACCAACGAGAACCGTTCCATCAAGCCCGAGTGGCTGGTCGTCATCGGCCTGTGCACCCACCTGGGCTGCGTGCCGGACTTCGTGCCCGACATCAAGCCCGAGCCGTTCGACGCGAACTGGAAGGGCGGCTTCTACTGCCCCTGCCATAAGTCACGCTATGACTTGTCGGGCCGTGTCTTCGCCGGCGTTCCCGCCCCGAAGAACCTCCCGGTGCCCCCTTATCACTTCGTGGATGACTCGCACATCCAGATCGGTGTCGACCCGGAGGGCAAAAGCTGATGGCCAGCCTTTTCGATTGGGTCAACGAACGCGCGCCGAACCTGGCGCCGACGTTCCGCAAGCACATGACCGAGTACTACGCGCCGAAGAACTTCAACCTCTGGTACTACTTCGGTTCGCTCGCCATGCTGGTCCTGGTCAACCAGATCGTGACCGGCATCTTCCTCACCATGAACTACAAGACGAGTGCGCTCGAAGCGTTCAACTCGGTCGAGTACATCATGCGTGACGTGGAGTGGGGATGGCTCATCCGCTACATGCACTCCACCGGTGCGTCGCTGTTCTTCGTGGTGGTGTTCCTGCATATGTTCCGCGGGATCATGTACGGCTCGTTCAAGCGACCGCGCGAGCTGGTGTGGATCCTGGGCATGCTGATCTTCCTCGTGCTGATGGCCGAGGCCTTCATGGGCTACGTGCTGCCGTGGGGCAACATGTCGTTCTGGGGCGCGAAGGTCATCATCTCGCTGTTCGGCACCATTCCTTATATCGGCTCGTCGCTGGTGGAATGGATCATGGGCGATTTCCTGCCCGCCGACGCCACGTTGAATCGCTTCTTCGCGCTGCACGTCATCGCGCTGCCGCTGGTGCTCCTGCTGCTGGTGGTGCTGCACCTCGCCGCGCTGCACGAGGTGGGTTCGAACAACCCGGACGGCGTCGACGTCAAGCATGGCCCGAAGGGCAATCGCTGGGACGCCGACAAGCCGAAGGATGCCGTGCCGTTCCATCCGTATTACACGGTGAAAGACCTCTTCGGCGTCGGCTTCTTCCTCACCATCGCGGCGTTCATCATCTTCTTCGCGCCGACCTTCGGTGGCTGGTTCCTGGAGCATGACAACTTCACGCCAGCCAACAACCTGGTGACGCCGAGCCACATCAAACCGTCGTGGTACTTCACGCCGTTCTACGCGATCCTCCGCATGATTCCGTCGTTCTTCGGCACGGCGATCTGGGGCGTCATCGGCATGTTCGGCTCGATCCTGCTGCTGGCGCTGCTGCCGTGGATCGATAAGGGAGCGGTGCGCTCCGTGCGCTACCGCGGCCTCGGTTTCCGCATCGCCCTGGGCGTGCTCGTGGTGTCCTTCCTGTCGCTGGGCGCGGTGGGTGCGGGCGTCACGGCGGAGCTGATTCCCGCCTGGTTCCCGCATGCCGACGTCACCACGTGGGAGAACGCCTTCGGTCGCCTGATGGCGCTGGGTTACTTCGGCTTCTTCCTCTTCGTATGGGTCTACACGCGCTTCGGTTTCGAGAAGACCAAGCCGGTTCCGGAACGGGTGACGATGCATGATTAAGCGCTATGTTTTCTCAGTCGCTCTTGCTCTGGGTCTGTTTGTCGCCACGCTGCCCGTCCTTGCCGCCGAAGGTGGCGAGGACCTGCCGTCCGCCGGCACCAACGTCAACGACAGGGCCGCGCTACAGCGCGGTGCCAGGCTCTTCTTCAACTACTGCGTGGGCTGCCACTCGCTGAAGTACGTGCGCTATTCTCGCCTGGCGACCGACCTCGGCCTGTCCGAAGACGAGGTGATGTCCAACCTCAACTTCACTGGTGCGAAGTTCGGCGAACCGGTGCTCTCGCACATGCCTGCCGACGGCGCCAAGGCCTGGTTCGGCAAGGAGCCGCCGGATCTCTCGCTCGAGGCGCGCGCCAAGGGCGTGGACTTCATCTTCAACTACCTCAACGCGTTCTACCTCGACCCGAGCCGGCCGGTGGGCTGGAACAACACGGTGTTCCCGAATGCCTCCATGCCCAATCCCCTGTGGGAATTGCAGGGCCTTCAGGTGGCGGTGCACGGTGAAGCGAAGCCCGGACAGGAAGCCACGGTCGAGAAGCTCGAGCTGCAACGTCCGGGTCGCATGACGCCGGACGAATTCAGGGGCGCCACGCGCGATCTCGCTACCTTCCTCGAGTACACGGCCGAGCCCGCCGCACTCGAGCGCCAGTCGGTCGGTGTGTGGGTGATCCTCTTCCTGGCTGGCCTCACGTTTCTCCTGTACCTGGTGAAGCACGAGTACTGGAAAGACGTTCACGAAGAACATTAAGTTAGGGAGGTCGATGCATGGTCCAGAATGCTCGTTCGCGTGCGGCGCTGACTCTGTACACCAGCGCCGACGACATCCATTGTCACCGGACGCGCCTGGTCCTGGCCGCGAAGGGGGTGGCCTATGACCGGATCATCCTCAAGGCGGACGAGCCCACGCCCGACCTGCTCGATCTCAACCCCTACGGCACGCTGCCGACCCTCGTCGACCGGGACCTGACCCTTTACGACACGCTGGTCGTGGTCGAATACCTCGACGAACGCTATCCGCACCCGCCGCTGATGCCGATCGACCCCTTGTCCCGGGCGCGTCTGCGCCTGGCTACGTGGCGGATCGAGAACGACTGGCTGCCCGAGATCGAGACGATCGGGGAGGGCGGTAAGGCGGCGGAGGGCGCGCGCAAGCGATTGCGCGAGCATCTGTTGCTGTCGGAACCGCTGTTCCGTGCCTCGCGGTTCTTCCTCAATCCGGAAATGAGCCTGATCGACTGCCTCGTAGCCCCCGTGGTCTGGCGTCTGCCGCACCTGGGTGTGGACCTGGGCAAGGAAGGCAAGGCCATCGTGGACTACGGCGAGCGTCTGTTCCACAGCCAGGGATTCGCCCGCAGTCTCACCCCGGAAGAGCGCGACATGCGCCCGGACTTCAATTTCCTGCCCGGTTAGCGTCTTTCGCCGCGTATCCCTTAAACTGTCGTCATGGATACCAATGAAACCGCAGGCATGACCTCCAATCGGCCTTACCTGCTGCGTGCCATCTACGACTGGATCAGCGACAACGGTCTTACCCCGTACGTCCTCGTCGACGCCGGGCAGCCGGGCGTCAAAGTGCCCGCCCACGTCGTGAAGAACGGCCAGGTGGTGCTGAACCTCGCCATGCGCGCGGTGGCCAACCTGGATCTGGGCAACGACCGGATCGGCTTCCAGGCCCGTTTTTCAGGCGTCAGCCAGCAGATCGTCATCCCCGTGCAGGCCGTACTGGCGCTTTACGCGCAGGAAAACGGCCAGGGCATGATGTTCCCGGTCGACGAGAACGACACCGCGCCGGCCACGGCGATCGAAGCGGTCGACGACACCGACGCCCCACCGCCCACCGGTGGCGACGATGACCGGCCCAAGCGCGGCGCGCCGCACCTTCGGGTCGTCAAATAAAAAAAACCCGCCGGGAGGCGGGTTTTTTGTGCCGGGCGACAGGCAAGCTCCGGCAGGAGCCAGCCCTGCTGGCGATTCCGTATCCCTCAGTGCAACCGCCGCCGATCCGCCAGCGAAATCACGTTCGCCCCATGCACGATCGAATCGGTAGCCACCACGGTCTCCAGCTCGGGCGAATCGGTTCCCGGCAGCGAATAGCTGGCGATCTCGCTCCCCGCCATCCAGAGACGCGCCATCTGCCGCGACTGGCCGTCGATGCTTACTTCAAAGCCGTAGCAGCGCTCGAGGCGGCGGACGCCATCGACCCCCTGGAGCCGCACGCCGCGCAGCCCGACCGACTGATCGAGCAGCTGCAGGCCGTAGCGTTTGCATAGCCCTGTCGCGGCGCGTACGGCGACTTCCCTTGCTCGCGTCAGTCGATACCAGCTCGCGATACCGCCTGCGAGGACGAGAAGCCAGAAAAGATCGCTGAAAGATGCCATGGCGTCAGTGTGTGGCCGATTCCGCGTGTCTACAAGTCCCTGGGCGGGAAGCTTGCCGCAGGAGCGCACGACAGGGCGCTCCCTTGCAGGAGCGCACCCTGCGCGAGAAGCCGACTCAACCGCCTGGATGCTTCACATCCAGTCTCAGCGACAGATCGATCGCCCGCACATGCTTGGTCAACGCGCCGCTGGAGACGAAGTCCACGCCGGTCCGCGCGATCGCATGAATGGTGTCCAGCTCCACGTTACCCGACACCTCGAGTGGAATCCGTCCGGCGGTATACGCCACGGCCTCGGTCAGCATTGCCGGGGTGAAGTTATCGAGCAGCGCACGATCGGCCCCCGCCGCGATGGCTTCCGCCAGCTCGTCCATGGTCTCCACCTCGACGATCAGCGGCAGCGTGGGGTGAATGAGGCGCGCCGCGTTGACCGCTGGCCGGATGCCGCCCGCCGCGATGATGTGGTTTTCCTTAAGCATCATCGCGTCGAACAGGCCGATACGGTGGTTGGTACCGCCGCCACAGCGGACAGCGTATTTCTGCGCGCGACGCAGCCCCGGCAGGGTCTTGCGCGTGTCGAGAATGCGCGTGCGCGTGCCCGCCAGCGCGTCGACATAGCGCGAGGTCACCGTCGCCGTCGACGAGAGCAGCTGGAGGAAGTTGAGCGCCGTCCGCTCGGCGGTGACCAGGGCACGTGCCTGACCGGCGAGACGGCAGATGGGTGAGCCGGCAGTCACGCGATCGCCGTCGTGGGCCAGCCACTCGATGCGAACATCCGGATCCAGCTTGCGGAACGCGGCGTCGAACCAGGCGGTTCCGCAGATCACGGCGTCCTCTCGACAGGTCAGGACGGCGGTGGCGGTGGCCTCGGGGTCGAGCAGGTCGGCCGTGGCGTCACCGGGGCCGATGTCTTCGGCGAAGGCGCGATCGATATCGGCAAGGATCTCGGCCGCCGGCGGCAGTGCGTCGGTCAGCGATGGCGAAGCGGTGGAGGTCATCGGAAGGATGCGCCCGTGGAAGAGGGCGCTACCTTATCAAGACTCACCCGTGCGCGGTGTAACCCGCGCGGGTCGGGTCAGGGCCTGGCTTCGGCCTCGGGCGTACGCAGCCGCTCGACGATCGCGTCCATCGCACGATCGAACAGCATCGACGAATCCAGTACGCGGGCATGGCCGCTGGCGAAGGCCTGCGCAAGACCGCCGAGGCTGTGATCGGCGACCTTCAGGCCACGACGGTTGACGAAGAGATAGCGGCCGCTGATCGGGCTGACCCACGAAAGCTTCGCGCGATCGGTGCTGCCGTCTTCGGCGGTGAACTCAAGCCACTGGCCGACTTTCAGTTCACGGGCCTGAGCGAGATTGCGCTCGTCGAAGGCTTCGTCGGGGAGCGATTCGTCCTCGGGCTCCGGTTCGACCGTTGGTTCTTCGATCGCCTGGATGGCCTCGGGCAAGGGCATCACGCTGGTGACGAGCGTGCCCGATTCCGTCTCCGGCACGGACTCGCCGAGCTGCTGGCGATAGAACGCGTGCAGCTGGGCGAGCAGTTGCTCGGTGTCGGCCTCCTGAAAGGCGACGGCGGCGAGACCGCGACGCAGCGAGCGTTCGATCGACGGCAGAATGGCCCGAAGGTCGCGTCGGCCGTTGAGGTCGTAGACCGGACGCGCGCTGGCGATGAAATCGTCGATGAAGCGCAGCGAGTCGCGGAATTCCTGGGCTTCTTCGCCCTGACGCAGGAGGGTGAGCACGATGTAGTTGGCCCACGCCCGCGTCAGCACGCCGTAGATCAGGGGCGGCAGCGCGGCACCGTCGACGCGGCCGACGATTTCCTGAGCGGCGCGGCGGCGCGCGTGCTCGAGCTTCTCGCGACCGCGGGTGGATTCGGCGACACGCTGCTCGGCGAGTTCCGCGCGCTTGCGGCTGATGTCGAGGAAGTCCTGTAGCTCGGCCGCGAGACGGTTGAAGACGGCGACGTCGTCGTCGAAGTCATGCAGCAGCCGCTCGACGATGGATTTGATCTTGTCGAACAGGCGGCCGTCGCGATCGGCTTCGGCGGACCAGCCCTTGGCCGCATCGGCGAGCGCGTCGAGCAACTGACGCGCCGGGTGCGATTTTTGCGCGAACATCCGGCGGTCGAGCAGCGCGACCTTGAGGTAAGGGATCTGCAGGCGCGCGAGCATGACCTGCATCTCGGCCGGCAGGTTGTGATCTTCGAGGATGAACTCGAACAGCATGCCGACAAGGTCGATGGTGTCCTCGTCCACGCCGGACACGTGTGCGGTCTGCTGACCGCGCAACTGGCCGATCTGCGCGAGCAGCTGTTCCTTCAGCTGGGCGACGTCGCGCGTGACATCGGCCTGGCTCGCCATCGGTACGGCGGTCCCGGGCATGCCGGCGATCTGGCTCTGCAGCAGGGTCAGCGCACCGAGCAGCTCCGTCGCGCTGGGCAGCGGGCCGGTAGGCAGCGGAGCGCCTCCGGCGAAGCCCTCTGTACCCACCGTGGTGCCGCGACGCGCCGAGAACATGGCGTGCAGCGACTGCATGAACTCCGCCGCCGCGGCGTCGGTCACCGGCGCGGCCGTCTGTGGAGCGACCACAGACGAGGCTGGGCCTGTCGGGGCGGGCGCATCGCTGCGACGGGTGACGATCTCGTGGCGCAGCTGCGGCAGGACGCCCGCGGCGGCGAGCTCGTTATTGATGTCGTCGTAGAGCTCGTCGATGCCGGCGAGCACGTAGCGATCGAACAGCTTGTAGATGATCAGCTTGACCCGGACCTCGACCATCAGCTCGCGCATGGCCTGGCGGAACGCGGCGGCCAGCGAGGCGGGGCCTACCGGGTTGGACGCGTCGTCCATCCGGGCGCCGCCGCAGATCACCGACAGGCGCTGATTGACGGCAAAGAGGGCGCGCGCAAGGCGCTGCTCGTTCTTGCCGATCATGCTGGTGATCGCGAGAGATTCCTCGAGTTCGTTTTCGCCGACAAGGCTGAGCTCGATATTGGCGAGGGGGCGGGCGTGGGCGTCGGCATCGGGTGCGCGCGTGCGCCCGGCGGAAAAATCGGCCAGATCCCGGGCGACCTGACCCAGGAAGGTGCGCTCGACGATGGCGCGCTTCTTGCGCACTTCACGCATGCCGTCGAAGAACTGGGTCTGCGCGGCGTTGTTCTCGGCCTTTTCGGCCAGATCGAACAGAGCGTCGTCGATGTTCTCGAACATGTTGGTGGCCAGCGCGTGCAGCCGCTTGGTCGCCAGGCCACGCACCGTGACCAGAAGCGCGCCCACACTCTCGCTGCGCGGATCCAGGCGCTGGCTGAGATCGATCACATTGGACGGCTCGCTCGCGTTACTCATCGCGCATCTCTGGATTCAACGGCCCCCGCCTGAGGGGCCATTGTGCGGGAACGAATGCTTTAAATTGTGACGGACGTCACGGATTCTGCGCGAGACCGGATTCCGGAGTAAAGCCCGTCAACTGGAGGGTGCCGATACCCGCTTCGGGGAGCATGACGGGGATGCCGTCCTCGACCCGGTAGACGAGCTGGCCGTCGGTGGTGATCAGGCCTTCGGTCAGTGGCTCGGCCACTTTTTCCCCGGCGACGGTGTCGACCGAGCCGGCGCGGATGGCGCCGTTGAGGTTGTCGCGCTCGGCGGCCGTCAGCGGACGCAGGGGGCGCTTGCTGACCGGGCAGCAGAGGATATCGAGGAGACGCTTGTCCATGAGAGCGGCCGCGGAGGCCAACCTGTAGATCGGGAATGCACTTACAATAGCGACTTTTGGGTGCCCGGGCCATGATTTCCAACGAAGGTAACGAAGCGAGCGCGCCGCGCGTGGGCGTGGTGATGGGCTCGCGATCGGACTGGGAAACGATGGAGCATGCCTCCGCCACGCTGTCCCGTCTGGGCATCGTCCACGAGGTCCAGGTGGTCTCCGCCCACCGCACCCCCGACCTGCTTTTCAGCTACGCCGAAGCGGCCCGTGGCCGTGGCATCCAGGTGATCATCGCCGGTGCCGGTGGCGCCGCCCATCTGCCGGGCATGATCGCCGCC
Source organism: Luteibacter sp. 22Crub2.1 (assembly GCF_900167995.1). NCBI lineage: Bacteria > Pseudomonadati > Pseudomonadota > Gammaproteobacteria > Lysobacterales > Rhodanobacteraceae > Luteibacter > Luteibacter sp. 22Crub2.1. Next base: position 161,883 of record NZ_FUYT01000004.1, read on the forward strand.
AAGACCGCGCTGCCGGTGTTCGGGGTGCCGGTACAGTCCAAGGCGCTGAACGGTATGGATTCCCTGCTTTCGATCGCGCAGATGCCGGCCGGTATCCCGGTCGGTACCCTGGCGATCGGCCGTGCCGGCGCGACCAATGCCGCCCTGCTGGCCGCCTCGGTCCTGGCGCTGCACGACCCGTCCGTCGCCACGGCCCTCGACACGTTCCGCAGCGACCAGACCCGCACCGTCCTCGATAACCCGGATCCGCGATCGTGAGCCGCAAGCTCCCCACGGTGGGGATCCTCGGCGGCGGGCAGCTGGCGCGCATGCTGACCCTTGCCGCGGCACCCCTCGGCATCCGCACGCTGGTGGTCGACGGTACGTCCGACGCCTGCGCCGGCCAGGTGGCCGAACTGATCGTCGCCGACTGGTCCGACGACGCCGCGCTGGCTGATTTCGCCCGGCGGGTCGACGTCGTCACCTTCGATTTCGAGAACGTTCCCGCCGCCGCCGCCGAGCGTCTGGCCGGGCTGGTCGACGTCTTCCCCAATCCGCGTGCGCTCGCCGTGGCGCAGGATCGTCTCAGCGAGAAGACGCTGTTCCGTGAGACCGGCCTGGACACGCCCGAGTTCGAAACGGTCGACACCCGCGAGGACCTGGTCCGCGCGGTGGCCCGTATCGGCGCCCCGGCCATTCTCAAGACCCGTCGGCTCGGTTACGACGGCAAGGGCCAGTTCCGTCTGAAGACGGCCGGCGACATCGACGCGGCCTGGGCCGCCCTGGGTGAAGCGGCGGGTAAGCACGGGCTGATTCTGGAAGCCTTCGTGCCGTTCGATCGCGAGCTGTCGGTGGTGGCGGTGCGTGGCCGCGATGGCTCGTTCCGCGCATGGCCGTTGACGCGCAACTGGCATGTCGACGGCGTGCTCTCCCTGAGCCTCGCTCCCGCCCCGGGTACGTCCGACGAGCTGGAGCAGGCGGCCACGGCGCATGCCCGCGCCATCGCCGAGGAGCTCGATTACGTGGGAGTCTTCGCGCTGGAGCTGTTCGTCCGCGGCGGCGACCTGCTTGGCAACGAGATGGCCCCCCGCGTGCACAACTCCGGCCACTGGACGATCGAAGGCGCGCACACGAGCCAGTTCGAAAACCACATCCGTGCGGTGCTCGGCCTCCCGCTGGGCGACACCGGTGTACGCGGCGCGAGTGCGATGCTCAACTGGATCGGCGACATGCCGGATCCGGCGCCGGTGCTTTCGGTGGCCGATGGTCATTGGCATGACTACGGTAAAGAGGCTCGCCCGGGCCGCAAGGTGGGCCATGCGACGCTGTGCGCCGCGGACGCCGGCAGCCTGCGGGCGAAGCTGGCCGAGGTCGGTGTCGGCCTTGGACGGGAGAGCCAGGTAGCTCCGGCTGTTGAACTGCTCGGGTGATTGGTTAGGGCGTTTGGGTGTGGTCGGGCTCGGCTTCGCCCTCGCGTTTGGCTTTGTCGCGAGCGTTCGGTGTCGCGGTAAGAGCCGGCGGGTGTGACCCTCGAGGCCACGCCTGCGGCGACCCCTCAGGGAAGGGCCGCTACCGCGGCCGTGTATCAATGGCCTTCGGCCGGGTCGGGCTTCGCCTGGGGGTTTTCGAGTCGGCTGTCCCTGCCTCCCCGAAAACGGCCGGTCATCCCTGACCGTCCCCGCTGCGCGGCCTTGTCCAGTCGAAGCCCTCGCCTGCGGCTACCGGCCTCGAGGGTCACACCCGCCGGCTCTTTCGTGCACTGAGGTGGGGTGGTGATCGAGCGGGTTTCGGCTTCACCGCTTCGTTGGCTTTCGCCGACAAGTCGGCTCCTACGCTAGTCGTCGCACGTCGCACGTCGCACGTCGCACAGCGCTCTTGCCCCTGCGTCGCAACGACCCTGTGGGGTAGGAGCCGACTCCGTCGGCGGACCCTCAACCTGGCTACGGCGAATGAGGCCATACGCAACAGGCAAGCGAGCGGTCCCCGCCACGAAGCGAACCGCCGCTCGACCAACCGATGCCTCACCGTCCGAAAGAGCCGGCGGGTGCCACCCTCGCGTCCGGTAGCCGCAGGCGAGGGGTCCGACTGGAAGAGGCCCGCAGGGGGCCGGTCATGGATGACCGGCCGTTTTCGGGGAGGCAGGGACAGCCGACTCGAAAACCCCCAGTCGGAGTCCGACCCGGCCGAAGGCCATTGATACACGGCCGCGGTAGCGGCCTTTCCTTGAGGGGTCGCCGCAGGCGTGGACGCGAGGGAGGCACCCGCCGGCTCTTGCTCGTACCGCGCGAACGCGGCAAGCCAAGTGCGATGGCGAAGCCGAGCCCTCAAAGCAGTAAACAAAAAAGGCCAGGTCTGAACGACCCAGCCTTTTCATTGAGCAGCTGAAGGAAACCTCAGGCGAGGTTCTTGGCCGCGAAGTCCCAGTTCACCAGATTCCAGAACGCTTCCAGGTACTTCGGACGCGCGTTGCGGTAATCGATGTAATAGGCGTGCTCCCAAACGTCCGCCGTGAACAGCGGCTTGTCGCTGCCGGTGATCGGGGTAGCGGCGTTGGACGTGTTGACGATGGCCAGCGAGCCATCCGGACGCTGCACCAGCCAGGTCCAGCCCGAACCGAAGTTGCCGGCGGCCTGCTTGGCGAACTCTTCCTTGAACTTGTCGACGCCACCGAAGGCCTTGGTCAGCGCGTCGGCGAGCTTGGCCGGCGGCTCGGCGCCGCCGGGGGCGCGCATCGAGTTCCAATAGAAGGTGTGGTTCCACACCTGGGCGGCGTTGTTGAAGATGCCGCCCGAGGACGACTTGACGATCTCTTCCAGGCTCTTGCCTTCGAACTCGGTGCCCTTGATCAGGTTGTTGAGGTTCGTGACATAGGTCTGGTGGTGCTTGCCGTAATGGAACTCCAGCGTTTCAGCGGAGATGTGCGGCTCCAGGGCATTCTTTTCATAAGGGAGCGGGGGAAGTTCGAACGCCATAGCGGGACTCCTTAGCGGTGGCTGGGGGGAAAGGGCGTGGCGAGGGGCGCGGGGCCCACACTGCTACACTACGCAACTAATCGCATTCTAATGATGAAACCCGACCTATGGACGTCGTAGACGAGATCAAGGCCATCGTGGCGGCCCATCCGATCGTGCTTTTCATGAAAGGCACGCCGGAATTCCCTACCTGCGGCTTCTCCGATCGCGCCGTAAAAGCGCTCGACGCCGCGGGCGCGGTCTTCTTTCCGGTCAACGTCCTGGCCGATCCGCGCATCCGTGCGGGGCTGCCGCATTACTCGAACTGGCCGACCTTCCCGCAGCTGTTCCTGCTGGGCGAATTCATCGGCGGCTGCGACATCGTGGAAGACCTGCATTCGGCCGGTGAACTCAAGCGCATGGCGGCCGACGTCGCCGGAGCCGATTCGTGAGTCCGTTGCCGTCAACGCGTCTTCCTGACGACTGGTCTCCCGCGCCGGGCCTGCTCGCGGGTCGTGTGCTGGTGATCACCGGTGCCACGGGCGGCCTTGGCGGCGAGACGGCGAAGGCGGCGATCCGCGCTGGCGCCTCCGTCGTGATCACGGGCCGCAAGGTGCGTGCGCTCGAGAAGCTTTATGACGAGCTGGTCGCGCTCGGCGGTACTGAGCCGGTGATCCATCCGCTGGATCTCGAAAGCGCCACGCCGGCCGACTACGCGTCGCTGGCCGACGGCGTCGAGAAGGAATTCGGTCGCCTGGACGGCATCGTGCATGCCGCCGCGCACTTCAACGAACTGACGCCGATCGCCATGCACAAGCCGGACGACTGGCTGCGCGCGATGCAGGTCAACGTCTCGGCGCCGTTCGCGCTGACCCAGGCCTGCATGCCCCTGCTGGGCAAGGCCGGGGACAGCGCGGTGGTCTTCGTGCTCGACGACCCGGACCTGCTTTCCCGCGCCCATTGGGGCGGCTACGGCGTGTCCAAGGCGGCGGTCGAGCGCATGGCGTCGGTGCTGCACGCGGAGAACGCGCGCGGGGCACTGCGCGTGCATGCCGTGTTGCCGCCGCCGATGCGCACGGCCCTGCGCCGCGCTGCGTACTTCGGCGAAAACACCCTCGACAAGCCCATGCCGACCGCGTCGGCGGAGGCCATCGTCTATCTTCTGTCCGGTGCCGGCGCGGAAACCCGCGGCACCGTACTCGATCTTCGCCCGACCCACTGACCGCGTTATAGGAGTTACCCCATGGAAGCGCAGATGACGACGTTGTCCGCGGGCATCCTGCTTTTCCTGATCATGGACCCCCTGGGCAACATCCCGTTGTTCCTGGCCCTGCTCAAGGATGTGCCCCCCCAGCGCCGCCGCAAGGTGATGGTGCGCGAACTGCTCATTGCCCTCGGCGTGCTGATCGGCTTCCTGTTGGGCGGTCAGTACATCCTCAAGGTGCTGCAGCTGCGCCAGGAGTCGGTGAGCATCGGCGGCGGTATCGTGCTGTTTCTGATCGGCATCCGCATGGTCTTCCCGCCCGTGGAAGGTGGCGTATTCGGCAAGCCGGGCGAGGGCGAGCCCTTCATCGTGCCGATGGCGATCCCCGGTGTCGCGGGTCCGTCGGCCATGGCGGCGCTGTTGTTGCTGACCAATTCCCAGCCGGGCCGTACGGCGGAGTGGGGCATCGCCCTGTTCCTGGCCTGGCTCGCCACCTCGGTGATCCTGCTCAGCTCCACCTTCCTGTTCAAGTGGCTGGGCGAGAGCGTCCTGACCGCGCTGGAGCGGCTGATGGGCATGCTGCTGATCGCCTTGTCGGTGCAGATGTTCCTGACCGGGCTGTCCGCCTACCTGCACATTGCCGTGTGACCTTCCGCCCATTGTCGCAGGAACGTACGCGGCGGTAGGGTTGCTGTCATAATTGCCCGCGAGCATGCACGGGACGGGCGCGGTCCGTCCGGGGCATGCGTCGATGGCCCTGACGAGGGGCAGCTGAGGACGTTCGAAGGCTTATGAGAAACCACGACTGCGCACCGGCCCCGTTCGGTTTGATCCGTTCGACGTCAAGGGAGCCTAAGTCATGCTGAGCATCGATCAGACCCTCCAGGAACGTCTGCCCTGGCTGGCCCAGCACCCGCTGATTCGCAAGCCGCTCGTCGGCATGCTGGAAAAGCTGGCGCATGAGACCCGCTTCAACAAGACGCTGGATCACGCTGGCGCCGCCCTGGGCTTCGACTTCTGCGAACGCACCCTCGACTATCTCGGGGTCAGCTGTCGCATCACGGAGCGAGAGCGCGAGAACATTCCTGTCGAAGGCCCGCTGATCGTCGTCGCCAACCATCCGCTGGGCATGGTCGACGCGATCGCGCTGCTGCAGATGATCGGCTCGGTGCGCCGAGACGTTCGTATTCTCGGCAACGACGTACTGGCTGCCGTACCGCAGCTGGGCCCGCTGCTGCTGCCGGTCGACGTGTTCGGCAAGGGCTCGGCGTCGCGCATGCGCAACGTGTTCCGGGCCATCCAGGCCGGCGAAGTGCTGGTCATGTTCCCGGCGGGCGAAGTGTCGCGTGTCGGTCCCTCCGGCGTGCGTGACGGCAAATGGTCGGATGGCTTCGCGCGCATCGCGATGAAGTCCGGCGTGCCCGTGCTGCCGGTGCACATCGCCGCGCGCAACTCCGTCGCTTTCTATGGCCTGTCGATGCTGGCCAAGCCGCTGAGCACCGCCATGCTTCCGCGCGAAGCCACGTCGGGCCACCAGCGCGTGACCTTCCGCATCGGCAAGCTGGTCGATGCCGATGAACTCAAGCAGGTCAGTGGTGGGTCGGCCGAGCAGGCCGCCAAACTCATGCGCCGCCACGTTTACCGTGTCGGCCGCGGCCGCGATCTGGTCTTCGGCGGGCAGACCCCGCTGGCGCATCCCGAACCCGTCGAGCGCGTCGCGGCGGAGCTGGACAAGGCCGAACTGCTGGCCGAGCTGGCGGATGGCAAACGCATCTTGCTGCTGCAAGGTTCGCCCGACAGTTACGCGCTGCGCGAGATCGGGCGCCTGCGTGAGCTCACCTTCCGTCGCGTGGGCGAGGGCACCGGCAAGCGCCGTGACCTCGATGCCTACGATCCGTACTACGAGCACCTGGTGTTGTGGGACGCCAAGGCGTTGCGCATCGTGGGCGCCTACCGGTTCGGTCATGGCGGTCGCCTGATCGCCGAGCGCGGCATGACCTCGCTCTATACGTCGAGCCTGTTCGATTACTCCCCGGCGCTGGAGTCGCGTCTGGCGCAGGGCCTCGAGCTTGGCCGCAGTTTCATCGCTCCCGCTTACTGGCGCTCACGTGCGCTGGATCAGCTGTGGCAGGGCATCGGCCTGTACCTGCAGCGCCATGCCGACGTGCGTTACCTGTTCGGTCCGGTGAGCATGTCGGTCAGCATGCCGCGCGAGGCGCGTGAGTGGATCGCTGCCGCCCACCAGCATTTCTTCGGTGTGCAGGGGCTCGCGGCGGCCCGCCAGCCGTTCGTGATTCCGCAGTCCACCATCGAATCGGTGCGCGCGGAGCTCGAGGGACTGGATCCGGCGAGCGGCCTGGGCCGCCTCAAGCATCGCCTCGATGCCCTGGGTGTCACCTTGCCGGTGCTCTATCGACAGTACGTCGATCTGGTGGAGCCGACGGGCGTGCAGTTCCTCGCGTTCGGTGAAGACCCGGACTTCGCCGGTTGCGTGGATGGACTGGTGATGCTGGATCTGGCGTCGCTGAAGCCGGCGAAGCGGTCGAGGTATCTGGGGAAGGGCTGACTGGGTCCTCTTGCGAACGTCGCCTGGAGAACCGCTTGGGAGACTGGGCGGTTTTTTTTGTCGCTGATTCTTCGCTGCGTTGGCGGTCGCCAGCAGGGCTGGCTCCTACAGAGCGGCGCGGGGTAATAATTAGCCGGGGTTACGGGGTGATGGCCGCGCTGATTTGCCGCGCTGGAAAAATGCCTATTCCCGATCTGTAAAAAAAGGTCAGATAATCGCTAAACTGTCATTATGTGAGGCTAAGGTGAGGCTTAGCGCTCCGGTCGCTGCGCTTGGTGCGCAACGGCTCTGAAGGCTCCCCAATCCGGTCGTTTCCTTTCGTCCCGCTCGTTGAAGTGGGCGATTCGCTGTGGCCGGTCAAAACGTTTTTTCTTGCGGTGATCGTAATAAATATCGAAAAGAAATAATCGAACTTAATTACGATCAGGGTATTAATTGCATAAACGCGGAAATTAAATAACGGCCTCGCGAGAGGCTCGTCAGGGAAGGCTTTTGGCTTGACTGCCGCGACGCGCACGAGGGGTGCGCGGCGCGAACTCACGATTTCACCCTCAAAACCACGTTCTTTCAGGAAACTGCGATGACCCGTAACTCACTCTCGGCCGCGATCGCCTTGACCCTTCTTGTGGCTACCGGCGCCGCTTCGGCCCAGGACGCCCAGAGCACCCAGGCCAGCAGCACGCAGAGCCAGCGCGCCACGGCCACCAGCACGTCCAACACCTCCAATGACAACGCGACCCGTCGCGCCTCGCAGGCGATGGAAGCCGTGCAGGTGAAGGCCGACTCGCTGTCGCTCGGCGGTGGTCTGATGTCGATACAGGACGCACCGAAGGCCGTGTCCACGGTTTCCCGCGATGCCATCATTCAGGCGGCTCCCGGCGTCAACTTCACCCAGGCGATCGACTCGATCCCGGGCGTCGTGTCGTCCACCGATGACTACACCGGTCTGAACGACGGTAACGCCTCGGTTCGCGGCTTCGGTCTCGACGAAGTGGGCGTCACCGTCAACGGTGCGCCGATCAACGACAGCGGCAACTACAAGATCTACGCCTCGGAGTACGGCGACGCCGAGAACATGGGCGACGTGACCGTACAGCAGGGCTTTCCAGACAACAGCACCCCGATCTCCGGCGCGGCCGGTGGCTCGATCGCGTGGGTGACGGTCGATCCGTCGCACACGGCCGGTCTGGACGTCGCACAGTCGGGCGGCAGCAACAGCTACCACCGCACCTTCATTCGTCTGAACACCGGTGACATCGGTCCGGTGCGTTCGTGGTTGTCGTACTCGGACAACGAGACCAACCTGTGGCGTGGCCGCGGCAAGTCGAAGGTGACCAAGGTCGACGAGAAGTCGGTCTGGCGCATCGACGACAAGAACTCGGTGACCTTCTCGGTGCAGTACAACCGCGAAGTGAAGACCAACTACGAGTCGCTGACCAAGGCTCAGGCCGCCGCCGATTACAAGCAGAGCTACCTCGGCACCTACACCCCGGGCAGCACCAGCAGCAACTATTACGCGCTGCACCAGAACCCGTTCCGTAACTACCTGGCCAGCCTGGACGGTGAGTTCACCCTGTCCGACAACCTGCGCCTGTCCGTGGTCCCGTACTTCCAGTACGGCCTGGGCGGCGGCGGTTCCGGCTCCACCTTCACCGAGAACCCGCTCGCCACCGGCAACTACTACAAGTCGGTGCCGTACGATCTGAACGGCGACGGCAAGATCAGCGGCACGCAGCTGGTCAACTCGTACAGCTACTCGACGACCTACCGTCCCGGCATCATCGCCAAGTTCAACCAGGATCTGTCGGACAGCAACAGCCTGGAATACGGCGTGTGGGCCGAGCGTCCGCGTCAGAGCCAGGGTCAGGTCTTCGTCCCGGTCGACTATGCCACCGGCGTGCCGATCGATACGTGGGCCGAGAAGGGCTCGCGCATCAAGTACCCGGACGGCAGCACGCAGAAGGCGTACAGCCAGTACACGACGACCACCAACGCCAAGGCGTTCGTGACCGACAACTGGAACCCGACCGACAAGCTGACCCTGACCGGCAGCGTGGCGTACATCTGGTCCAAGCGTGATGGCGAAGTGGCGGAATTCCCCGGCTCGGCCGGTGCGATCAATGCCGCCGGCAAGGTCACCGTCACCCCGACCAACGTCGGTTACGGTTCGTCACCGGTGGACACGTTCCACAAGTGGACGCCGACGGCGGGCGCCAAGTACCAGCTCAACGACGAGAACCAGCTGTATTTCGGCATCGGCAAGACCTTCCGTGCGCCGATCAACGGCGCGGTGCTGAGCAACTCGCTGTACGGCTATGGCACGGCCAACGCTGGCGCGCTGCCGAACAAGCCGGAGTCGTCGACCAGCGCCGACCTCGGCTGGCGTTATTACGGTGAGCGCGCGTCGCTCAGCGTCGACGCGTTCGCGGCCAACTTCAACAACAAGCAGGTGTCGGGCTACGACGAGGTCACCGGCCTCAGCGTTTACACGCAGCTGGGCAAGGTGCACAACCGCGGCATGAGCCTCGAGGGTAGCTTCAAGTTCGACGAAAACTGGTCGGTGTACGCCAACTACACTTACCTGCAGTCGCGCATGGAAGACAACCTCGACTCGCTGGGCGACGGCATCTATTACACCAAGGGCAAGACCCTGCTGAATGCCCCGCGCAATGCGGCCTACGTCGCGCTGAACTACAAGAATGGCCCGTTCTGGGCTGCGCTGAACGCGAAGTACCAGGGCGCGATCTGGGGTGACTGGTCGAACACCGAAAAGGTCGGTGGTTACACCACCCTCAACCTCAACGCGGGCTGGGATTTCCCGGACTTCTCGACCACGTTCCGCAAGCCGTTCATCAAGATCAACGTGTACAACCTGACCAACCGTCAGGCGCTTACGTATGCCAGCAACGCCGGCGCCTTCCTCGCCAGCAACCCGAACAAGATCAAGGACGCGAACGGCACCACGCTGTTCACCTCGGCTCCGTACTACTCGGTGCTGCAGGACCGCACGTTCATGGTCACGGTCGGCGCTTCGTTCTTCTGACGAAAGCCGGGGGAGGGCGATACCGCCCTCCCTTCTCAGCGACACGACGATCGCCCTTCGAAAGAGGGGCGATTTTTTTTTGCGTGGCGTTTGCGCCGTTCCGGCCTCTCCCCGCTTGCCCGATGCGGCTTTGGCCCGATCGCCCGAGTCGGCTTTTCCCCGTGCGCCGGATTCGGCTTTTGGTAGGAGCGCGCCCTGCGCGCGACCGGTGCTAGCGGGACCCTCGATCGCGCGCAGGGCGCGCTCCTACAAGAGCCGGTTGGATTCGTGTTGGGCCGGATACCGCAGCGTTTCGCGATTTGGATCGTGACAATCCACGACGCGCCCATGTGTTGTTGCGACTCACATGACCGCGATTCGTTGCGACCGGCTGTAGTGGTTCTTACACGAAGCGAGCGTAAGCTGCCTTTGAAAAATAAATATCCACCAAAAACGGCACGTTAGACAGCAAAACGGCCTGCCTAGGAAAAAGTGGTATTTATCAAACTGGCGTGAAAACGTTACAAATCTGTCATACAATGCCGTTAAAGTTGGCTTAACAACTGTCGCCACCGGTCGCAAGGATGTGAACCGGGTCACACGAGACGACACAGCCACAGATTGGGGAAAGCTCAAGCGAATCGCACCGCCCGGCCCCGGCCAGGCAGCCCATCGTTTGGCAAAAACTTTTTTCGTTGCAAGCCACAGGGTCGACCATTAGATGAATAGCCGAATCCGCGCCAAACTCCTGCCGCTGGCGATCGCCTCGCTCTTCGCGGCACCTGCATTTGCGCAGGAAACGTCCTCCACGATCAGCGGTCGCGTGCTCGACGCCGCCGGTCAGCCGGTGGCCAACGCTACCGTCGTCATCGTCCACGAGCCGTCGGGCACGACGAAGATCACCACCACGGACGCGAGCGGCCGTTATTCGGCCCAGGGTCTGCGCGTCGGCGGCCCGTTCGACGTCACCGCCACGAAGGACGGCACGCCGTCGGCTCGCCAGGACAACGTCTACCTGCAGCTGGGTTCGGACACCTCGGTCAACCTGAGCGCCGGCACCGCCGCCAGCGCGGCTGACGCGACCGCGTTGGATGCGGTCACCGTGTCGGCCGTGTCGGGCCAGTTCTCTTCGGAGAACAAGGGTCTGGGCACGAACATCTCGCAGCAGCAGCTGAAGAACACCCCGTCGCCGAGCCGCAACATCGCGGACATCGCGCGTCTCGATCCGCGCGTCAATGTCGACCACGGCACCGGCGCGATCTCGGCCAACGGCCAGAACACCCGCCTGAACTCGATCAAGGTCGACGGTCTGGGCGTCGGCGACCCGTTCGGTCTGAACTCCACCGGCATGCCGACCGTCGGCTCGCCGGTGTCGATGGACACGATCGACTCGTTCAACATCTCCACCGCCAACTATGACGTCGGCTCCGACACCATCGGTGCGGAAATCAACGCCGTCACCAAGTCGGGTACCAACGACTTCCACGGTTCGGCCTACTACGGCTTCAAGAACGCGAGCAGCATGGTCGGCGAAGCCGGCTGGCTCGACCGCGGCAAGGACTACACCGAGTTCGACCGCAACTGGACGGCGGGTGCCACCGTCGGCGGTCCGATCATCAAGGACAAGCTCTTCTTCTTCGCCGGCTATGAGAAGGAAGAAGTCACGGGCCTCAGCTCGGGCGCCGTCACCGGCCTCGACCCGACGCTGACGGGCTTTTCCACGGCCAACAAGATCTCGCAGACGGATCTCGATCGCACCATCGCCGCCGCCACCGGTCGCGGTCTTTCGCCCGGCACGACCGGCGCGAACGCCGGTACGCTGACCGACAAGCGTTACATCGCCAAGATCGACTGGAACATCACCGACGGTCACCGCATGAACCTTGCGTACTCGCGTACCAAGGAAGTGAAGCCCAATCCTCAGGGCAACTCGACCAACAGCGTCGGTCTCTCGAGCTACTGGTACACCGTCAACACCGACATCAAGAATTACACGCTGCAGTCGTTCGACGACTGGAACGACGTGTTCTCGTCGGAGGCCAAGGTCGGCTACAGCGATTACTCGCTGAACCGTTCGGTCGATCAGCAGCAGCCGATGGTCCAGGTTCGCCTGAACCAGGGCGTCGGCACGTCGGGTCCGTCGGTCTACCTCGGCGAAGACCAGTTCAGCCACTACAACTCGGCGTCGGTGAAGACGCTGAACGCCATGTGGGCGGGCACCCTGTACCTCGGCGACCACACGATCAAGGGTGGTTTCGAGTGGGAACGTAACCGTATCTACAACCTGTTCGGTCGTACCGAGTTCGGTTCGTACCTCTACGACGGTTACGCCAACCTCGCCGCCGGTCGCTACACCAACTATTCGCTGTACCAGCCGGCGCCGGGCTATTCGCTCAACGACATCGCCGCTCAGTGGGAACTGCGTCGCAACACGTTCTTCCTGCAGGATACCTGGCAGGCGAGCGACAACCTCTCGGTGCAGTTCGGTGTGCGCGTCAACAAGTACCTGACCGACGACAAGCCGCTCTACAACGCGACGTTCGCGTCGAAGTACGGCTTCAGCAATGCCAGCACCATCAATGGCAGCCAGCTCGTCGAGCCGCGTCTGTCGTTCAACTACACCTTCGACAGCGAATACAAGACTCAGCTGCGCGGTGGCGTCGGCCTGTTCCAGTCCGATCCGCCGACCGTGTGGATGACCAACCCGTACCAGAACAACGGTATCAATATCGTTACCTATTCGTACAACCGTCAGGGTAACAACTGCACGCTCGGCAATGGCCCGGCCATTCCCTGCCCGGCGTTCAGCGCGAATCCGCTCGCTCAGAACACGAGCGGCGCGGGCACGGTTCCGCAGATGGCGGTCGATACCGTCGACAAGGACTTCCAGCTTCCGAGCGTGTGGAAGTCGTCGCTGGCGTTCGATCGTGAACTGCCGTGGGATGGCATCATCGCGAGCATCGAATGGCAGCATCTCGATACGCGCGACGGCATCTTCTATCAGAACCTCAACATCGGTAATCCGACGGGTATCCTGCCGGACGGTCGCAACACGTACTTCGGTTGCATCGGCGGTGCGCAGGCCGTCGGCGGCGCCACCGGCCGTAACTGTGCGGCGTTCCCGGCGGGCGCGCCTTCCGCGGGGAGCACGACCAACACGGCTCGCTCGCGTTCGGACAACCGCTTCGCCCAGGCCGTTACCTACCTGACCAACACCTCGAAGGGCAAGGCGGACTCGGTCACGCTGTCGTTCAGCAAGGCGATGGAAAACGGCTGGGCGTGGAGCGTGTCGGCCACCGGCGGCCACGCCACGGAAGTCAATCCGGGCACCTCCAGCCAGGCCAGCTCGAACTACTCGAACAACGCGTGGACCAACCCGAACGAAGACATCGCGTCGACGTCGAACACGAACATCGGCAAGCGCCTCAACGCGTCGCTGACGTGGCAGCACAAGTTCTTCGGCGACTACGCCACGACCATCAGCGCGTTCTACGACGGTCATGACGGCGTGCCGTACAGCTGGGTGTTCTCGAACGATGCCAACGGCGACAGCTACTCGCGTGACCTGGCCTACATCCCGAACCGTGGCGACGTGATTCTGCGTAACGCGGCCGGCACGGCGGGCGCCTCGCAGCAGCTGCAGGACCAGTTCTACCAGTACATCCAGGACGACAACTACCTGCGTAAGCGTCAGGGCAAGATCGCCGGCCGTAATGCCACCAAGGCCGCCTGGGTCAACCAGATCGACCTCGGCATCAGCCAGGAAATCCCGGGCATCTTCAAGGGCAACAAGGGCGAGATCCGTCTCGACGTCTACAACTTCCTGAACCTGGTAAACAAGGACTGGGGCCAGCAGTCGTACGTCGGCTTCCCGTACACCCGTAACTTTGCGGCCTTCGGCGGCGTGGATCCGGCCACGGGCAAGTACATCTACAACCTGCCGACCGACGCCAACGGCAACTACCAGCCGGGCACGAAGGCGGTGTATGACGCCCCGACCGACAACAGCGCGACCAAGGTCAACCCGGTCTCGCGTTGGTCCGCCATGCTGACCGTCAAGTACACGTTCTAAGCGAAGGATTCGCTGCTCGATCCCGAGGCCGGTACCCGTGAGGGTGCCGGCCTTTTTTTGCGCCGCCCGGGCCCGGTCTTGACCCTCCGCCGCCGGACGGTGATCCTAGGCGGTCCGCTCCCGATCCGGAGCGGGGTTCGCCGCTAATTCGCGGTCAGAAGGACGAGTAACTCCATGAATGCCATCCATTTCGGGGATCCGGTCAACGGCAGGACAGTCAGCGCGCGGGTGTCCCCGGCCGGCGGCCTCGATATCCTGTCCCGTAATGAGGTCGCGCGCCTGCGCGACGCCAGCGGCTCCGGCCTGCACCAGCTGCTGCGTCGTTGCGCACTGGCCGTGCTGACCTCGGGCAACCTGTCGGACGATCCCGGCACGCTGTTCGAGCAGTACCCCGATTTCGACATCCAGGTGCTGCAGGAAGACCGCGGCATCAAGATCGAACTGAAGAACGCACCGGAACAGGCGTTCGTCGACGGCCGCATCATCCGCGGCATCAACGAGCTGCTGGTCGCCGTCGTGCGCGACATCGTCTACGTGTCGACCCAGCTCGAAACGGGCGCGTTCGATCTCGATGACACCGTGGGCATCACGCACGCCGTGTTCGAGATCCTGCGCAACTCGCGCATCCTGCGTCCGCAGGTCGACCCCAATCTCGTCGTCTGCTGGGGCGGTCACTCGATCTCGCGCGATGAGTACGAGTACACCAAGCGCGTGGGCTACCAGCTCGGCCTGCGTGGCATGGACATCTGCACGGGTTGCGGCCCGGGCGCGATGAAGGGCCCGATGAAGGGCGCGACCATCGCGCATGCCAAGCAGCGTCGCAAGGGTAACCGCTACATCGGTGTGACCGAGCCGGGCATCATCGCGGCCGAGTCGCCCAACCCGATCGTCAACAACCTGGTGATCATGCCCGACATCGAGAAGCGTCTCGAAGCGTTCGTGCGTCTGGGTCACGGCATCATCGTGTTCCCGGGTGGCGTGGGTACGGCGGAAGAGATCCTCTACATGCTCGGCATTCTGTTGCTGCCGAAGAACAAGGGCATTCCGTTCCCGCTGATCTTCACCGGCCCGAAGAATTCCGCCGCGTACTTCGAGCAGATCGATCGCTTCCTTCGTCTGACGCTCGGCGACGACGTGTCCCGGTTGTACAAGATCATCGTCGACGATCCGGCGGCGGTCGCGCATGCCATGGTGTCGGGTATCGAGAAGGTGCGTAACCATCGTCTCGACAACAAGGACGCGTTCTTCTTCAACTGGGCGCTCGACATCCCGCTGCCGTTCCAGCAGCCATTCCGCCCGACGCATGAAGCGATGGCCGGGCTGGCTCTGCATCGCGACCGGCCGAAGCATGAACTCGCGGCGGATCTGCGTCGCGCGTTCTCGGGCATCGTCGCCGGCAACGTCAAGGAGGAGGGCGTGCGTGCGATCGAACAATTCGGTCCGTTCGTGATCGACGGTGAGCCGGAAATCATGCGCGCACTCGACGAGATGCTGAAGGCGTTCGTCGAGCAGCACCGTATGAAGCTGCCCGGCGGTACGGCGTACGAGCCGTGCTACGTAGTGCGTACCTGAAGTCGCTACTTAAGTACTTTCAGGCCGGATTCGCCCGCGGCGATCCGGCCTGCCGTTAGCTGAACGTGACGTGGGAGTGCGGCTTCCGCGTCACATGCTCTAGACGGTTCCACAAGCGACGATGGCTCCCACGCACCACTGCCCGGAGAGTCACCATGCTTGTCACCATCCTGCTCATCGTTCTGGTTCTCGCCCTCATCGGTGGTCTTCCGACCTGGGGTTATTCGAGCTCGTGGGGCTACGGTCCCAGCGGCGGTATCGGCGTCATTCTCGCCATCGTCCTCATTTGCTGGTTGCTCGGCGTATTCTGATCGGGCTTCGCGTCGTCGGTGCCCGCCAGACGCGGGCACCGACCACCGGAGAATGTCATGCATCGACCTCATCGACCCGTTCCCGACACCGACAGTGTGCCACCGGGAACCGCGCCGCCTCCCTACAACCCTGAGCCTGTAAGGCGTCCAGGGCCCGATCCGGATACCGACGGCGCGCCGGTGGAGCCTTAAAGTTGGCTCGTCGCCATCGTTGGCCTGGGGATATCGTTCCGCGATCCTTCTTCCATCGCGATGCACGCGAGGTAGGGCCTCAACTTCTGAACAAACTTCTCGCCAGCGAAGACGGGCGCGCAGGGCGCATCGTCGAGGTCGAGGCTTATGTCGGAGCGATCGATCCCGCCGCGCATACCTTTCGTGGCAAGACCCGACGCAATGCGGTGATGTTCGGCCCCCCGGGCCACATGTATGTGTACTTCACCTATGGCATGCACTGGTGCTGCAACACGGTGTGTGGCGACGAAGGCGAGGGCTCGGGCGTGCTGATTCGCGCGCTGGAACCCATCGACGGCATCGAACGCATGCGTGCCGCGCGCCCGCGCATTCGCAAGGATCGCGAACTGTGCAGCGGCCCCGCACGACTGACCCAGGCGATGGGCATTACCGGCGAGCAGAACGGTATCGACCTTGTCGCGGCGCGAGACGGTTACACCATCCTGGACGATGGCACGCCGCCTCCCGATGAGGTGCCCGGCTCCGCGCGCATCGGCATCCGTGAGGGTACGGATCTGTTATGGCGCTGGTTCGTCGCGGGGAATGTCAACGTCTCGCGTGCCTGAGCGAAGCGAATGGGCTTCCCTTCGCAGTGTCGCGGGTAAGCCAGATCGCGAAACGCCGATCGAATCGTCATCCGGCGGGCTCGAAGGCTATCGTCTCGAGTATTTCAACGGCTGTAAGTCCGTGCAGATCGAGATCGTCAGCGGCAGTTGCTCGATCACGCAGATCGACAGCTGATCGTCGCGCCGGTCAGGCGGCGCTGCTACGAAGCTGCTCGACGTCGCGCCGCGGCGGCGCCCCGAACATGCGCGCGTACTCGCGGCTGAACTGCGAAGCGCTTTCGTAGCCGACGCGGTACGCGGTGGTTTCCACGTTGCTGTTTTCGGCGAGCATCAGCCGTCGCGCCTCGAACAACCGTAGCTGCTTCTGGTACTGCAACGGTGTCATCGAGGTCATGCGCTTGAACTGCCGATGGAACGCGGACGCGCTCATTCGCGCGATATCGGCGAGGTCGTCGACACTCACCGTTTCCGCGTAGCGGTCGCGCAGAGCGTGGATCGCGCCGATGATCGAGGCCTGATGCTCGTTGGCCAACGCGAGTCGTGCGATGGCACCACCCTGTGGCCCTGCGAGCAGCCAGTAACTGAGCTCGCGCATGATGGCCGGATAGAGCACGGGGATGGCTGCGGGGGTGTCCATGAGGCGGATGAGCCGGGTGACGCAGTCGCCGATTCCGCGGTCCAGGTCGGCAACGAATACGCCTGCTTCCGCGTCGCCGTCATCCGGCGGCTGGATGGCCACGAGGACGTCGCGCAGTATCCCCAGATCGAATTCCACGATGGCGCCCAGATACGGCTCGTCCGGACTGGCGGCGGTAACGCGCCCGAGAGCGGGTGTTTCCACACTGACGACCAGCGCCTGTCCCGCGCCGTACTCGATGTGGCGGTCGCCGAACAGCGCCCATTTGGACCCCTGGGCGACGATGCAGAGCGCAGGCTTGTAGATCAGCAGGGCGGGCATCTTCTCGCGAGGCGAGCGTAGCAACGTAAGGCCCGGTACGCCCGTCGACAGAGGGCTTTGCCCGATGGCGCGATCGGTCTGGTGAAGAATCGCGTCGCGCAGGGCTGCAAGCATGGGGGCTCCGGAATCGTCGTGCAGGATCGGGCAGGAAGCGGGTGGGTTCCGGCATTCAGGGCAACGCCCCGTCTGCCTAAGCTGTGATGACTCTTTCCCTGATGGACATGGCGTCATGACTTCAAAAGACAATAACAGTGCCCGCCGTATCGCGGTGGTGACCGGCGGCAGCCGTGGCCTGGGTCGTGCGACCGTGCTCGCCCTTGCCAGGCGCGGCGTCGACAGCGTGTTCACCTACCAGAGCCGTCGGGCGGATGCCGAGGCCGTGGTCGCCGCTGTTGCGGACCTCGGTTCGCGGGCCATGGCGCTCCCGCTCGACGTGGGAGTGGCGTCGTCCTTCGGCCTCTTCGCAACCGAGCTGGCTTCGATGCTGTCGTCCCTGCGCGCCGATCGCTTCGATTACCTCGTCAACAACGCGGGCATCTCGCTGCACAAGGCGTTTGCCGAGACCACGGAGGCCGAGCTGGATGCGGTGTTCAACGTCCACTTCAAAGGTACGTTCCTGCTCTCGCAGACCTTGCTGCCGCTGATTCGAGACGGTGGACGCATCGTCAACCTGTCGTCCGGCCTGGCACGTGTCTCGGCCGCACCGACGGCCGCCTACGGCGCAATGAAAGCCGCTGTCGAGTCACTGACACGGTACATGGCCAAGGAGCTGGGTCCGCGCGGTATCACCGTGAACGCGGTGGCTCCCGGCGCCATCGCGACGGACTTCAGCGGCGGCATGGTTCGCGACAATCCCGAGGTGCAGAAGATGGTGATCGCGAACACGGCGCTTGCGCGGATCGGGCAGCCGGACGATATCGGCGAGATGATCGCCGCGCTGCTCGGTGACGAGAATCGCTGGGTCAACGGGCAGCGCATCGAGGTGGCTGGCGGGATGGCGCTTTAAGCGCGTCGTGCCCGGTCAGGCGCCCATGGGCGAGCAGATCTCGACGATCACGCCGTTGAGGTCACGCAGATGGCCGACGCGCTGACCCCAGGGCTTTTCCTCCATGGGACGAATGGCCGAAGCGCCCTGGGCAATCGCCTTATCGAAGTCGGCGTCGGGCGCGCCGACGCTTAAGAGACGTTCCGAACCATCGCGGCGACCGGTGGCTTATCTCCGAATGTGACGTGGATGGAGCCGGATGCTGCTTTGTAGAGCCCGAACAGCATGGCCAGAAGTCCGGCGCCACCCAAAATCAGCGATTTCCACGTTTTCAGATCGTCAACGTCTTTTTTCGTCGCCGCTGCCAGGTCTGTCAGGTATCTGAGCTCGGTCTCGATGCGCGGAATCGCATCCTTGATCTGGAGCAGGATGGACGCCGCGGTGTTGTCGGTCAGGAATGGACCTCGGGAGGTGGTCGACTCGCCATTCGCGGCTGCATTCCGGTCGTTGGCAAAGGTGTCCATGTCCGCGCGATCTCCTTGTGTGTGCGAGACCCGACTATAGGTGCGCAGCTTTCGCTTGTCCGTAGGCGAACATCGTGCCGACAAAAGAAAAGGGCCTGCATCGCTGCAGACCCTTTCAAAACCTGGCGCCCGAAGTTGGACTCGAACCAACGACCCCCTGATTAACAGTCAAGTGCTCTAACCGGCTGAGCTATTCGGGCGGGGAGCCACGTATTTTGTTGATAACGGTGGGGGCTGTCAAGCGTCTCTAAGCATTTCGTGAAGGACGGCGGGAGCAGGCGGTGGCATCGTCCGACGGAGCGGTGTCGCGCCGGACGCGACCCGCGTTGGATATGACGATGCTGAGCGCTGTCTGCGGCTTGCCGCGCAGGCAGAGGGTGATCCGCTGGTTGCCGCCGCCGGCGCTTCCATCCGGCTGAAAGTCGATCACGGGCGGCTTGCCGTGTCGTGCGGATGCGATGCGCGCTGGGACAATGTCGGACGCGTCGAAAAGGGCGAGGACGTCCCGGTCGCGTGAAATCCAGCCATGATTCCAGCCCGAAGCCGACGAACAGGTCCGCCCATCCGCACTGGCGCACACACGGGTGGAATGTCCGCGGCGGATGGCGGTGGCCCTGGCCCGCTCCAGAGAACCGAAAAGGGCGTCCCCGGTCGCCCTGAGCTGATATCGCCCGATGGCCTCCCCGGCACCGCATACCGCGGCCACGGCAAGCACGGCCGTCACGGCCAGGACGGTCATCAGTTCCGGCAGGGTGAAACCCTTAGGGGGCCAGGGAGGCATGGCGGCTCGCGTCCGGGTGGGGAGGGCGCCTGATCGTGACTGCTGACACCTGCTGTCAGCTGCAGGGGGAAGACGTCACGTCGTGTAGGCGCTGGAGCTTTAAACTCGACCTCCGAACCAGCATATCGTCAGCCATGACCGATCGCTTTCAGCTCGTTTCCCCGTACAAGCCCTCCGGCGACCAGCCCGAGGCCATTCGTCGCCTGACCGAGGGTTTCGAGTCCGGCCTGGCCGCGCAGACCCTGCTCGGCGTGACGGGCTCAGGCAAGACCTACACGATCGCCAACGTGGTCGAGCAGATCCAGAAGCCGACCATCGTGCTGGCGCCGAACAAGACGCTGGCGGCGCAGCTGTACGGTGAGTTCAAGGAGTTCTTCCCGCACAACGCCGTGGAGTATTTCGTCAGCTACTACGACTACTACCAGCCGGAAGCCTACGTGGTTGCCTCGGACACCTTCATCGAGAAGGATTCCAGCATCAACGACCACATCGAGCAGATGCGGCTGGCCGCGACGAAGGCGCTGCTGTCACGCCGCGATTCACTGATCGTGGCGACGGTGTCGGCGATCTACGGTCTGGGTGACCCCGAGGACTATATGAGCCTCCGGTTGATCCTGTCGCGTGGCGAGCATATCGCCCAGCGTGCGCTCATCAAGCAGCTGACCGAACTGCAGTACGTGCGCAACGAAATGGAGCTGCGGCGCGGTACGTATCGCGTGCGCGGCGAGGTGATCGATGTGTTTCCGGCGGAATCGGAAGCGGAGGCACTGCGCATCGAACTGTTCGATGGCGACGTGGAGAACCTCTCGCTTTTCGACCCGCTGACGGGTGAAGTGCTGCGCAAGGTGCCTCGCTATACCGTCTATCCGAAGACGCATTACGCCAGCACCCGCCAGAGCGTGCTCAACGCGATGGAGACGATCAAGATCGAGCTGTCGGAACGTCTGGAGCAGCTGTATCGGGACAACAAGCTCGTCGAGGCGCAGCGGCTGGAGCAGCGCACGCGATTCGACCTCGAAATGATGGCGGAGGTCGGGTTCTGTCAGGGCATCGAGAACTATTCCAGGCATATGACGCGTCGGGGTGCCGGCGAGCCGCCACCGACCCTGTTCGACTACCTGCCGCCGGACGCGCTGATGGTCGTGGACGAGTCGCACGTCACCGTGCCGCAGCTGGGCGCCATGTACAAGGGCGACCGCTCGCGGAAGGAAACCCTTGTGGAATTCGGCTTCCGTCTGCCGTCGGCGATGGACAACCGTCCGCTGCGTTTCGAGGAGTGGGAGCGCAGGGCGCCGCGTGCGATCTACGTATCGGCGACACCGGCGAAGTACGAGCTCGATCGCTCCGACGACAACATCGTCGAGCTGGTCGTCCGTCCGACGGGCCTGATCGATCCCGAGGTCGAAGTGCGTCCGGTGCGCACCCAGGTCGACGATCTGCTTGGTGAGATTCACAAGCGCGTGGCGATGGGCGACCGGGTGCTGGTGACCACCCTGACCAAGCGTATGGCGGAAAACCTCACCGACTACCTGTCCGAGCACGACGTGCGCGTGCGCTATCTGCATGCCGATATCGATACGGTCGAGCGCACGGAGATCATCCGTGACCTGCGTCTGGGTGAGTTCGACGTGCTGGTAGGCATCAACCTGCTTCGTGAGGGCCTCGACATGCCCGAGGTCTCGCTGGTGGCGATTCTGGATGCGGACAAGGAAGGTTTCCTGCGCTCGAACCGTTCGCTGATTCAGACCATCGGCCGGGCAGCCCGTAACGTGCGTGGCAAGGCCATCCTTTATGGCGACACCATCACGGGGTCGATGAAGGAGGCGATGGAGGAAACGGCCCGCCGCCGGGAAAAGCAGATCGAGTACAACACGGCCAACGGCATCACCCCGACGACCGTCGTCCGCCGCATCGCGGACATCATGGAGGGGGCTCGCTCGGATCTGGGCTCGCGAGGCGGTAAGGGGCGCAAGGGCAAGGAAGCGAAGAAGGTCGCCGAGGAACAGGCCGACTACGGCTCGCTGACGCCGGAGCAGGTGGGCTCCACGATCAAGAAGCTGGAGACCCGCATGTACAAGCACGCCCAGAACCTCGAGTTCGAGGAGGCGGGTAAGCTCCGCGATGAGATCCACAAGCTGCGTGAGCGCGCCCTGCGCTGAGCCGCCGGAAAGCTTCGGGTGAAATATTTCACCCGAACCTCTTGCAGACGCGTGCGGGCGTCGGTAAACTGCGCAGCTCTTCGGGCGGTTAGCTCAGCGGTAGAGCACTACCTTGACATGGTAGGGGTCACAAGTTCGATCCTTGTACCGCCCACCACTTTCTTTTGTGGAAGTGGCACGAAGAAGCTGAAAAAAGGAGCCTGAGGCTCCTTTTTTTGTGCCTGTTTTCCGGATCCTCGCTATCGCGTGCGACGCCTGCGGCACTTCCCGGCGCGGCCCGTCGGTTCCAGGGCTTATGGGCGTAAGTGTCGTGGCATCGATGCGTCCTCACGCCGCCGGTCGCCGCGACGGAGAGTCGCTACACTCACGCTATTTCCAGTGGAGCGGCATCCGTGGGCTACCTGCTGATCAAATCCCTGCACATCGTCTTCGTCATCGCCTGGATGGCGACGGTGTTCTACCTGCCCCGAATCCTGATCAACATCGTCGAGGCGGGCAACGAGCCGGCCGTAAAAGCGCGGCTCGAACTGATGGGTCGGCGGCTCTATAAGTTCGGCCACGGCATGTTTGGCATGGCCGTTCTCTTCGGGCTCGTGCTGTGGTTCTATTTTCATATCTACGGCGCCTGGCTGCACGCCAAGCTCGCGCTGGTCGCCGTCATGCTGGCGTATTACATCTGGTCGGGGCGTCTCCTGAAGCGGAGCATGGCGGGCGGGGCGCTGCCGCCCTCCAGAACGTTGCGCATCTTCAACGAACTGCCTGTGCTCGTGCTGCTCGGCATCGTCTACCTCGTGGTCGGGAAACCGTTCTGAGCTTTCGTGCCGCCCCCTTGTTCACCGGAGTCCGACCTTGAGCGCTGGGAACGACGTCGCCCCGGGCCTCATGGTCCTGCATGGCAACCGACTGGAAGAGCTGCGTGACGTTCTGGTCGCGTGGCTTCGTCGTGCACCGTTGCGCCCGCTGGAAGACGAGTGGGTCCTCGTCCAGTCCAACGGTATCGCGCAGTGGTTCCGTCTGGCGCTGGCGCGCGCGGTCGAAGACGGTGGCCTCGGAATCGCCGCCGCCGTCAACGTGCAGTTGCCGGGTCGTTTCCTATGGGTGGCGTATCGCGCCGTGCTCGGCAAGGACGCGGTACCGCCCGAATCGCCGTTCGACAAGTCGCGGCTCGTCTGGCGACTGATGCGGCTGCTGCCGTCGCTGGCGGGCGAGGACGGGTTCGCGCCCCTGGCCGCATTCCTTGGTTCGGATGGCGACGCGCGCAAATGCCACCAGCTCGCCGAGCGACTCGCCGATCTCTATGACGGCTATCAGGTGTATCGCGCCGACTGGCTCGACGACTGGGCCGCTGGACGCGATGTGCTGCGTGACGCGCGTGGCGCGGCGCCGGCAATGGCCGAGGGCGATCGGTGGCAGGCCCTGCTCTGGCGTCGCCTGCTCGACGATGTAGGGCCAGGGGAGGCCGACGGTCATCGCGCCGCGGTGCATGAGCGATTCCTGCGCGCCGTGGCCGCCGCGAGCGAGAGGCCCCCGGCGCTTCCGCGGCGCATCGTCGTATTCGGCATGTCCACGCTGCCGCGACAGACGCTCGAAGCGCTTTCCGCACTGGCGCGCTGGTCGCAGGTCGTTCTCGTGGTCATGAACCCCTGTCGGCACTACTGGGCCGATATCGTCGACGACCGCGAGCTCCTTCGCGCCGAGCGTCGCCGGCAGGAAGCGAAGCCGGGCATGCCGGCTCTGCCGTCCGACGCCGACATGCATCTCTATGCCAATCCGCTGCTGGCGGCCTGGGGCAAGCAGGGCCGGGATTACATTCGTCTCCTTGATGAATTCGATCATCCCGAAAGTTACCGTGAGCGCTTCACGGCGTGGGATCAGCGGATCGACCTGTTCGCCGAGCCTGCCTCCGACACCTTGCTCGGCCAGGTGCAGGCAGCGATTCTCGACCTCGAACCGCTACCGGCCGAACCGCGGCCCGTCGCGACGGACGACACGTCCATCGTTTTCCATCTCGCCCACGGTCCCCAGCGCGAAGTGGAGATCCTTCACGATCAGCTGCTCGCGCGTTTCGAGGCGTCGGCGGACCGGGGCGATCCCATTCTGCCCCGCGACGTCATCGTGATGGTGCCCGACATCGAAACCTATGGCCCGCATATCGATGCGGTCTTCGGGCGCGTGCCGCGCGACGATCCGCGCTTCATACCCTTCAGCGTCGCCGATCGCGCGGCGCGCGGCACCGTTCCCCTCGTCATGGCGCTCGACATGCTCATGGGCATGACCGAGTCGCGCTTCGCGGCAGGGGAGATGGCCGACCTGCTCGACGTTCCGTCGGTGCGTCGCCGTTTCGGATTGAAGGAAGATCACCTGCCGTTGCTTCACCGCTGGATCGAGGGCGCGGGGATTCGCTGGGGACTGGACGCCGCTCAGCGCGGTTCACTGGGTTTGCCGGCGCTCGGGCAGAACACGTGGACGTTCGGGCTGCGTCGCATGCTCCTGGGCTACGCGGTCGGTGCCGGCGAGGCATGGGGCGACATCGAGCCGTTCGACGAGGTGGGTGGTCTCGACGCGGCGCTCGTGGGCCCGCTCGCCGACCTGCTCGACGCGCTCGGCCGTCACTGGCGTCACATGGCGGATCCCGCACCGCCGACGGTGTGGGCCACACGCCTGCGCCAGCTTCTGGACGACTTCTTCGACCGTTCCGATGCCGACGATGCGAAGCTGGTCGAGCGCCTGCTCGACGCCCTCGACGTGTGGGAGGGTGCCTGCGCCGAAGCCGCTTTCGACGAGGCGCTCCCGGTGGACGTCGTTCGCGAGGCCTGGCTCGGGCAATTCGACGACGCCGGCCTGTCGAAGCGATTCCTCGCTGGCGCGGTGAGCTTCGGCACCCTGATGCCGATGCGCGCCATTCCGTTCCGCGTGGTCTGTCTGCTCGGCATGAACGACGGCGACTACCCGCGCGCGCGGCCGCCGATGGACTTCGACCTGATGTCGCGCGCCGGCGCCTGGCGCCCCGGCGACCGATCGCGGCGCGAGGACGATCGTTACCTGTTCCTCGAAGCGTTGCTTTCGGCACGCGATGCGTTGCACATCGGCTGGGTGGCGCGCAGCGCCCGCGACAACAGCGAGCGCGCGCCCTCGGTGCTGGTGGGCCAGCTGCGCGACTACCTGGCCACGGCCTGGCGCGCGTCGTCCGTCGGGGAGACCCTGCTGAACCGGCTCTCCGTCGAGCACCCGCTGCAGCCGTTCAGTCGCGCCTACTTTCGCGAGGGCGATGCGCGGTTGTTCACCTACGCCAGCGAATGGCGTCAGGCGCACGACGCGGCGCCGCATGCGGACCACGTCGAACTTCCCGCTCTGGCGGTCGAGCGTCCGGTCGGCCTGGCGGTGCTTCGCCGGTTTCTTCGTCACCCCGTCAGAGAGTTTTTCCAGGCAAGGCTGGGCGTGCGGTTCGAACTGGCGGACGTCGCGGGCGATGACCTGGAGCCATTTGCGGTCGATGCGCTCGGTCGCTTCGGCATGACCGATACGTTGCTGCGTGCAGCCCTTCACGACGAGCGTGACGCCACGGGTGCGATCGATGCGGCCGCGTCGCGTCTTCAACGCAGCGGCCTGTTGCCGATGGGGGCCTTTGCCGCCCCCGTGCGCAGGGATCTGACGGCGGCGGCTTCCGCGGTATTCGGCAGGTTCGTCACCGAGCGCCGCGCATGGCCGGTCGATGCCGGTAAACGCGAGATTCGTGTCGAAGTGGATGGCGTGATCATCGAGGACTGGCTCGCCGATCTGCGCGCGAACGAGCAGGGCGACCTCGCGTCGTTTCTCCTGTCGCCGTCGAACGTGCTGGATGTGGACGGCAGCCCGCGTGCGCACCGGCTGGTCATGCCCTGGATCGATCACCTCGTGGCGCAGGCAGCGGGTCTGGCCGTCGAGACGCGGTATGTCGGACCGGACGCGACGATCGTCCTCGCTCCCGTCCCGCTCGATCCCGCCACCGCGATGCTGCACACCCTGGTGAAGGCCTGGCGCGAAGGCATGCGTACGCCCTTGCCGGTCGCCGCGCGCACGGCGATCGCGGCGCTTTCCGCGCCGGAGGACGGTGCCCTGCAGGCGGCACGAACCGCCTATGACGGCGTACACGATCGCGCGCGTGGCGAAGTCGACGGCGACCCCTATCTGACACGTGCCTGGCCGAACTTCGATGCCCTGGCGCAGGCGGGCTTCTCTGGCTGGTTGCAGCCCTACCGCGATCTTCTCGGTCTGTTGCGGGTGGACCGGTCGTGAGCATCGATATACAGCCCCTGCGGCCCCTCTCGATGCCCCTGGACGGGGTACGCCTGATCGAGGCGAGCGCCGGCACCGGCAAGACCTGGACGATCGCTGCGCTTTACGTGCGCGCGGTGCTCGGTCACGGACTGGCGCAGCCTTTGCTTCCACCACAGATTCTGGTCGTCACGTTTACCGAGGCCGCGACGCAGGAACTGCGTGAGCGTATCCGGGCGCGTCTCGTCGAGGCCGCGGCCGCGTTCCGCACGGGACACGCGGCGGAGCCTTTTCTCGGCGAATTGCTGGAGGCGTACGCGCCGGATCTGCACGGCGCATGCGCGCGTCGGCTCGACCTCGCGGCCCAGTGGATGGACGAGGCGGCGATCTTCACCATCCACGGCTGGAGCCAGCGCATGCTGGTGCAGCACGCGTTCGGCAGCGGTCACGCCTTCGCGCAGACGCTCGAGCCTGACGAGAGCGAGCTGCTCGCCGAGTGCGTTCGCGATTACTGGCGCAAGGCGTTCTATCCTCTCGACGAGGCCCGGCTTGCGCCGATTCTGGAAGAGTGGCGTACCCCCGATGCGCTCGCCCGTGCGCTGCGACCGCTGTTGTTCGGTGGCGAGGCGACCTTGCGCGTCAATGGTGAGGTGCTCGCGCCTGGTGGCGATACCGATGCCGCGCTGGCCGAGCGCGCGGCGTGGGACGAGGAAGACCGGCGTCGAAACGAGGAGGCCGCGCGCAGCTGGCTGGCGGATCGCGAACGCATCGAATCCATCATCGGCGATGCCGTGCGCGACAAGATTCTGCATAACGGCTGGTACAAGCCCGACCGCATGCCCGCCGACCTCGCCGCCATGCGGCGCTGGGCCGAAGGCGCGGATCGGGCCGACTTCGATATCGCCCGTTATTCGGTAACGCGCCTGGGCCGGGCCACCGGCAAGGGTAAGAGCCGGCCGGAACATCCCGCTTTCGCGGCGCTGGAGCACTGGCACGAGTGGCAGGCAGGCAAGGTTAGTATCAGACACCTCGTACTGGCGGATGCCCTCGTCTGGGTGCGCGAGCGCTTCGCCGCGCAGAAGCGCCGTCGCGCGCAGATCGGATTCGACGACCTGCTGCTGCGCCTCGATCAGGCACTCGCGTCGGACGCGGGCGCCGGTGTCGCCGACACCATCGCCCGGCAGTTTCCCCTGGCGCTGATCGACGAGTTTCAGGATACCGACCCGCTGCAATACCGGATATTCCGCGGCATTTACGCTGTCCGGGAAGAGACGGGGCTGTTGCTCATCGGCGATCCCAAGCAGGCGATCTACGCATTCCGCGGCGCCGACATCCAGACGTATCTCGCCGCGCGTGCGGAGGCGGTCGCGCCACACTACAGCCTGGATACGAACCACCGTTCCAGCGAAGGCATGGTGGCGGCGGTCAACGCCGTGTTCGGCCACGCGGAAGCGCACGCGACGGGCGCCTTCCACTTCGCCGACCGGGGTCTGCCCTTTGTGCCGGTGCGGGCGCGTGGCCGTGCGGAGCGCTTCGTCGTCGATGGTGCGACACCCGCCGCACTCCAGGTCTGGCTGCTCGACGACGAACAACCGGTAGGCGTCCGGATCTATCGCGAGCAGATGGCTGGCGCGTGCGCTACGCGTATCGTCGATCTGCTGACGGCCGCGGAGCGCGGCGACTGCGGGTTCGTCGGTGGCGAGGGTGTGCTCACGCCCTTGAAGCCGGCCGATATCGCCGTCCTCGTGCGCAGTCACAACGAAGCGGCCGAAATCCGCGATGCGCTGTCCGCACGTAACGTTCGCAGCGTGTTCCTTTCCGATCGCGATTCCGTGCTCGAAGGCATCGAAGCCCACGACGTCGTGCTCTGGTTGCGGGCTGTGGCGGAGCCGTCATCGGACACGGCCATGCGCGCCGCGCTGGCCACGCGCAGCCTCGACCTGGGCTATGGCGAACTGGAACGGCTCAACGTCGACGAGCGGCACTGGGAGCATCGCGGCCAGCAATTGTTCGAGTTGCGGGAGACGTGGCGACGTGGCGGCGTGCTTGCCATGCTGCACCGGTTCCTGCACGTCTTCGACCTGCCGGCACGACTGCTTTCAAAACGGGGCGGCGAACGAAGTCTGACCAATCTGCTCCACCTGGCGGAGTTGCTCCAGCAGGCGTCGTCGACCATCGACGGCGAGCAGGCGCTGATTCGCCATCTGGCCGAACGTATCGCCGATACGTCGACGCACTCCGGGGACGATCAGATCGTACGGCTGGAAAGCGACGACGATCTGGTCAAGGTCGTCACCATTCACAAGTCGAAAGGTCTCGAGTACCCCCTGGTATTCCTGCCGTTCGCCTCCGCCGCCGCGGGCGTCCGGGCGGGGCAGGGCTACCGCTATCACGACGGCACCGGCGCGCAGCTCGAGTTGCTGTCGGCCAGTCAGGAGGGGGCTGGTGATTCCGTGCGTGATGCGAAGGACGCCGCCGAGCGCGCCGCACTGCAGGAGGACCTTCGCCTGCTCTACGTCGCGCTGACGCGTGCCCGCCATGCCTGCTGGGTCGGCGTCGCGCCGGTCAGTCATCAGGCGGCGAAAAAACCCCAGCTGCACAAGGCGGCGCTGGGGCACCTCCTGACGGGCGGCGCTGAAATCGACAACGGCGCCATCGAGGGGCTGTTGCGCCGCCTTGCCGACGGCAAGCCCTTCATCAACATCGACTATATGCCCGCGCCCGAGGACCGTCCTTACACACCGCCCCCGCGGATCGAGCGTCCCCTGCCTGCACGGACGGCGCGCGCCTCGCGCGCGGAGCGCTGGTGGATCGCAAGCTACAGCGCGCTGCGACACGCGGAAGATGAGATCGTCGCTCCGGAAACGGCCACCGACGACGTCATCGTCGAATACACGGCCGAGCCGATGGCGGTGCCCGCCCCGGTCGCGGGCGGCGGCATCCACGGGTTCGAGCGCGGCGCGGAAGCCGGTACCTTTCTCCACGACCTGCTCGAATGGATCGCTGAAGAAGGATTCGCCACGATTGCCGCCGATCCCGCGCGCCTGCGCGACATGGTCGCGCGTCGTTGCGAACGGCGTGGCTGGTCGCATGCCATCGACCTTCTGACCGACTGGTTGCTCGTGTTGCTGGCCACGCCGCTTCCGCTGCCGGACGGGGGTTCACTGACACTGGGTGCGCTTGACGACCCCGCCCGTTATCGCGCGGAACTCGAGTTCCTGTTCGAGGCGAAGGGTGTCGATACCCTCGCACTGGACCGTATCGTCCGGACGCATACGCTGGAAGGCGCGGCCCGTCCCGCGCTCGCCGCCGACCGCGTCAATGGCATGCTCAAGGGCTTTATCGATCTCATCGTCGAACACGAGGGGCGCTGGTACGTCGCCGATTACAAATCCAACTGGCTGGGGCCGGATGAGGCGTCGTACACGCCCGAGGCCATGCGTCGCTCCATCCTCGACGCGCGCTACGAACTGCAATACGCGCTCTATCTCCTTGCCCTGCATCGCCAGCTGCGTGCGCGCCTCGGCGACGTCTACGACTACGACACCCACATCGGCGGAGCGGTCTACCTGTACCTGCGGGGCGTGGATGGCCGAGGTCACGGTGTGCACGTCGAACGGCCGCCCCGGGCCATGATCGACGCGCTGGATGCGCTTTTCGAAGGAGGCGTCGCATGACGACCGAGGTCAGTCTGGTCGACGCCATCGGCTGGCTCGACACCGGGGTGGCGGAAGGCCGCCTCCGGGCGGTCGACCGTGCTTTCGCCCGTTTTCTCCTCACGCTGGACCCGGAGGGTGACCGCCGGGTCCTCCTGGCGGCTGCGCTGCTGAGTCGCGAGCTCGGCGACGGACATATCTGTGTCGACGTACGCGACTGGGCGGAAGACGGCGACGCGCTGGCAGGCGTCGACGCCGCGCTCGCCATGTCTCCGCTGGTGGCGGGGCCCGAAGGCGATCCGGCCGCACCGCTGGTGCTCGACGGACACCTGCTCTACCTGCGCCGTTTCTGGCGTGACGAAGCGCGGGTGGCCGAATCGATCATGAGTCGTCTGACGCGGGTGGCGATCCCGGATGATCTGGCCGCGGAACTCGACCGGCTGTTTCCCGCCGGTGACGACGGTCCCGACTGGCAGAAAATCGCGTGTGCCATCGCGGCGCGCGCCGCATTTGCCGTCATCACGGGTGGGCCGGGCACCGGCAAGACCACGACGGTCATCCGCTTGCTCGGGCTGCTCCAGACGATCGCGCATCGCGCCGGTCAGCCGCGCCTGCGTATTCGTCTGGCGGCGCCGACCGGCAAGGCGGCGGCGCGACTGAACGCGTCCATTTCCCTGCAGATCGAGCAGTTGCGGGTCGATGAGGCGGTGAAGCAGGCGATCCCCGCGGAAGTGACGACCTTGCATCGTCTGCTGGGCAGTCGTCCGGACAGTCGGCGGTTCCGCCACGATGCCGATAATCCGCTTCACCTCGATGTGCTCGTCATCGACGAGGCGTCGATGATCGACCTCGAAATGATGGCCGCGACGCTCGATGCCTTGCCTCCGCAGGCGCGCCTCATTCTCCTGGGCGACAAGGATCAGCTCTCGTCGGTGGAGGCGGGCGCCGTCCTCGGCGACCTCTGCGCGCGCGCCGACCGCGGGCACTACGACGAGCGTACGCGCGAGTGGTTGAGCGAGGTGGCCGGTGTGGACGTCACCGCCTGGACCGTCGAAGACGACGCCCGGCCGCTCGACCAGCAGGTCACCATGCTTCGTCGCAGTCGCCGCTTTGGTGCCGACAGTGGCATCGGCGCACTGGCGCTCGGGATAAATCGGGGTGAGATGGCCGGCGCGATGGCCAGTTTTTCCGCCGCGTCGGGTGATGTCGCGATGCTTCCGCCATCGACGTCCGCCATCGCCAGCCTGGCCATCGAGGGGCGCGGGCAGGCACCGGGATACCGGCATTATCTGGACTGGATCGAAAAGCGACGGCCTGCGCTCGATGCGGCGTTCGCTGATTTCGAGGCGTGGGGCGCCGGAGCACTCGCGGCGTACGCGCGCTTTCAGCTGCTGTGCGCTACCCGCCATGGCGACACCGGCGTCGACGCGCAAAACGAACGTATCGCCAGAGGACTGCTCGAGCGTGGCCTGATCGATGCCGTCACGGGCTGGTACGAAGGCCGTCCCGTCATGGTGACGCGCAACGACTACGCGCTGGGCCTCATGAACGGCGACGTGGGTGTGACGCTCTGGGTGCCGGATGGGCAGGGCGCCATGGCGTTGCGCGTGGCGTTCTCCGTCGCGGACGAGCAGGCGGGCGAGCGCATCCGTTTCGTGGTTCCGAGCCGCCTCTCCGCCGTCGATACGGTATTCGCCATGACCGTGCACAAATCGCAGGGCTCGGAATTCGAGCACACCGCGCTCGCTTTGCCGCCCGAACCGTCTCCCGTCCTCACACGCGAACTCGTCTACACCGGTGTGACGCGGGCGCGGAAGGCATTCACCCTGCTGGCATCGGCCGACATCCTCGGCTATGCCATCGCTCGCAAGACCCGCCGCGCCTCCGGACTGTTGCGTCGTCTTATCTGATCATCCGACCTTGTAAAAGTCCTTGTACCACTCGGCGAACTTCCGCAGCCCCTCGTCGATCGACGTCGATGGTGCGTAACCCACATCCCGGCGAATCGCCGATACGTCGGCCCAGGTATCCGGTACATCGCCCGGCTGCATCGGCAACAGTCGCTTCTCCACCGTCCGCCCGAGGTGCTTCTCCAGCAGGCCGATGAAATCGAGCAGCTGCACGGGCTCATCGTTGCCCAGGTTGTAGACGCGATACGGAGCCGCCGAACTTCCCGCATGCGGATCCACGGGATCGTAGGTGGGGTCAGGCTGCGCCGGATGGTCCAGCGTACGGATCACCCCCTCGACGATATCGTCGATGTAAGTGAAATCGCGGCTGTGATTTCCGTGATTGAACACGTCGATCGCCTCGCCGCGCACGATGCGGTTGGCGAAGAGGATCGGCGACATGTCCGGACGACCCCATGGGCCATACACGGTGAAGAAGCGCAGGCCCGTCGTGGGCAATCCGAAGAGATGGCTATAGGTATGCGCCATCAGCTCGTTGGATTTTTTGGTGGCGGCGTAAAGGCTGACCGGATGGTCCACGGCATCCTCGACGGCGAACGGCATCTTCCGGTTCGCGCCGTACACCGAACTGGACGAGGCATAGACCAGATGCCCCACGGCGTGGCGACGGCAGGCCTCGAGGATGTTGACGAAGCCGACCAGGTTGCTCTGCACGTAAGCATGCGGGTGGGTCAGCGAATAGCGCACGCCGGCCTGCGCGGCCAGGTTGACCACGCGCTCGGGCTGGAACTCCGCGAAAGCCTTGTCCACGGCCGCCTGCCCGGCGAGGTCGGCGCGGACGTGGGTGTAATTCGGGTGATCCACGAAACGGGCGACGCGTGCCTCTTTCAGGCCCGGGTCGTAGTAATCGTTGTGATTGTCGAATCCCAGCACGGTATCGCCGCGCGCAAGGAGGCGCTCGGCGAGGGCCGAGCCGACGAAGCCGGCGGTGCCGGTGACCAGGATGCGCATGGGGATGTCCTGCCAGTGGAGCGAGTCGCCCATTGTAGCGGACGCCCGGATTGACACGGCAGCGCCCCTGATCTAGCTTTTACGGGTATCCAACCGACGAAGGTGGCCCGCGGCAACGCTGGCCGAGTGTGCGACATGCGGACTACGCGCTCTTCAATCTGACCTCCCGCCACGTCTTCGTCATTGTCGAAGGGCGCATGGCGCCCTTTTTGTTTGTCCGGAATTCGCATTCATGATCCAGATCACGCTACCCGACGGCAGCCAGCGGCCGTTCGATCACCCCGTATCCGTGCAGGACGTCGCCGCCTCGATCGGTGCCGGCCTCGCCAAGGCCACCCTCGCGGGCAAGGTCGACGGCAAGCTGGTCGATGCCAGCTTCACGATCGATCACGACGCCGCCCTCGAGATCGTCACCGAAAAGAGCCCCGAGGCGCTGGATATCCTGCGTCACTCCACGGCCCACCTTCTGGGTCAGGCCGTGCAGCGCCTGTTCCCCGGCGCGCAGGTCACGATCGGCCCGGTCATCGACAACGGCTTCTTCTACGATTTCGCCTACGAGCGCCCGTTTACGCCGGACGACCTGGAGACCATCCAGGCCGAGATGGAAAAAATCGTCAAGGAACAGATTCCGGTCACGCGCTCGGTCAAGAGCCGCGACGAGGCGATCACGTTCTTCCGCGGCCTGGGTGAAGAGTACAAAGCCCAGATCATCGAGAGCATCCCAGCGAACGAAGAGCTTTCGCTCTACACGCAGGGTGAGTTCACCGATCTCTGCCGCGGGCCGCACGTGTCCAACACGGGCAAGCTCCGCGCGTTCAAGCTGATGAAGGTTGCCGGCGCCTACTGGCGCGGCGATTCCAACAACGAGATGCTGACGCGCATCTACGGTACGTCGTGGCTGAACGACAAGGACCTCAAGGCCTACCTGCTGCAACTGGAGGAAGCCGAAAAGCGCGACCACCGCCGCATCGGCAAGCAGCTCGACCTCTTCCACATGCAGGAAGAGGCGCCGGGCATGATCTTCTGGCACCCGAAGGGGTGGGCGATCTGGCAGGCCGTCGAGCAGTACGTCCGCGGCGTGTACAAGAAGAGCGGTTACCAGGAGGTCCGTGGTCCGCAGATCATGGACGTCAGCCTGTGGAAGAAGTCCGGCCACTGGGACAACTACCAGGAAAACATGTTCTTCACCGAGTCGGAGAAGCGCACGTACGCCCTGAAGCCCATGAACTGCCCGGGCCACATCCAGATCTTCAACACCAACCTGCACAGCTACCGCGACCTGCCGATCCGCTACGGCGAGTTCGGCGGCTGTCACCGCAATGAGCCCTCGGGCGCGCTGCACGGCATCATGCGCGTGCGTGCCTTCACGCAGGACGACGGCCACATCTTCTGCACCCCGGCGCAGATCGAGGGCGAAGTCGCGGCCTTCCACGCCCAGGCCATGAAGGTCTACGAGGACTTCGGGTTCAGCGACATCGCCATGAAGATCGCCCTGCGTCCCGACAAGCGCATCGGTGCCGACGAGGTCTGGGACAAGGCCGAGCACGCCCTGCGGGCGGCTCTGCAGGCGGCTGGCGTCGAGTGGGAGGAACTGCCGGGTGAGGGCGCCTTCTACGGTCCCAAGATCGAGTACCACATGAAGGACTCCATCGGCCGCGCCTGGCAGGTGGGCACGATGCAGGTCGATTTCATGATGCCCGAGCGTCTGGGCGCCGAGTACGTGGACGAGAACAGCCAGCGCCAGCACCCGGTCATGCTGCACCGGGCCATCGTCGGCTCGATGGAGCGATTCATCGGCATCCTGATCGAGCACCACGCGGGCTTGCTTCCGACCTGGCTCGCCCCCATTCAGGCAGTTGCGTTCAGCATTACGGACGCCCAGGCCGATTACGTGCAGGACGTGGCCCAAGCCCTTGTCGGACAAGGGTTCAGGGTAAACGCCGATTTGCGCAACGAAAAAGTCGGATATAAAATCCGCGAGCACACGTTGCAGAAGGTGCCTTATCTGATCGTGGTCGGTGATCGCGAGAAAGAAACGGGTACCATCTCCGTACGTACCCGCGGCGGCGAGGACCTCGGCAGCATGACCGTGGCCCAGTTCGTCGAACGTTTGGAAGCCGAGACCCGCCGCTGAGCGGGGGTCCGGTATTTGGATCATTCTTCTGGAGGATAGCGGTATCGCTACGACCGATAACAAGGGCAATCGCAAGAACAGAGACATCCGTGTCCCGCAGGTCCGCGTGCTTGGCGCGGAAGGCGAGCAGCTCGGAATCATGCGGACTGATGACGCCATCAAGGCCGCTGAAGAGCTGGGCATGGATCTCGTCGAAATCCAGCCGAACGGCGATCCGCCGGTCTGCAAGATCATGGATTACGGCAAGTTCAAGTTCGAAGCCCAGAAGAAGGCCTCGGCTGCCAAGAAGAAGCAGAAGCAGGTAGAGATCAAGGAAGTGAAGTTCCGTCCCGTCACCGACGAGGGCGACTACCAGATCAAGCTGCGCAAGATGCGCGAATTCCTGGAAGAAGGCGACAAGGTCAAGGTCACGATCCGCTTCCGCGGTCGTGAAATGTCCCATCAGGACCTCGGCCAGAATCTGGCCCGCCGGGTCCAGACGGACATCGGCGAAGACGGTGTGGTGGAGTCCTT
The DNA here is from genome assembly GCF_900167995.1 of Luteibacter sp. 22Crub2.1. Classification (NCBI taxonomy): domain Bacteria; kingdom Pseudomonadati; phylum Pseudomonadota; class Gammaproteobacteria; order Lysobacterales; family Rhodanobacteraceae; genus Luteibacter; species Luteibacter sp. 22Crub2.1. Next base: position 197,242 of record NZ_FUYT01000004.1, read on the forward strand.
CCCCCGCCTCGAAGGCCGCCAGATGGTCATGATGATCGGACCGAAGAAAAAGATCTGATCGAACGAGAAGGGCGCTCCGGCGCCCTTTTTCGTTTGAATTCATGTATGATCGCCGGCTCGGCCCGTATGGATGGGCCGAATCACCGTACCCGGCAGGAAGGAAAGTGCTTGTCCCGCAAGGGCTTGCCGCCGGATCAGTCAGTCACCGAATACGGAGCATTCCGATGCCCAAGATCAAGACCAACCGGGCGGCAGCGAAGCGTTTTCGCAAGACCGCATCCGGTAAGTTCAAAGCCGGTCACGCCTTCAAGTCGCATATCCTGACGAAGAAGTCGACCAAGCGTAAGCGCGGCCTGCGCGCTCCCAACCACGTCAAAGCGTGCGACACCAAGGGTGTAGCTCGCATGTTGCCGTATCTCTAAGGGAGGGTTGAACCATGGCTCGTGTTAAGCGTGGCGTTACCGCCCGTCGTCGTCACAAGAAAATCCTCGGCCGTGCAAAGGGTTATTACAACGCCCGTCGCAAGGTCTTCCGCGTAGCCAACCAGGCCGTCATCAAGGCTGGTCAGTACGCCTACATCGGCCGCAAGCAGCGTAAGCGTCAGTTCCGCGCGCTGTGGATCGTGCGTATCAACGCCGCCGCCCGTCAGTTCGGTCTGTCCTACAGCCGCCTGATCAACGGTCTGGCCAAGGCTGAGATCGCCGTCGACCGTAAGGTCCTCGCCGACCTCGCCGTGCACGACATCAAGGCATTTGGCGCGATCGCAGAGAAGGCCAAGGCCAGTCTGGCTGCGTAATCCGCTTTAAACGCGCGGTAGTCTTATCGCGCGAAGATGGATGACGTGGGGAGAAGGCCTTGCCTTCTCCCCACACTTTTTTGTGTGCCTCGAAAAAGTCAGGAAAACCGATGGAATCGATCGAGCATATCGACGCCTCCCTGCGCGACATCGAGTCGGCGGCCTCCCTCGAGGCGCTGGATGCCGTGCGTGTCGCCCTGCTGGGAAAGAACGGTGCGGTGACCGCCGCGCTGAAAGCCCTGGGTCAGTTGTCGGGTGACGAGCGCAAGGCGCGTGGCGCCGAAGTCAACCGGGTCAAGGAGCGTCTCACGGACGCCATTGCCGCCCGCAAGCAGGCGCTGGAACAGGCTGAACTGGATCGCCGCCTCGCTTCCGAGCGAATCGACGTCAGCCTCCCGGGCCGCGACGGCGAGTACGGTGGCATCCACCCGATCACCCGCGCGCTCGAGCGCATCGCCGATATCTTCGGCCGTCTCGGTTACCAGCGTGCCGACGGTCCCGAGATCGAGGACGACTGGCATAACTTCGAGGCGCTGAACTTCCCGCCGCACCATCCCGCGCGCGCGATGCACGACACCTTCTATTTCGGTGACGGTCGCCTGCTGCGTACGCATACCTCGCCGGTGCAGATCCGTTCGATGCAAGGGCGCCAGCCGCCGATCCGCATCATCGCCCCGGGCAAGGTCTATCGCAGCGATTCCGACCAGACCCATTCGCCGATGTTCCATCAGATCGAAGGCCTGCTGGTCGATGAGACCTCGAGCTTCGCCGACCTGAAGGGCACCCTGGCCGAATTCATCCGCGCGTTCTTCGAGCGCGATTTCGAGATGCGCTTCCGTCCGAGCTACTTCCCCTTCACCGAGCCCTCGGCCGAAGTGGACATCCGCTGGGACGCCGAAGACGGCTCCACGCGCTGGCTCGAAGTGCTGGGCTGCGGCATGGTCCACCCGACCGTGCTGAAGAACTGCGGCATCGATCCGGAGCGTTACACGGGTTTCGCCTTCGGCCTCGGCGTTGAGCGTTTCGCGATGCTGCGTTACGGCGTGGGCGATCTGCGCGCGTTCTTCGAGAACGACCTGCGCTTCCTCCGTCAGTTCGCCTGATAGCCCTCCGGATTAGAGAGTCGCTCCCATGAAATTCTCCGAAAACTGGCTGCGCGAGCTGGTCGACATCGACGCGGATCGCGCGGCGCTGGTTCACGCACTCACCATGTCCGGCCTGGAAGTCGAGGAAGTCACCGAGTTGGGTGATGGTCTCGACGGCGTGGTCGTCGCCAGGATCGTCGAAGCCACCAAACATCCCGAAGCCGATCGCCTGCAGGTGTGCAAGGTCGACGCCGGCACGGGTGAGCTGGTGCAGATCGTCTGCGGTGCGCCCAATGCGCGCGTGGGAATCCGCGTGCCGCTGGCAACCGTTGGCAGCACGCTGCCGGGCGAGATCCATATCAAGGCCGCGAAGCTGCGCGGGGTCGAGTCGTTCGGCATGCTCTGCTCGGCGAAAGAGCTTCGCCTCGATGCGGATGCCTCCGGTCTGCTCGAACTGCCGGCCGATGCGCCGGTCGGCAAGCCGCTGGCGGACTACCTCGGTCTGCCCGACGCCAGCATCGAACTGAAGATCACGCCGAACCGTCCGGACGTGCTCGGCCTCAACGGTCTGGCGCACGATGTGGCGGCGCTTTTCGGCAGCCGCGTCAAAGCGATCGGTGTGGGCGACGTCGCCGTCACCGCCAGCGCCACCCGTCCGGTCCGTCTCGAAGCCGGTGCCGACGCGCCGCGCTATCTCGGTCGCATCATCGAAGGTATCGACGCGAGCACGGCGTCGCCCTTGTGGATGGCGGAGCGTCTGCGCCGCGCGGGTATCCGTCCGATCAGCGCGGTGGTCGACGTCACTCAGTACGTGATGCTCGAGCTCGGTCATCCGATGCATGCGTTCGACAACGACAAGCTGACGGGCTCGATCGTCGTCCGTCATGCGGGGCAGGGCGAGACCCTGAAGCTGCTGGATGGCAGCGAAGCCAAGCTCGACCCGTCGTTCGTCGTCATCGCCGACGAGGCCGCACCGCTTGCCGTCGCCGGTGTCATGGGCGGTTTCGACTCGCGCGTCACCGATGCGACGCGCAACATTTTTCTCGAAGCTGCGCACTTCGCGCCGTCGGCCATCATGGGTCGCGCGCGCAAGCTCGGGCTCCACACGGACGCCTCGCATCGCTACGAACGCGGTGTCGACCCGGCCCTGCCGAAGCGCGCGATGGAACGCGCCACCGAACTGCTGCTGCAGATCGCCGGCGGCCAGGCGGGCCCGGTGACGGTCGCTGAGCGGCTCGAAGACCTGCGCGAGCACGCGCCTGTCGTCCTCCGTCATGCGCGTCTGCGTCGCATCCTCGGCATCGATGTCGCCGCCGCCGAAGTGACCCGCATCTTCACCGCGCTGGGCATGGGCGTCGAGGAAATCGCGGACGGCTGGAAAGTCACGCCACCGAGCAGCCGCTTCGACATCGAGCGCGAGGAGGACCTGATCGAAGAGGTCGCCCGTATTCATGGTTACGAGCGCATCCCGACCCATATTCCTGCCGGTCAGATTGCCCTGCGGTCGGAGCCGGAGGCGCGCCTGAGCGAGATGGCGCTGCGCGACCAGCTGGCCGCGCGTGGCTATTTCGAGGCGGTCACGCTGTCGTTCCTCAGCGCCGACCTGCTCAAGACCTGGGGCGTCGACCACGCCTGGGTGCCGTTGGCCAATCCGCTTTCAGCCGACCTGGCCGTCATGCGTACCTCGCTGCTGCCGGGCCTGGTCGAAGCGCTGCGTCACAATCGTGCCCGCCAGCAGGAGCGCGTTCGTCTGTTCGAATTGGCGCGCAGCTTCCACGCGACGGGCGGTGCCCCGGACGAGATCGGCCGGGTGGCCGTCGTCGCTTCAGGCAATGCACGGGCGGAGCAGTGGGGCGAAGCGTCCCGCACGGTCGACTTCTTCGACCTCAAGGGCGACCTCGACGCGCTGATCGCTCACACGGGTGAGCCGGCCCGCTGGTCGGTCGACACCGACGATCTGCCGTCCTGGCTGCATCCCGGTCGTGGCGCACGCGTACTCCGCGACGGACTGCCGGCCGGTTACTTAGGTGCCCTGCACCCGGCACTCGCGAAAGCCCTGGATCTCGGTCCGGATGTTCATGTGATGGAGCTGGCCCTCGAGCCGGTACTGGCCCGACGCCTGCCCAGCGCGGCGCGCGTGGCCCGGTTCCCCGCCGTGCGTCGCGATATCGCGGTCGAACTGCCTGAGGACGTCTCCTGGTCGGCCGTCGAGGCAGCCGTTCGTGGCGCCCTCGGCGAGGTCCTGCGTGAGATCCGCCTGTTCGACCGATACGCCGGGAAAGGGATCGACGAAGGGCGAAAGAGTCTCGCTATGGGCTTGATTTTACAGGACGCTTCACGCACCCTTACCGACGAAGATGCCGACGCTCGTGTGGCAGAAGCGGTGGGGGCATTGGAGAAGACATGCAAGGCAAGATTGCGAGGATAAGATGGCGCTGACCAAGGCGGAAATGGCCGAGCGGCTTTTCCTCGACGTAGGTCTCAACAAGCGTGAGGCCAAAGAGTTCGTTGACGCGTACTTCGAAGTCGTTCGTGAAGCTCTCGAGCGGGGCGAGCAGGTCAAGTTGTCGGGCTTCGGCAATTTCGATCTGCGTCAGAAAAATCAGCGGCCGGGTCGCAATCCCAAGACCGGCGAAGAAATTCCCATCTCTGCCCGGCGGGTCGTCACCTTCCGTCCTGGCCAGAAACTCAAGGTAAGAGTCGAGGGCTATGCTGGATCCAGGGAATAACACCGAACTTCCGGCGATCCCGGCGAAGCGCTACTTCACCATCGGTGAAGTAAGCGAGCTTTGCGGCGTCAAGCCGCATGTCCTTCGCTACTGGGAGCAGGAATTTCCGGCCCTGAAGCCCGTCAAGCGCCGTGGCAACCGCCGCTACTACCAGCGTCACGACGTGCTGATGATCCGCCAGATCCGTTCGCTGCTGTACGACGAGGGTTTCACCATTACGGGTGCGCGCGCACGCCTCGAGGGCCCCCAGGCCCGTATGGAAGCGAGCATGTCGCACCAGATCGTCCGCCAGGTCCGCCTGGAGCTCGAAGAAGTCCTGACCCTGCTTCGTCGCTGACCCGCTTCCGCAGATCGCGGCGTTGCTGTTACAATCGTTTGCTCGTCGGGGTGTAGCGCAGCCTGGTAGCGCACTACGCTGGGGGTGTAGTGGTCGCGAGTTCGAATCTCGCCACCCCGACCATTATTCGAAAAGGCGTCCCTCACGGGGCGCCTTTTTTCGTTACCGCCCCGCCAACCTTCCGCCACCCGGTGGGCTTGCCGCCGCCCCCGAAGCCTGGCGTTCATCCGGCTGATTTTGCTCCCGTAGCCTTTCCTCTTCGCGATCCCGTTCTCGATCTCGCTCCCAGCGCTCCTGAATCGGTCGAAATTCCTCACGCTCCTTTTCATAGAACGCTTCGAGCTTCGCCAGCGTCGCCTTGTCGGCACACCGATCGGTATCGACCATCGGGAATCCGTTAGCCAGGACGATGCGTCGGCCCGCCTCTTTCGAGTCGTTCCAGAACATCATGTTGAACGAAGCGGATGCGTCGAACACGACCGTTTCACCCAGAAAATCGCCTGTGCTGACTTCGTAAGCTCGTTTGAAGAAGGCGCCGTCCCAGTCTCTACCCAAATCGTTTCTGTTTTCGGGATCGGGATCCGGTATGCGATGGAGGAATGATGGGAGCACCCAAAACGCCTTGTAGGTGTCTACACGCAGGCAGCCGTCAGGGCTTGTCTGCGACGAGATGTACGTCGCATAAGCACGCTCCCACCACTCCGAAGCTTGATAAGTCGCGGCTCCAGCAACGACCAGGATGACCCCGATGAGGGCTTTGATATCCATCAGCCCAGATCAAGCACGAAATCCGTGCGCTCCCAGTAGACGTCGGAGTAGATGACGAAATCGCCGCCCAGCCCGGTCTCGATCCGATACTGTTCGAAGTCGGCGTTCGATACATGTCCAGACGGTATGCCCCACTGGAACGATAGTCCGTTCATCACCGCATTCGCGAATATCTGCTTCTTGTTGAGGACGCCATCCTTGGTCCAGGTTCCCAGTGTCTGAGGGCCGTTGAAGTCGTACGTGTCGCGAATGTAGAAGCCAGCGTGTGTAACTCGGAGGCTGATCTTTCCGTTCTGTGCGTCCCGGGTGGCCTCGCCAACCAAAGCAACTTTCAGCGCAGCTGAGCCGAGGGCTCCGTAGAGGTCGTCCATCGTGTCGAGCTTCCCGCCGATTACTTCGTAATTGGACTGGCACTTCCAGTCCAACTGGACGGCGCTATCGTGTTGACTGCCAAAATCGGCGCGTCCGTTTGCCCCCCAGGATAGCTTCGTCGCCCTTCGTTGAAGTAGCTTCTTGGCAGGTCCATTCGCCATTTTTTCCCTCAGCCTCTCCATGCCAATGCGGACACGCGGATTCGCCATCGCCCAGCTCATGCGCACGATGCGTTCGTCGAGCGAAGAAGCCGGAAGCGTTCGCGGATCCGGCGCATCTGGTGATTTCCACACGTCGGGAAGCACCCACGCCGACGAATGAAGCCACCGTTCCATCAGGTCGGCGGCGACCATCCATCCCATATGTCGCATGGCACGCGGGATCGATTCAACTTTATCTATCGCCGACGTCGCGTCTTCCAGTGCGACTGGATTTCCATTCATAGACCTGCTCCTTTGCTACGTAAACGCGCTACGTCTCCATGCAGACAATGTCGAACGTCTCCATCGCGTTGCGCTCCTGTGTAGTCGAGTCGTATGCGACCCGACCGATGCGGCGCGCAGTGTAGTTGTCGGAGCGACCACTTACCCCGTCATGTAAGTCACGCGTTCATGAAATTACGTGGGTAGATGAACGCAATTGAAGCCAAGAAAAACGGTGTCCTTCGTTCTCAAACATATCTTTTTCGAATCCGGTAGAAAGCCTCGTCGTTCGCCTCCGATAGGCAGCGACAGCCTGTATGACCACATCAAGGATTTCGATGAAAAGCATTTACCTGAAGTTGAACGGCCCCGACCTGAAAGGCGAATCCGCGGATAAGGATCATGGGCAGTGGATCGAGCTGAACTCCTTGCACCATCAGATGCACCAACCCACATCCCTGGCTTCGTCGACGGCGGGTGGCCACGCGGTCGGGCGCACCGTGCATGGCGATATCGGGGTGAGGAAGGAGATCGACTCGTCGAGTCCGGCGCTCTATCAGGCGCTCTCAGGCGGAACGACGTTTCAGTCCGCGCAGATCGACATGTATCGGGACGCGGGTGACGGACGACGCGTCAAATATCTTGAGATTCAACTCAAACATGTTCTGATCGCGCAGATCGGTCTCGGCATCGACGACAGGCCGCTACCGATGGAAACGCTCGCGCTCAGATATGCCGCGATCCAGTGGAAATATGTGAAGCAAACGTTCGATGGCGGGCAGGGTGGCATGACGCTTGGCGCGTGGAGCCTGACGAAGAACGACAAGACGTTTGCTGCCTGAAGAAGCACTGCTGCCCGTACGACGAAACGAAGCCCGGCAATGCCGGGCTTCTCGTTAGTCCTTAGTGGCGGCAGGCGCAGCCGTAAACTCCCGGACCACAGAAACCTTCTTCGACTTGCCCTTGAATTCCGTTGTCACCACGAGACGCGAATGATCCGGCGCGACCTCATAGCGCTGCACGATGTCCCCGCGCTTCGGATCGGCGTGAATCACGATTACGAGACTGTCGCCGTCCCAGCCTGCGCGTGTGGCATTCGCATGCGCGTCCTGAGTCGTGATCATGGGAACGCTACGCGGATGCCCGTCGGCGGTTAGCGAAAGCGTGTCAGGCCGCAGGGCGATGTCCAGCGTGTCTGGCAGCAGAAGGGCGCGACGCATCGTGTTCCCGTTACCGCCACTGTCAGGGCTACCTCCCGGGCTGCTTCCGGAGCCTGCACCGCCGCCACCATGTCGGCCTCCGCCCATGCCACCACCACCTCCCATCCCTCCGCCACCCATCCCGCCACCATGGCCGTGACCGCCGCCCATGCCACCTCGGCCGCCACCTGCCGCAGCGCCGGCAGCATCGGGGTCTTCGCTTCGCGAGGGATCCACCACCCAGTGGCCATCGAACGAGTAGGGGTGGACAGGCGCGGTAGCGAGACGAACGCCGCTACTTGCGCATGACGCGAGTGCGATGGCGCATGCAAGGGTCACACCACGCATGGCGAGGGCAGGTAGGGAATCGGGCATCGAGGTCGTCCTCACGTTGGGCATGGATCTCCAACGTCGGCTAGGCGGATAGGTTGACGAGTCGCGTCCTGATGCGTCAGAACTTGCGCCCGGCTGCTAATCTAGAGCCCTGAAAAACAGAGGCCCGCGGATGAATTTTCCACGCCGTCCGTCGAACGACGGGCTCGATCACCGGCTGCACTCACTCGAACAGAACAACGTACGTCTGCCTTCGACGGCGCATCTGCGGGCGTTGGAAGCCGCCGCACGATTAGGCTCTTTCGAACGCGCGAGTTACGAGCTGGCAGTCACGCCCAGCGCCGTCGCCAAACGCGTCGCCGGACTCGAATCCCTACTCGGTGTAAAGATGCTTTCGCGCACAGGCCGCGGCGTCGAGCCCACCGCTATCGGCCGCGAATACCTCGAGCAGGTCAACGTCGCGCTCGGTCTGCTGACACGCTCCGCGTATCACCGCCGCGATTCATCATCACGTCGACGGCTGCGTGTCGCCACGCCACCGACGTTCGGGCGCGATCTTCTCGTCCCGCACCTGCATGCTTTCACTCAGCGGTATCCGGACATCGAACTCGAGCTGATGCCGTCCATCCCGTATCTCGACATCACGGCGCCGGGTTGGGACGTGGAAGTACGCTTCGGGGACGGGCGCTTCGAGGGCGTGGACAGTGAGCGCCTCACCAGCGAGACCGTTTTTCCCGTGGCGAGTCCGGCTTATCTGGCGCAGATTCGCTTCGACTCACCTGCCGACATGATCCGTCGCGCCATCCTGCTGCGCTGTCCGCTCGAGCCTTGGGGGCCATGGATGCGCGCCGCCCGCACCGAGACGGGGCAGGGCGATACCGCCGAACCGACGGACGGCCATCGGCTGATGGACCTCGGCATGCTGATGGAGGCGGCGCTGAATGGTCATGGGGTGGCGCTGGTGCGGCGCAGTCTTGCGCGGCGGCATCTGCAGAGCGGCAAGCTGATCAAGCTGTTCGCGATCGAGGCGGAGCCGGCGTATGCCTATCATCTTTGCTGGCACCGCGTGGCGGAGCCCGACGAGGCCCGAGGGGCTTTTATTGCGTGGTTGCGGGAGGTCTGCGTGGAGGCGCAAAGGCCTTAACCGCGATGACCCAAATGTAGGAGCGCGCCCCGCGCGCGACACCGTTCCGTGTGGAAAAGCATCGCGCGCAAGGCGCGCTCCTACGTCGCTGTTACGGCTGTTGGGCGGCGCGCGGTTCCCTGGTCGGCGAGTCCTTCAGGTCGTGGGCCCGCTTGATCAGGTACTGATGCACCTCTTCCACCTGCTGCATGGTGAGGCCGTCGGCGAACGAGGGCATGCCGTCCATGACGCGGGCGCCGTAGACGATGGCGGCGAAGCGCGCGTGGTTTTCCTTCGACAGCAGGCGCAGGTCGGGCAGCACGCCGCCGGAGACCGCGTTGATGCCGTGGCACTGCGAGCAGTTGGCACCGAACGCTTTCTGGCCTTCGGCGATCTGTTCCGGCGTACCGGTGAGCGGCGGCGGATCGAGCTTGTGGTCGGCGTACTTGTACTTGAAGTCCGGCAGCTTGGCGGTGCCGCCGAGCTTATAGGTGAGAACCTGTGAATTAGGCAGCACGCCGGCATTGAGCGAGATACCGCCCTCGAACGTCGAGAACGCGCCGCCCCAGCCGACCATGAAGGTCACGTACTGCTCGCCGTCCACCGTATAGGTGATCGGTGCGGCCATGACGCCCGTGTTGGCCGGCTGCTCCCAGAGCTTTTTACCCTTGTCGGCGGAGTACGCCACGACGCGACCGTCGGCGGTGCCTTCGAAGACGAGGTTGCCCGCGGTGGACAGCACGCCACCGTTGAAGATCGTCTTGTACGGGACTTCCCAGACCATCTTCTGCGTCTTCGGGTCCCAGGCGGTGAGCTTGCCGCTCCAGGTATTGGCCAGTTCGCGCAGCTCCTTCTCCGCCTCGGGCACCATGCCGGCATCCGCACCGAGCTGATAGGCGCTCTTGAACTTGCGACGCGGCGGTTCCTTGGCCAGATCCTGGTAGTACGCCGACATGATGTGCGTCGGGATGTAGACCAGACCCGTATCCGGGCTGTACGACATCGGCTGCCAGTCGTGCGCGCCCCAGAACGCGGGCTGCACCAGGTGCGGCTTGTGTTCCGGATCCTTCCAGTATTCGGCGCTTTGATTGACCTTCGGACGACCGGTCTTCATGTCGACGCCACTGGACCAGCTGAGCGGGATGATGTTCTTCGCCGACAGCAGCTTGCCGTTGGTGCGATCGATGACGTAGAAGTAGCCGTTCTTCGGCGACTGCATGGCTACTTTGCGCACTTTGCCGTCGATCTTTATGTCGGCAAGGATGATGTGCGCGGTCGCCGTGAAGTCCCAGGCATCGCCCGGGGTGGTCTGGTAGTGCCAGGCGTACTCGCCGGTGTCCACATGGATCGCCACGATGGACGACAGGAACAGGTTGTCGCCCTTGCCCTCGCTGCGGAACTTCGGATTCCACGACGACGCGTTGCCCACGCCGATGTAGAGCAGCTTCAGTTCGGGGTCGTACGACATCGAATCCCATACGGTACCGCCGCCACCCTGCGTGACGAACGCACGACCGGTCCACGTCGGACGGGCGATTTCCATCGCCTTGTTCTCGGCCGGCTTGTCCGGATCGCCCGGCACCGTCCAGAAGCGCCAGTCCTGCTTGCCGGTCTCGGCGTCGTACGCGGTGATGTAGCCGCGCGTGCCGTACTCGGCGCCACCGTTACCGATGATCACCTTGCCTTCGACGATGCGCGGCGCGCCGGTGATCGAGATGCTTCGCGTGGTGTCGTAGCGCGTATCGACCGACCAGACCTTCGTGCCGGTCTTCGCGTCGATCGCCTCGAGGCGGCCGTCGAGCACGCCCACGTAGACCTTGCCATTCCACACGGCCACACCGCGGTTCACCGCGTCGCAGCAGGCTTCGCCTGCGCGTGCACGGTCCGACTTCGGGTCGTACTTCCATTTCAGCTGGCCGGTCTTCGCGTCCAGCGCGTAAACGATGGAGAAGGGGCCCGTGGTGTACATCACACCGTCGACGACGATGGGTGTCGCTTCGACGCCGCGATCGATGTCGATCTTGTACGTCCATGCCAGGCCGAGCTTGTCGACGTTCTTGTCGGTGATCTGCTTCAACGGGCTGTAGCGCTGCTCGTCGTAAGTGCGTCCCGTGGTCATCCAGTTGCCGGGTTCCTTGTCGGCATTGACGATGCGCGCGCCGTCGACGGCGGCCGGTCCCCTGGCGGCCTCCTGAGCAAAAGTGGTGGACCCGCCGACGAGGGCGAGGGCGAGTGCCGTCGTCATCGTCAGGAACCGGGCTGGCTTTCCGCTTGCTGGTTTCATGGTGTCTCCCCTCGTGTGTCGCGCCATCAGTCGTGCTGGATGTAGACGACGTGCGTTTCGGTGTATTCGTAAAGGCCGTGCTTGCCGTCGGCGCCGCCGATGCCCGACTTGCGACGACCCGCGTGGAAGCCCTGCATGGCTTCGAAGTTTTCGCGGTTGACGTACGTTTCGCCGAATTCGAGATCGCGCACACCACGGAAGGCGCTGTTGAGATCGCGCGTATACAGCGACGAAGTAAGGCCGTAGTCGGAGTCGTTGGAGTAGGCGACCGCCTGTTCCAGACCGTCGACCAGCACGATCGGCAGGACCGGACCGAAGGTCTCCTTACGGATGATTTCCTGATCGTTGTCTTTCGCGATCAGCACGGTCGGCTCGTAATGGAAGCCCTGGCCGAGGTCGGCGACCTTGCCGCCCGTGACTACTTCGTTGCCCGCGGCGACGGCTCGCTCGACCGCACCGCGTACCTTGTCCAGGCCTGCCTTGTTGATCAGCGGGCCCATGCCGACCGATGCATCCGAGCCCGGATCGCCATAGGTCGTGGCGGCCATGTTCCGGCGAAGCTTCTCGACGAATTCGTCGGCGACCTTGCGGTCGACGTAGACGCGCTCGGCGCAGTTGCACACCTGTCCGGTATTGATCACTCGCGAATCGGTGATGGCCTTCGCGGCAAGGTCGAGGTCGGCATCGGCCAGCACGATCGCCGGCGCCTTGCCGCCCAGTTCCAGGTTCACGCGGGTGAGGTGCTTGCCCGCCGTCTGCATGATGCGGCTGCCGGTCTCGACGCTGCCGGTGAAGCTGATCAGGCCGACGCCCGGGTTGTCGGTCAGTGCCGCACCGGCCTTGGCGCCGGTGCCGCCGATGAGGTTGAACACGCCCTCGGGCAGGTCGGTCTCCGCGACCAGCTTCGCGAACTCGAACGCATTGAGGGGCGTCTCTTCGCTGGGCTTGATCACCACGGTATTGCCGGTGACCAGTGCGGGAGCCATCTTGCGGGCGATCAGGAAGAACGGGAAGTTCCACGGCAGGATGCCGGCGACGACGCCGATCGGCTTGCGCAGCAGAAAAATGCTTTCGCCCGGGCGGTCGCTGGTGAGCACCTCGCCTTCGAGACGGCGCGCCCATTCGGCCATGTAATCGATGTAGTCGGCGGTGAAGTCGACCTCGACCGCGGCGAGACCCTGCGTCTTGCCTTGTTCGGCGACGATCAGCGCGGCCAGGCGCTCTCGATGCTGGCGCACCTTGGCCGAGATCGCGCGCAGAGCATTGGCGCGCTGGATGGCGGGCAGCTTCGACCACGCCGGCTGCGCCTTGCGCGCTGCATCCACGGCGGAGGCCACGGTACCGGCGGAGGCTTCCGGCACATGGCCGAGCACGGCCTGCGTTGCCGGGTTGGTGACCTCGACGCTGCCATCGGACGAGTCGCTGACGAAACGTCCGCCGATGTAATTCTGGTAGTTGCTGCTCATTTCGTTTCCTTGGGTACGCGCGCCATGCGGCGCGGGGTGTTCAAGCGGTGGGGCGAAGCGGGAGCCAGGGCTCACCGCGTTCGTCGAGAAGAATGGAACGATCGAGGGCGCGCACCGAGGTGTTGCCGGTCAGCGCCATGCTGACATCCAGCTCGCGCCGCAGGATCTCGATTACCCTGGTCACGCCTTCCTGGCCCATGGCACCGAGGCCGTAGAGGAAGGCCTTGCCGATGAGGCCGGCACGCGCGCCGAGGGCCAGCGCTTTCAGCAGCGCCTGGCCGGTCTGGATGCCGCCGTCGAAAAGGACCTCGATGTCGTTGCCGACGGCGTCGACGACACGGGGCAGGGCGTAAGCGGAAGCGACGGCGCCATCGAGCTGCCGCCCGCCATGGTTGGAGACGACAATCGCGTCGACGCCCGCCTTGACCGCTGCGCGTGCGTCATCGGGTTCCATGATCCCCTTGAGGATCAGCTTGCCCGGCCACAGGTCGCGAATCCAGCCGATGTCGTCCCAGGTCAGTCGCGGATCGAACTGGTTGCCGATCCACTGCGCGAGGGTAGTGAGGCCATCCGCCCCGTCGATCTGCCCGGCCAGATTGCCGAACGAGCGACTCGGCGCGGACAGGACGCCGCTCACCCAGCGTGGCTTGCCGAGGATGTCGACGAGGTTGCGCATCGTCAGCTTCGGCGGCACCGTCATGCCGTTCTTGATCTCGCGATGGCGCTGACCCTGGATCTGCAGGTCGGCGGTCACCATCAGCGCCGAGCAGCCCGCCTCGCGGGCACGGGTGATGAGCGACCTGGTAAAGCCCCGGTCGCGCATCACGTAGATCTGAAACCAGAACGGGTCCTTCACCGCCGCGGCGACCTGTTCGACCGAGCAGATCGACATGGTGCTCAGGCAGAAGGGGATCCCGGCGGCCGCCGCCGCGCGGGCGGCGAGGATCTCGCCCGAGCCGTGGGTCAGGCCGGTGAGGCCGGTCGGCGCGATCGCCAGCGGCACGGACAGCGGCTGGCCGATCACTTCTGTGGTCAGATCACGGCGATCGACATCGATCATGACGCGCTGGCGCAGGTGGATGCGATCGAAGACGGCGCGGTTGTCGCGCAGCGTCACTTCTTCATAAGAGCCGCGGTCGTCGTAGTCGAAAAACGCGCGGGGCACACGTTTGCGGGCGAGATCCCGAAGGTCGGCGACGCAGGTGATCGGAGTGGGCATGCTGGACCATCGAAACGAAAAACCTGCCGGATGCTAGGCAGGCGGTCGCTGCGCCTGAACGAAATAATTTCCTGTCAGGCAAGCGCTCGTGGCGGGTCTTTATGCTGCGGTGCGGAAGGAATTGCATGAGAGCCTTCGCAGTGAGGCATATGCGCTAGATTGCGCCGCAGCACACATGTGCCGAGCGTACCGCGTTTTATTTCGTGAGCGGTTCACCCCCCCCGATGGGCGGCAGGGCGTTGAACAGGTGGTCACTCTGGTAGCCCCCGCGATTCCCTTCTATCCTTCGTCCACGAGCGCAGATCACGGCGCTCAGGGGGAAATACCGGACATCCGCCTGCCTGCGCTGACGCGATGATTGCCGCCTTTGCAGGTCTGGGTCTGTCCACACTGGAGAAGGTGTATCAGTTCGCGACCCAGCCCAAAGCCGTCGCGGGTCTGATCATGGCCGTCATCATCTGGATGGCTTTCCTCAACGGCGTCCGCGGTGCGTTCGCCTTGCGCGACTTCGCGCGGAAGGCCGAGCTTCCGGCGCCTGATTCCGTGGCGTCCTGAAGCGGCTCTACCCCGGCCAGACGGCATAGATGATCTGGCTGAGGTGCCTGCGGGGCGTCAAGTGAAGGATCCACTGGCGCCCACGTCGACAGCAGGCGATCATTCCGTCCGTGGCGAGCCTGCCGCATGGGGGGAATGCATGAGTATCCAGGACATCGTTCGCGACGACGACGTCGCGGTCTACAAGACGCTGCTCGAATCGACGCGCGCCATTCCATGGAAGATCGACTGGGCGACGCTGCGTTTTGCCTATGTGGGACCGCAGATCGAGGAGCTGCTCGGCTGGGCACCCGAATCCTGGATGACCGTGCAGGACTGGGCCGATCGCATGCACCCCGAGGACCGCGCGTGGGTTTTCGACTTCTGTGTCTCGCAGTCGATGGCGGGCATCGATCACGAGGCCGATTATCGCGCGCTGCGCAAGGACGGCACCTTCGTCTGGATTCGCGATGTCGTGCATGTGGTGCGCAATGAGGACGGCACCCCGAATGCGCTGGTCGGCTTCATGTTCGACATCAGCGAGCGCAAGCGCACGGAAGAAAAGCTGCTCAACATGCAGCGCGAGCTCGAAGAGCTGTCCTTCAAGGATGGCCTGACCGGCGTGCCCAACCGTCGTCGTTTCGACACGATGATGGAGACGGAATGGCGCGACGCCAAAGACAGTCACAAGTCCATTTCGCTCGTCGTCCTCGATATCGATTTCTTCAAGCAGTACAACGATCACTACGGGCATCTGGAAGGCGACGAATGCCTGAAGCGTGTCGCTTCGGCGCTGTCCGGCATCGTGCGTCGACCCGCCGACCTCTTGTGCCGCTTCGGTGGTGAGGAGTTCGTGCTGTTGTTACCGGATACCGACGAGGCCGAAGCCCTGGCGCTGGGATGGCGCTGCCTCGATCTGGTCGACAAGGCACTGATCCCGCATGCGGGCATCGGTTCGGGCAAACGGATCACCATGAGCGCGGGCGTCAACAGCATCGTGCCGAAGGAGGGCGATGAGCTGTCGGCCTTCATTCGTAGGGCGGACCAGCGTCTGTACAGCGCTAAAGAGCGTGGCCGTGCCCGTGTCGTCGCCGACGGCTGCTGATCACCGCACGGTCAGGGACTGTCTTCCGCGCGAATGGTCCGCCAACTGGCAAGGATGGCCTCGAAGGTGACCCGGTCGCCTTCATAAGCCTCCTCGGTCGTGGTCAGGGATACCGTATAGGTGTGTGAAAACCCGTCGGACGGTTTCACGATATGACGTAAGGCGATCACCACGTCGGAAACGTGCGGCCGACCGGTCGACTTATCACGGTAACGGATGACGCTGCGCTCCGCTTTGAGGCCACCCAGCGACATCGCCCGACGCGAGACAAGGATCACATGATCGATCGTCTCGTCGTGGGTCATACCGTCGATGCGCTCGTCGGTGGCCTGCCGCACGGTATCGTCGAGCGCCGCGTTATAGGCAGCGAACAGGTCAATGCTGCGGTCGCTGCCTGCGGTGTCGTCCAGACTGACCACGCAGCCGTGGTCAGTCATGTCGATGGGTGAATCCGGGTAGGCGTGCAGCGACCCTGGAAACAGGGCGGTGAAACCGTAGTAGTCATTGACGACTTTGCCTGCATCCTTGCAGCGCAGGGTGGTCTCATCGGTTTGGGGTGCTTCCTTTGGAGGCTGAACGCGGGCCTGCGCCATGCCGGCCAAACAGCAGGTGGCGATGCCCAGCCACCTGACGCGTGCCTGTCGTCTCCTGGGTTCTGGCATGGCGTCGTGCCTTCAGTAAAGCACGCGCGCCCGAAGCGTACCCTCGATCGCCGCCAGCTCGTTACGCAGCGCCACGGCATGCTCCTCGCTGGTGGTCACGTCGATCACGACATAACCGACTTGCGGCGAGGTCTGCAGATACTGGCCGTCGATGTTGACCGCCGCTTTGGAGAACACCTCGTTGACCCGCGACAGCACACCCGGAATGTTCCGATGGATGTGCAGCAGGCGGCGGCTGGTCGGATGGCCGGGCAGGGATACCTCGGGGAAATTCACCGCCGAGAGTGTGCTGCCGTTGTCGCTGTAACGCACCAGCTTGGACGCCACCTCGATACCGATGTTCTCCTGCGCCTCGGCCGTACTGCCGCCGACGTGCGGGGTCAGGATGACGTTGTCCATGCCGACCAGTGGCGAGACGAACGGATCGGTATTGCCTTTAGGCTCCACCGGGAACACGTCGATCGCGGCACCGGCGAGGTGCTTCGTACGCAGGGCGTCGGCCAGTGCGTCGATATCCACCACGGTGCCGCGCGAGGCGTTGATCAGCATCGAGCCGGGACGCATGCGGGCGATCTCGGCGGCGCCGATGAGGTTCTTCGTCTGCGGTGTTTCCGGCACGTGCAGCGTGATGACGTCGGCGCGCTCGAGCAGGTCGTCCAGGCTGGCCGCGGGGCGTGCATTGCCCAGCGAAAGCTTCGGCTCGACGTCGTGGAAAATCACGCGCATGCCCAGCGATTCGGCGAGCACGCCGACCTGGGTACCGATGTGGCCGTAACCGACGATGCCGAGCACCTTGTCGCGGACCTCGAAGCTGCCGGCGGCCGACTTGGACCAGCCGCCGCGGTGGCACTCGGCGTTCTTTTCCGGGATGCGGCGGACCAGCATGATCGTTTCGGCGATCACCAGCTCCGCCACGCTGCGCGTGTTGGAGTAGGGCGCGTTGAAGACCGGCACGCCCAGTCGCTCGGCGTCGACCGTATCGACCTGATTGGTACCGATGCAGAAGCACCCCACCGCGATCAGGCGGCGCGCTTCGGCCAGCACGTCGGCGGAGAGATGCGTGCGCGAGCGGATGCCGACGATGTGCGCATCGGCGATGCGCTCTTTCAGCTCGTCCTCGGGCAGTGACTTCTCGTGAAACTCGATCTGCGAGTAGCCGGCCTGGCGGAAGGTGTCGAGCGCGCTGCGGCTGACGCCTTCGAGGAGCAGCACCTTGATGTCTTCTTTCGGGTACGACGTGCGCTTCATGGCTGACGCTTCTGCTTCGCGGATTCAGGGCTGACCACTATGCCAGATCGTGACGCCCATGTTGCAGCGCACCCGGCGGACTGGCACCCTCGGTGGATACCCGAGCGAGACTCCCATGACCGACCCGCGCCTGGCCGAACTGGCCCGCCTCCTTCCCGAACTCAGGCTGTCGACCGATCCGGGCGACCTCGAGCACCATGGCCGCGACTGGACCCGTCGCTGGACGCCCGCGCCGCTCGCCATTGCCTACCCGGCGACCGTGGAAGAGGTGCAGGGCATCGTCCGCTGGGCGAGCGGGCAGGGCGTGGCCCTGGTGCCTTCGGGCGGCCGGACGGGCCTTTCCGGCGGTGCCGTGGCGGCCAACGGCGAGCTGGTGGTGACCCTCGACCGGATGAACCGCGTGCTCGACTTCGACCCGATCGACCGCACCCTGACCGTCCAGCCGGGCATCGCCCTGGAGGCCGTGCACAACGCGGCGAAGGAACGCGGATTGCTTTACCCGGTGGATTTCGCCGCGCGGGGCTCCTGCCAGATCGGCGGCAATATCGCGACCAACGCCGGCGGCATCCGCGTGATCCGTTACGGCAACACGCGACAATGGGTCGCGGGTCTGAAGGTCGTCACCGGGACCGGCGAGCTGCTGGATCTCAACCGGGGCCTGATCAAGAACGCGTCCGGCTACGACCTGCGCCATCTGGTGATCGGCTCGGAAGGCACGCTCGGCATCGTCGTCGAAGCCACCCTGAGCCTCACGTCACCGCCGCCGCCCTCGCAAGTGATGCTGCTCGCGGTTCCGGCGATGGATGCGTTGATGAAAGTCTTCGCCGAGGCACGTCACCGTCTAACACTCGGCGCGTTCGAATTCTTTACCGATCGTGCATTGCTGCACGTGACGGCGCACGGCGCGCAGCGTCCATTCGACGGGGAATATCCGTTCTACGTCGTCACCGAGTTCGATGCGCCGGACGAGGCCGCCGAAGCCGCGGCGCTGGCGTTCTTCGAGTTTTGTCTGGGCGAAGGCTGGGTGGTCGATGGCGCGATCAGCTCCAGCGATGCCCAGGCCGCGTCCCTGTGGCGGCTACGCGAGGGCATCACCGAATCGCTCGCGCCGCACAAGCCCTATAAGAACGACGTTTCGGTGCGCATTTCGGCGGTGCCGGCGTTCATGGCCGAGATGCAGGCGCTGCTGTCGGCCGAGTATCCACACTTCGACGTGGTCTGGTTCGGTCACATTGGCGACGGCAACCTGCACATCAACGTGCTGAAGCCCGCTGATCTTGATAACGCGGCATTCGTCGAGCAGTGCGAACACGTCACCTCGCTGCTGGTCGACACGCTGCAGCGCCACGGGGGCAGCATTTCCGCTGAGCACGGTATCGGCCTGGTCAAGAAGCCCTGGCTGGGTAGTGTCCGCAGCGAAGCCGAGATCGCCCTGATGCGCGGGATCAAGTCGGTGTGGGACCCGAATAACGTCATGAATCCGGGCAAGCTACTTTAGCGAGCCGGTAGGAGCGCGCCCTGCGCGCGAAAAGCCAACAACGCGGTGACGCAGTGGCACCCTGGCGCGCGCGTAGTTCGTTGGTCGCGCGCACGGCGCGGTCGTAGCTCAGCCGGGGAGGTTGGCAGGCGGTGGCAGGGGCATTAGCCTTGGGCTTTCCCCGCACCCCAGAGACGTGCCCCCATGGCCCAGGATTCCCCCGACCTCTACCCCGCGATCGAGCCTTACAACAGCGGCACGCTCGCGGTCTCGCCGCTGCACACGCTCTATTTCGAGGAAAGCGGCAATCCTCAGGGCAAGCCGGTGGTCTTTCTCCACGGCGGCCCGGGTGGCGGCACGAATCCGCGTTGCCGTCGCTTCTTCGATCCGAAGAAGTACCGCATCGTGCTCTTCGACCAGCGTGGCTGTGGCAAGTCCACACCGCATGCCGAACTGACCGATAACACGACGTGGGATCTGGTCGCCGACATCGAGCGCCTTCGCGAGCATCTGGGTATCGACACGTGGCAGGTCTTCGGCGGCTCGTGGGGCTCCACGCTGGCCCTGGCCTATGCCGAGACGCACCCGGATCGCGTGAGCGAACTCGTCCTGCGCGGCATCTTCATGCTGCGTCGTTCGGAGCTGGAGTGGTTCTATCAGGGCGGTTGTGACCAGCTCTATCCCGATGCCTGGGAGACGTATCTGTCGGCCATTCCGCAGGCGGAGCACGGCGATCTGATCAGCGCCTACCATCGCCGGCTGACCAGTGCCGACCCGGCGGTCCGTGTCGCCGCGGCGCGTGCGTGGTCGGTGTGGGAAGGGGCGACGAGCTACCTTTACCAGGACGAGGGGCATATCGCGTCGAGCGGCGAGGACGAGTTCGCGCTCGCGTTCGCCCGCATCGAATGCCACTACTTCGTCAATGCCGGCTTCTTCGAGGTCGATGGCCAGCTGTTGCGCGACGTGGGCAAGATTCGCCATATCCCCACGGTGATCGTGCAGGGACGTTACGACGTGGTGTGTCCCGTGCGTAGCGCATGGGATCTGCATCGCGCGTTCCCGGAAGCCGATCTGAAGATCGTGCAGGACGCGGGGCATTCGGCGTTCGAGCCGGGAATCATCAAGGAGCTGGTGCGGGCTACGGATCGGTTTGCCAGCTGACAAAACAGGTAGGAGCGCGCCCCGCGCGCGAAAAGCCCGTTCGCGACAGAGCGTCGCACGGAGCCTTTCGCGCGCGAGGCGCGCTCCTACAAGGGTTTTAGAACAATCCCAGTGGCAGCGTCACCATGTCGACCACGAAACCATCGTGGTCCGATGAGCCCAGCGCCTTCTTCACATCGGTCGCCGACGCGGAATCGTCCAGCGTCTGTACCGGTGCGTCGAGGTTGCCGCGGCCGTACTGCATCTTGAGGAACAGGCCACGGGCCACCGTGTTGAGCAGCGCATGGTCGAGCACCTGGTGCGTCGGCACCGAGCGCGGGGCCTGGCCCTGGATGTTGCCGAAGTTCTCGGTGAACAGGAACGAATAACGATCGTTCGCAGGTACCGAATCCACGGCGTTCCACAGTGCCGGCCTGACCAGGTTCTTGCCCAGCTTCAGCAGGTTCTGGCTGTCGTCGTAGCGACCCGAGATCAGGCCGACCACGTCGGTGAAGCCATCGCTGAACTGATATGCGTTGAAGTCACCGACGACCAGCAGCGGCGCGAGGAGGTTCTTGCGGTCGGTCTGAATCGCCTGGACCTGGGTCGCCAGCGACTTCGCCTGCAGGAAGCGCTTTTCGCGGTCGCGATCGGCGGTGGTGCCGGTTTTGTCCACGTTCTGGCGTGCCTTCGGGTGCACCGAGATCACGTTGATGCGCATCTTGCCGAGGATCGACGGTACTTCGGCGGTCAGCAGCAGCGGCGGATGGTCGTGCACGAAGGCGGTCGAACCCTGATCCTGCCAGGTTTCATCCGCGCCCAGCTGGCGCACGTCGAGCACGCGTACGCGGTCGGTACGCACCAGGAAACCGACGTTGATACCGCTCGGATCGTGGCCCTCCTGCAGGAACGCTTCGTACTGTGCCGGGTAGTCGTCACCCAGTTGCCTGGCGAGGCCCTGCAGCACGGCGAGGCTCTTCACTTCTTCCACAGAGAGGATGTCGGGTAGCTTGAGCACGCCGCCGATGTATGCGGACAGGCGCTGCGTCTTCAGTTTGACCTGATCCGCCGTCGGCTCGGTGTCGCCACCGCTGCAGGTAAAGGTCGTGTTGAAGTTGGTGTCGCAGAAACGCTCGGTGTTGAGCGCGCCCACCCGCACCGCGTAGAACGCACGCGAGTCCACGGGACGCGGCAGATCGACCGCTTTCTTCACCGTGACCTTGGTCGGGATCAGCGTATACGCACCGAACGCGTACGACATGACGCCTTCCGCGCGGAACGTGGTGCCCGCGTTGAATGGCGTGTTGGCCGGCACGGCACCGTAGTCGGCGGTGTTCATCTTGAACACTTCCGGGTTGCCCGACCAGTTCGGCAGGTTGACGCCATCGGGCACGGCTACCGTGTAGCGCACGCCCGGCTTGCGCAGCGAACGCTGGCCGTTGGCGGTGATGTACACCTCGGCGAACGGTTCGTTGCTGAAGCGCAGGTTGCCGGTGGTGATCATGCCGTTGTCGATGGCGACGCGCATGCCGACGTAGCACTGGAAGTTGGTGTCGCCGCAGGAGAGGGCGTTCGGATCCGTCGACGGGATCTTGTCACCGAAGACGACGGCGGCCGGCAGCTTCGCGCCGTGCATCGTCGTGACGACCGTGGCGCTCTTCAGTTCCGGCAGGTTGTAATAATTGTCGACCGTCGCTTCCACGTTCACCAGGTCGCCGATCTTTACCGTCGGTGCCGAACTGGTGAACACATAGATGCCGTTGGAGGTGAGGCGGTCGTCATCCGCACGGTTGTCCGGCGTCTGGATGGTGAAGCCCGCCGGGCCGACGGCGGTCACCACGTTACCCGTCGTGGCGACACGCTTGCCGACCAGTGGCGAGACCTGACCGCGACCGGTGACCTGCCAGATTTCAGCGGCGATGGGGATCTGATTGAGGATGGCGCCGACCGCGGTGTCCTTCGCCAGCGTCACGTCGCCCGTCGCGTTGGACAGATTCACGCGCAGCGCCTTGTCCGGACCGGCGGCCCTGGCCCCGTGCACGTTCACCGTGAGGGTCGTCGTGGTCGAACCGGCCGGAATCGTCAGCGTCGTATCCACGGCGTCATAGTCGCCGGCCGCCACGGTGGCGGTGTCGTCCGCGGTCCGGGCATACACGGTGACGTCGGTGTCCGCCGGCTCGCTCAGCGTGACGGTGAACGGCATCGGCACGTCGTCGCCGTTACGCAGGCTCACTGTGGCATCGGCGATCGACAGGCTGGTGCCCTGGACGGTACACGGCGACGTGCTTGCGCGCGGCGCGGTCGGCGCGACCTTCACCCAGTCCGCCGAGTTGTCGCCGGTGGACTGCGGCAGGCCCGCGCCGTTGACCTTGCGCTGGTAACCCTGGTCCGAATTGCCGGTACCCAGCGTCGTCAGCGCCGTGCCGAGCTTGTACGCCGAACCCGCGCTGAGGCCGACCTGATCGATGACCGATCCCGAAGCGTCGAGCAGAGCGAGGCCGCCGTCGTCGGTGACGCCTGTCGAGTAGCTCAGGTCAGGCGTAACCGTGCCCGAATAGCCCGATGCCGCCTTGTTGGAAAGCAGCAGGAAGCAGCCCGGAGCGACCGATGTCCCGGCAGGGAAGGTGAAGCGTGTGCCGGTCGTGCCGCTCGCGTTGGACGCGTTGAACTTGTAGCCGGACACGTCCAGCGCGGCGGTGCCGGTGTTCTGCACCTCGACGAATTCGTCGTTGCCGCCGGCGGGCCCGCGTACGCGGAACTGGGTGATGGAAAGGTCCGCCGCCTGCAGCGGAAGGACGGCCATGAGGCCTGCCAGCGCCGCCCATGTGGCGCGCTGTGACGTGGTCAAACGCATTCGAATGTCCCCTCGAGTCGTTGGTTGTACGCGACCCACAGCGTCGCCCGGTCCTCGCGCGACGTTCCCCCCGTGAAGGTCCGTACCGGGGAGTCTGACGCAAATTTATGACAGCGGAATGTGACGCACCGGATGTGTGACGAATGTCGCGCTATTCGCCTGCCGTGCTGGCTAATCTCACTCCCAGCACGGTGGCGAAAACACCGTTTTCAGCGCGTTATCGGGGGATTTCGTGAACAGTGATGCGCTTTTCCGGCAGGAACGGCGAGGGCTGACGTTCGAATGCCGGGACGTCGAGACGCGACATGAAATGGTGCTGCGCTCGCTGATGCGGGTGATCGATGGCCGGCTTCGTCAGCGCTGGACCGCTACGGCGGTCGAAGGCGATCTGGTGGTGCGCAGCGAAGACAATCGCATCGCACTGCAGCCTGTCGGACGGGGTGCCTACGCGGATGCGACCGAACACAGCCGGGTGCTGGCGTTCCCCTTCAACTATCACATGCTCGAAGATGCGTTGAACGACCTGGGCGACCTGCTCGAGCAGGCATCGCCGGCGCTGCCCTCACGCATCGACCGTCATGCGATGGCGACCAACAGCTTTCGGCTGCGTCACTGGCCCGAAGCCGGACTGGTCGCGACGCGGGAGCGCATGCGCATGTCCGCGGTCCTGCTGCGTGCGGACGTCAGCGCCGGCGAGCTCACCCGGATGATCGGCTGCACCGCCGGCGAATGCCGCCAGTTGCTCACCGACCTGCATGACGCGGGGTTGCTGTCCAGCGAACCGCTCGCCGCCGGAAAACGCGATATCCAGAATCCGTTTCTGTCGAGCCTGACCGTGCGTGAGCGCGTCGGCGTGATCGGGCGTATCCGTGCACGACTGGGGCTCTGATAGCGATGCCTGAATTCAAGCTTGTGTTCACCGGCACCACCGGCGCCGGCAAGACCACCGCGATAGCCGCGGTCAGTGACGTCGCGCCGATGGCCACCGAAGCACGCAACATGGATGCGGGTTTCGCCAAGGCGACCACCACGGTCGGCATGGATTACGGCGAACTGGTGCTCGCCGATGGCGAGACGCTGCGCCTTTACGGTACGCCGGGCCAGGAACGTTTCGACTTCATGTGGAAGATCATCGGCCGCGGCGCGCTCGGTCTGATCATCCTCATCGACAACAGCCGGCCGGCCCCGCTCGAGGATTTTTCCCGTTACCTCGCCGGCTTCGCCGACCTGTTGCGCACGGCACCCTGCGTGGTGGGCATCGGCCGCACCGAAGGGCATCCGCTGCCGGGTCTCGATGCCTTCGTCCGCGTGGCGGCACGCCACGGCGTCACCTGTCCGGTGATCGCGGCCAACGCGACGCGCAAGGACGATGTCCTGCAGCTGATCGATCTGCTGCTCTGGCAGCTGACCGCCCATGCGGAGGTCGCGTGCTGACGGTCGACGAGGAATCCCGCACATTATGCGAACGGACGGCCGATCGCCTGCTGCGTGACGTCCGGGGCGTACGCGCCGTGATCGTGACCACGAGCGATGGCTTGCAGCTGGCATGCCGGGTCGAACCGGGCGACGATCCAGCCCGGCTGGCCGCCGTCGCGGGCTCGCTCGCCGCGCTCGGCGAGCTGGGCAGTCACGAAGCGCATCTGGGGGCGTGCCGGCACGTATGCATCGAAGCGGAAGGAGGGCACGTCGTGCTTTGCCAGGCGCGCAGCGAGCATCTCGATGTCGTCGTCTGCGTCGCCGGTGGTACTCACTCGGGACTCGGGCAGATGCTTTACACGACGCGGCAGCATGCCTCCCGGCTGGCCGCCGCGCTCGACGCCCGCGAAGCCGTCACCGGCTGATTCGCGGTGCGACGTTCGTCAGGACTCAGGTCTTCTGCTTGGTGCCGAAGATCTTGTCGCCCGCGTCGCCGAGGCCGGGCAGGATGTAACCCAGTTCATTGAGATGGTCGTCGATGGAGGCGACGTAGATCTCGATGTCCGGATGTGCGGCCTCGATGCGTTTGAGGCCTTCGGGCGCGGCGACCAGGAACAGGCCCTTGATCCGCTTCGCGCCGGCCGCCTTGAGCATGTCGACGGTGGCGACCAGCGTGCCCGCGGTCGCCAGCATCGGATCGACGATGATCGCCGTGCGCTCGTCCATGCCGCCACTGAGCTTTTCGTAGTAGGCGACAGGCTCGAGCGTTTCCTCGTCGCGCTGAAGACCGACCACGCTGACCTTCGCCGCCGGGATCATCTCGAGCACGCCGGTGAGCATGCCGAGGCCCGCGCGCAGGATCGGAACGATGGTGACCTTCTTGCCCTTGATGTGGGTGACCTCGACGGGGCCAGCCCAGCCCTGAATGGTCTTGCACTCGGTTTCCATGTCGGCCGTGGCCTCGTACGTCAGCAGCGCGGCGACCTCGGAGGCCAGCTCACGGAATTCCTTCGTGCTGATGCCCGCGGCGCGCATGAGGCCGAGCTTGTGCTGGATGAGGGGGTGACGGACTTCGACGATTTTCATGGACGGAAACGGGGCAGTGGGCGACGCGCCATTCTCGCACGCGGCGCCCGGTCTGTTGATCAGCCCTTGAGACAGGTGCTCATGTAGCGCTTGCGTTCGTCGCCCTTGAGGCTCTTTGCCGATGCGTCGGCGTTACACGATTTCATTTTGTCCTGCTGCGTCGCCTTTGCCGGCTGCTCACCCTTCAGGCAGCTGCTCATGAAGGCCCTGCGTTCGTCGCCCTTCTTGACGGTGGCTTGCGTATTGCAGGTGCTCATCCGCTGTTGCTGCGGAGTGAGTTCTTTCCCGGCGGGCGCTTGCGGCGAGGCCGCGATGGCGCCTGTGGCGAAGGCGAGAAGCGAAGCTACGGCAAGGACACGAATCTGCGTACGCATGGCGAACCCCTACGTGACGCCGGGCCAATCCGGCGGTCCGAGCTTAACCTGTAGGAGCGCGCCTCGCGCGCGATTTTTCGGGGCTACGCAATGGCGGTCGGGGCTCATCGCGGTCGGGGATCGCGCGCGAGGCGCGCTCCTACAGGGACTGTTACGCCGCCTTGGTTGACGATTCCGCCCGGCGCGGGCCTTCCTTCAGCGCATGGCGGATCTCCTCGATGATGAGGTCCACCTCGGCGCTGGTCACCTGGAAGTGCGGGGTGAAGCGCAGCGAGTTGGCGCCACCATGGATGACGCCGATGCCGCGCTCGCGCATGTATTCCTCGGTGGAGCCCTCGCCGTAGCACTTGAACTCGGGCGCCAGCTCGCATGAGAACAGCAGGCCCGTGCCCTGGACCTTGGTGATCAGGCCGCCGAGTTCGTTCTTGAGACCCTCGAGCTTCTGCACGAATTCACGGCCACGCGCCACGATGTTTTCGCGCACCGTGTCGGTCAGTTCGGCCAGCGTGGCGACGGCGACGTCGAGGGCACGCGGGTTGGCGGTCATCGTGTTGCCGTAGATGCCCTTGCGATACAGGCCGGCGGTGCGCTCGGTGACGGCGAGGACGGAGAGGGGGTACTGGCCGGCGTTGAGCGCCTTGGAAAAGGTCTCCATGTCCGGCGCTTCCATCGACTCGAAGCCGGGGTAATCGACGATCGACAGCACGCCGTGCGCACGCAGGCCGGCCTGGATCGAATCGACCAGCAGCAGGGTGCCGTGCTCGCGGGTGAGTTCGCGTGCGGCGGCGTAAAACTCCGGCGTGAGCGCACGGCCCGGATCGCCTTCGCCCATGACCGGCTCGAGGAACATCGCCTCGATGAACCAGCCCTGGCGATCGGCCTCCGCAAACGCGGCCTTCAGGCTCGCGACGTTATAGGGCTCGACCGTGATCAGCGAGTCTTCGTTACGGAAGCTGGCCAGGTGCTGCTGGTAGTTGCGACGCGAGGAATCGGAGTAGAGGGCCGGGCGCTCGGTGCGGCCATGGAAGGCGCCCTTCACGGCGAGACGCTTGATGCTGCGACCCGCGTGACGCGCGCCCGGATCCGTCATGAGGCGTGCGTTGACGTCGGCGATGCGGCCGGCGAGCGTGACCGATTCCGAGCCGGAGTTGAGACAGAGGAAGTGCGTATACGGGCTGCCGCCGCGTGTGCGACCGAGTTCCTTGCGCAGCGCGGCGCAAAGACGCGTCTGCGAGACGTTGGCCGTCATCACGTTGGCCATGACCTGCGGACGCGACATCGCTTCGATGATCGCCTCCGGGTTATGACCGAAGCCGAGCATGCCGTAGCCGCCGTTGTCGTGGACTACGGCACCTTTCAGCGTGACGACCCACGGGCCGCGAGCCGCGGCGGGCACATACGGGTTGAGACCGTCGTCGGGATAGAAGTTGACTAGGCTCGACTGCAGCTGGTGGATCTGCTCGGCTTCGTCCAGGCGGAGGAAGTCGGCCATGTCGGTACGCAGCGCGCGGTGATAGGCAACCGCCTCTTCGATGGCACGGACCAGCGCGGGGTCGGAGGAGGCAAAGCGGGCGATGGTCGTATCCGGGAGGCCCCGCGTACGCGCCGAGCCACCGAATTCACGCAGCTCACGCAGATGACCGATAACGTCCATAACGCACTCCTTCGACCGCTAAGTGTTTATATGTAAAGGGTTTAATGGACCAGCATAGCATGCGGTTTTTGGCCCCGTAACCCCCGGGTGACGCTTGTCACACTCGCACAATGACGCAAGCGACTGCCACCAACGGGTTGCGTCCGAATATGGTGCGACGCAAGGGAGGGCACTCATGAACAACGACACCTGCATTGCACGTCTGGACCATGTCGGCAAGCGCTACGGCAACCTCGTCGCGCTCGACGGCATCGATCTCTCCATCCACCGCGGCGAGTTGCTGGCACTGCTCGGGCCTAATGGGGCCGGTAAGAGCACGAGCATCGGTCTGCTGCTGGGTCTCATCCGCGCCGACAGCGGTACCGCCAGCCTTTTCGGCCGCGATCCGCAGGACATCGACGCGCGTCGGCGTATCGGCGTCATGTTGCAGTCGGCGAGTCTGCCGCCCACCTTGAAGGTGCGCGAGTTGCTGACCCTCACGGCGAGCTATTACCCGGAGCCGCGCCCCGTCCCGGAGTCCGCCGCCCTGGCCGGCATTGTCGACTTGCTTGGCCGGAAGTACAGTGATCTATCGGGCGGTCAGCAACGCCGTGTGCAGTTCGCCATGGCGCTGGCGGGGCGTCCCGAAATCCTCTTTCTCGACGAGCCTACGGTCGGCATGGATATCACGGCCCGCCAGGCGCTGTGGACCGCTATCCGCACGCTGGTCGCCGGCGGCTGTGCCGTGGTGCTGACTACCCACTATCTGGAAGAAGCCGAAGCGCTGGCGGACCGCGTCTGCGTCATCGCCAAAGGCAAGGTGATCTCCGAAGGGACGGTCGATGCGCTACGCGCGCATGTGGCTGTGCGCCGTATTCGCTGCGTCACCACGATACCCATGGACATCATCGCGCAGTGGCCCGGGGTGACCTCGGTCGACACGCATCAGGGGCGTCTGACCATCGCCACGACGCTGGCGGAAGGCGTCGTGCGCCGCCTGCTCGAAGCGGATCCGACACTGTCCGAACTGGAAGTGCAGCGTGCCGGTCTGGCGGAGGCCTTCACTGAAATCACCCGCGAATCCGAAGCCGGCGACGTCGCCCGGGAGGCCGCATGAACACGATCGAAAGTACCGCCGTGCCGGTGATGACCGCCGGGCGCCTGATCAACGCTTATTTCCAGGAAGCCCGGGCGGAATGCCTGCGTTACCTGCGCAATCCCGGGTTCCTGCTGCCGACGCTGCTGTTTCCGTCGGTGTTCTACGTGATGTTCGGCATCTTCCTCGCGCATTCGAACAGCGCCGATGCGCCACGCTATCTTCTTGCCTCATACGGCACGTTCGGTGTCATGGCGCCGGGGCTCTTCGGCTTCGGCGTGTCGCTGGCGCTGGAGCGCGATACCGGGCTACTGACACTCAAGCGCGCTTTGCCCATGCCTCCCGGCGCATACCTCATCGGTAAGATGTGCATGGCCGTGCTGGTGGCCGCCATCATCTCGATCATCCTGCTTTGCCTGGCGACCTTCGTCGCGGGCGTGTCGTTGCCCGCATCGCGCATCGCCGCCTTTTTCGTACTCCAGGTGCTCGGCGTCCTGCCGTTCTGCGCGCTGGGCCTGCTGATCGGTACGCTGGTGAAGGGGCAGGGCGCGCCCGGGGTGGTCAACCTGATCTACCTGCCGATGGCGTTCCTGTCGGGCCTGTGGATTCCGCTGCCGGTGCTGCCGTCGTTCCTGCAGTCCATCGCGCCGTTGTGGCCCGCGTATCATCTCGACCGGCTGGCGCTCTCGGTGGTGGGTCTGGGAGAGGGCGGTGACGCGATCCACGCGCTTGTGCTGGTCGGGTTCACCGCGGTGTTTCTCCTGATCGCGACGCGCCGCCTGCGCCGCTACGGTTGAAGTAGCATGACGCCACGCCTCTCGTCGGACACCCGTATGGCCCGCTCGTGGTTCACGCCAGCACCGGACTCGCTCTGGAATCGCTTCCGCGACAAGCCGCGCCTGCGCGTTGCCAGCCTGTTCCATCTGGTCTGGACGGTCTACGTCTTCGGCGATCTTGCGTTCACAAGGACGCTTGAGCCGCACTGGTGGCTCGTAACGGCGACTTCGTTTCCGGTGTTCCTCGGCCTGTATGCGCTCTGTTACACGCAGTCGCTGAGATGGTCGCCCTGGCTTGGCGGCGCGGCCGCGCTGCTGGGCTTTGCCGTCATGGGGGTCAATGCGAGCGCCGGGGGGTGTTATGTCATCTATGCCTGCGCGATGGTCGGCTTCGACGGTTCGCCAAAACGGTCATTCAGTGGCATGGGCGGCGTGCTCGGTGCGTTTGTCCTCGTGGGCTGGTACGTCTATTCTTGGCCTCCGGCGATCATCGCCGGCATCACCTTCATTGCGTTGTGCGTCGGCTCGATCAACGTGATCTACCGGTACAACGCGCAGCGTGACGCGGAACTCAAGCTGTCCCACGACGAGGTCCGCCGCCTTGCCGCGATGGCCGAGCGAGAGCGTATCGGCCGCGACCTGCACGATCTGCTCGGTCACACCTTGTCGCTCATTACGCTGAAGCTCGAGCTGTCGCGCCGGCTGCTCGACAAAGACGAAGCGGCGGCGCGCCGTGAGATGGAGGAAGCCGAGCGCGTAGCCCGGCATGCCCTCGCCGAGGTGCGTTCCGCGGTCACCGGTATCCGCGCCTCGGGCATCGCCGCCGAACTGGCCTCGGCGCGTCTTCTGCTGAATGCGTCGATGGTCGGCTTCGAGTACACCACCGAACTGCCCGTCCTTTCCGAGCGGATCGAAGCCGAGCTGGCTCTCGTCCTGCGCGAGGCGGTCACCAACGTGCATCGTCACGCGCGTGCGTCGATCGCCGAAGCGCGCGTCGAGGTGCACGGCAAGGAACTGGTACTCACCGT
The DNA here is from genome assembly GCF_900167995.1 of Luteibacter sp. 22Crub2.1. NCBI lineage: Bacteria > Pseudomonadati > Pseudomonadota > Gammaproteobacteria > Lysobacterales > Rhodanobacteraceae > Luteibacter > Luteibacter sp. 22Crub2.1. The sequence goes on from NZ_FUYT01000004.1 coordinate 227,804, forward strand.
CATCGATGACGGTAAGGGTGGCGTATCGGATGAAGGCAACGGTATCTGCGGCATGCGCGAGCGCGTGCGCAAGCTGGGGGGCACGCTTTCGTTCGAGTCGGCTCGCGGTGCCGGCACGCGCGTGCGCATCACGGTCCCGCTGAACCCCGGCGACCGTCTGGTGACGCCGCCTCGTGGCGAACTGCCGGGCGCGCTGCCCGGTAACCAGCGTCTCGCGTCATGAAGTACTGGCCGGCTACCCACCCGGATTCGCTGCTGGCGAGTTTCCGTTCCCCGACCTACCTGCGCTGGCAGGCGGGCGTGCAGATGTTCTGGCTGATCGGCCTGGTCCAGGGGCCATTGGCCGTCCACGGTTTTCAGTGGTCGTGGATGGCGCCGACACTTGCCTCGATCGTGGTCTACGTGGCTTGTACGGTGGGCGTTTTCATCGGCCCGTTGTGCCGGTTGCCGTTTTACGCCGCTGCCATCGTCGCACTCGGTTTCGTCCTGTGGCTGGTCAATCCCATCTCGTTGGGCTACGTCGTGCTCGGCGTGTCCCTGTTGGCGTACGCCCGTCGACCGTGGTTCTGGCTGGTGGGCACGCTGGCCGCCACGGCGATGACCCTGGCCTGGGCGTTCGCCTTCGGCATCCCTCTTCTCCATGTATCGATCGTGTTCGCCGCCGGGTTGATCTCAGGTTGCGGCAACTACCTCTACGTGCGCGGCGCCCGCCGCGATGCGGCGCTGCGGCTTTCGCAGGACGAGGTGCAGCGTCTCGCCACGCTGGCCGAGCGCGAGCGCATCGGGCGCGACCTCCACGATCTGCTGGGCCATACGTTGTCGCTGATCACCCTCAAGTCCGAGCTGGCCAAGCGTCTCGCGCTGGCCGATCCGGTGCGGGCGCAGCAGGAAATGGAGGAAGTCGAGCGCGTCGCGCGGCATACACTGGCCGAGGTTCGCAGCGCGGTGACCGGTCTTCGTGCCGGCGATCTCGCCGGGGAAATCGTTTCCGCACGCGTCATGCTGGAAGCGTCCGGTATCGCCTTGTCCGCCGAGCTACCCGATCGCTTCGATCTCGCACCCACGGCGGAGGCCGAACTGGCCCTCGTCCTGCGTGAGGCCGTCACCAATATTCACCGACATTCGAGTGCCACCGAGGCACGTGTCGTCATTACCCGGAAGGGAGAGGAATTTTCGATGCGCATCACGGACAACGGCTGCGGAGGACTGGCGGCCCATGGCAACGGCGTATCGGGCATGCGCGAACGCATCCGGCGGATCGGTGGCCGGCTGGCCATCGAGTCCCCGGCGCGCCAGGGCACTGTGCTCGCGATCGACCTGCCACGCGCCCGTAGCCTGCTGGAGCGCTCCGCATGATCCGGGTACTTCTTGCGGAAGATCAGGCGATGGTACGTGGCGCGTTGTCGGCGCTGCTCAACCTGGAGTCCGATATCGAAATGCTCGGCACCGCCGCCGATGGCGAGACGGCCTGGCGCGAGCTGCAGCGTCTGAAGCCCGATGTGCTGGTCACCGACATCGAGATGCCCGGGCTGACCGGGCTGGAGATCGCGCAGCGGGTGCATCGGCATGAGCTGCCGATCAAGGTCGTCATCGTCACGACGTTCGCTCGTCCGGGCTTTCTACGTCGCGCCCTCGACGCGGGCGTCAGTGGCTATCTGCTCAAGGACGCACCGGCGGAGAACCTGGCCGATGCGTTGCGCACCGTGCATCGCGGCGGTCGCGCCATCGATCCCCAGCTCGCGCTGGAAGCCTGGTCCAATGCCGACCCGCTGAACGATCGCGAACGGCAGGTCCTTCGCCTCGCCGGGGAGGGGCAGTCGGCCAGCGACATCGGTACGCAGCTGAACCTGTCCCACGGCACGGTTCGGAATTACCTGTCAGAAGCTATCGGTAAACTCGGCGCCGCGAACCGGATCGAGGCCTACCGCCTGGCCCGCCAAAAAGGGTGGCTCTGAGAGGCGATCCGCCGGGTAGAATGCACCTGCCCACGCCAGCCGGCGTCACGGAGATCCACTCGCATGCGGCGGCACTCAGGGCCCAATGTAGGAGCGAGCCTGCTCGCGAACACACGCATGAACAGGTCGAGGCCTCCGCGTCTTCGTCCGGCGATCGCTCTGGCGCTGTGGACGCTTCTGTCCGCCTGCACCCACCCGCCCGCGCCACTCACCCACGACGCCTACATCTGGCAGCGCCAGTGGACTCCATCGCTGCGTGAGTCCGTGGCGTCCTCGTCGGATCTGGTTCGCGACTGGCGCGTACTGGTCGCACAGGCCGACAACGACGGCGGCTTTCATGTGTTCACCCCGGACCGCGCCGCGCTGGCCGCCACCGGACGGCCGGTGGTGTTCGTGGTGCGTATCGACGGCCGTCTTTCGCGTTTCGACGAGGCGTCTCTGGTGTCCCGGGTGGTCACGCTCGTGCGCGAAACGACGGCGACAGCGGCGGGCGTCGAGATCGACTACGACTGCCCCACGGCGCGCTTGCCGGCCTATGCCAGCTTTCTGCGCCATCTGAAAGGCGAGCTTGGCGGCGTGCCACTATCGATCACGGCACTTCCCACCTGGATAGGGTCGCCCGATCTCGACACCGTGCTCGCGGTGCCCGATGAGTCCGTCCTGCAGGTGCACGCCGTGCAGGCACCGCAAGCGGGTCTGTTCGATCCGGACGTGGCGATCGGCTGGATCGCCGACTTCGCCCGACATACCCATAAGCCGTTCCGGGTCGCCCTGCCTACATATGGATCCCGGGTGAGCTGGAACGCCGACGGCACCTTGCTCGCGGTCGAAAGCGAGCAAGGCGCACGCGCGGCAGGTGCCGTCGCTTCCGAACTCTACGCCTCACCCGTCGCGGTGCGCGGGGTGGTCGACCGACTCGCTCGCGGCCGGCCGGCAGGTCTGGTCGGCGTGGCCTGGTTCCGCCTTCCGACACCGGAGGACACGCGTGCCTGGAGCCTCGCCACATGGCGCGGCGTGGTGACGGGGAAACTGGACGCACCGGCGCTGCGGGCCACGCTTCGTCCCGGCACCGGCGACGCGGCCGCCGACGTACTCATCGACAACCCCGGCGGTATCGACGCCGTCGCGCCCGTCGCCGTGCGGCTTCCGCATGGCTGCGATGTCGCCGATGGTGTCGACGGATATGTCGTACGTCGCACCGACGACGGCCTCGAACTCGTTTCACGGCAAGCCCGTCCACTGCCCGCACACGTTCAGCGGCCGATCGGCTGGGCGCGCTGCCCGGCGGGTTCGCCCGTCACCTTATCCATCCGCGCTGAAGGAGCGCCGCTTTCATGATGAAGTCCCATTCGCTGGCCGTCGGCACGGCGCTGGCTCTGGCAGGCGCGGTCGCCCTGGCCTGCGGGCCGTGGTTCCCGTCCCAGATGCTGGACGACCGCGCCGCCACCCTGGCGGCCGTGCCGCAGAACACGTTCGCGTTCGAGGCGGCCCATCTGCTGCCGTCGACCGATTCGCTGGTCGCCGTCGAAGCCAGTCGCTACGGCGAACGGGATACGAAGCCCGATCTTCCGCCGGATCAGGCCGAGCGCGTGAAAACGCTCATGGCATCGGCGAGCGGCGCGGATGCCTTCGTCGCGGGCGAGGGTCTCCCGGCGGACGTGCGTGGCTACGTGGCCGGCGCGGTCGACTGGAAGCGCGCGGTGGCCGACTGCCCGGAGGCGCCCGAGGTCGACTACCCCGACGTCGCCGGCCGGCCGCTCTGCACCGACTTCGACGGTGACGCGCTCGCCAAGGCTCAGGGCCAGTTCGAAGCGGTGGCGGCACTGGCACCGGACCAGGCAAAAGCGCGCGGCGCGTGGGCGGCTTACATGCTTGGCGAGGTTCACGCGCTGCGCGCTGGCAAGGCGTTCGGTACGCCTGCGTTTGCCGCCGAACGCGCGGCGGCGGTGAAAGCCTTCCAGGACACGCGTGCCCGCGTGCTCGCCGGCGCCTCGGATGCGCAGGGCCTGGCGGTCGCCAGTTTCGGTGAAGAGGCACGCCAGAGCCTGTACGCGGGTGGGAAACCGTGCCTCTGGGCCGAGATGGTCAGCGGCGACGACTGCATCGCCGATATCCCGGCCGCCGATCTCAAACACGCGATCGCGCTGTACGCCGCGCAAGCCGGTCACGGCTCCGGCATCGCGGTTGAATCGCTTGCCGCCCTGGCCGGCGCGGTCCTCGCCGTGCCGGAGCAGGCGCAGGCACTCGTCGACGGTCCGATCTCCCAGCGCCTGCTCGTTACCTACGCGCTGGCTCGGGTCGCTCCTCAGACGACCGACGGCCAGCCCGATCCCACACTCAGCGCGCTCATCGATGCCATCGGCAAGGTGGCACCGGACAAGGTCGCCGCGGCGGATCGCCTGGCCTCGCTGACTTACTCGCTGGGCAGGTACGACGATGCCGGGAAACTCGTTGCGCACGCGGACGGTCCGCTCGCCGCCTGGGTTCGCGCCAAGCTGGCATTGCGCTCCGGCGATCGCAACGCGGCCGCCGGAGCCTATGCGGAGGCGGCGAAGGCCTTCCCTCGCGCAGACGATCCCAAGGCCGCGCTCGAGCCCGCCAGCGTGCACCAGCTGATGGGCGAACGCGGCGTGCTCGCGCTGGCCCGCGGCGACTACGTCGAAGCGATGACGCGCATGTACGAGGCTTCCACCGCCGTCGGTGGCGACGGCAACGTTTATGGCGAAGATGGCGAGGGCGTCGGCGCAGGCTACGGCAACGACACGATGTACATCGGCGAGCGCGTTCTCACCGTCGATGAACTGAAGAGCTTCGTGGATACGAACGCGCCCACGGCGACGCCCGCGCCGAAGGCCGACGATAAAGATGCTGCGCTCGCGTCGCCGTACTCGCTCACGCTGGGCGATCGCCTGCGCTGGATGCTCGCGCGTCGCCTGATGCGTGCCGACCGTTTCGACGATGCTTATACGTATTTCCCCAGCGGTGTGGATAAGCGTTACGCGGAGGTCGACCTGCGCGCCACCGCGAAGGCCTACGCCGACGACCTGCATGATGGCGATCGCCGCTGGACCGATATCGGCAAGGCCGAGGCGCGTTTCGCGGCGGCGAGGATCGCCCGCGAGCACGGCATGGAACTGCTCGGTTACGAGCAGGGCCCGGACTATCGCGACGAAGGCGGCAGCTACCCGGGCGGCAGCGGCCAGTCCGCGGCGACGCTGAAGGGCGACCTGGTAACCGGCGGGGAGCGTCAGCGCTTCGCCGATAGCACGGCGCAACCCGACCAGCGCTTCCACTACCGTTACGTCGCGGCCGATGAAGCCGTATCCGCCGCTGACCTGCTGCCGCCGCGCTCCCAGGCCTTCGCCGCGAGCCTGTGCGTCGCCGCAGGATGGATGCTCGACGGTCCGCCCGGTTACGACGAGCCGGAAGAGGGCGAGGCAGGCAAACCGGTCAGCGAACGTCAGCGTCGCGCCGAGGCTTACTACGCGCGTTACGTGAAGCAGGGCCCGTACGTCGAATGGGCCGACGACTTCGGTCGGACGTGCGAGCAGCCGGATTTCGATCGGGCTCGGGAACTCAAGCGTGCGCAGCAGGTGAGGGCGGTCAAACACTTCATTCGTAAGCATCTGATCGCCGAAATCATCGTGCTGGCGCTCGTTGCCGCAGGCTTCGGCTGGGTCATCGTCCGGCGTCGACGGAAGCCCCGCGTCTGACGAGGTCGCCCCGGAGGCGGGCGTGGGCGATAATCCCCACCCGTTACCCGATGTTGCCCTTGCCGTGAAGAAATCCGATTTCGACTTCGAACTCCCGCCCGACCTGATCGCCCAGGCCCCGCTGGCCAGGCGCTCAGGCAGTCGGCTGCTCGTGGTCGATGTCGCCGCGCGCAGCAAAAAGGACCGTAAGTTCGACGAACTCCCGGAAATGGTGCGCCCGGGCGATCTGTTGGTGTTCAACGATACCCGTGTCCTGCCGGCCCGCCTGTATGGTCGCAAGGAGTCCGGCGGCGCCGTGGAGATCCTGATCGAGCGTGTCACCGGGCCCCATGAGGCCCGTGCACAACTGGGTGTCAGCAAGAAGCCGAAGGAAGGCGGCAGGATCGAACTGGCCGACGGCAGCATGATCACGGTGCTCGGCCGGGAAGGCGAATTCTTCCTGCTGCGCTTCGAGTCCGAAGAACCGCTGGAGCGCCTGCTGTCGCGTCTGGGTGAGATGCCGCTGCCGCCCTACATCGAGCGCACCGCCGATCAGTCGGATATGGAGCGTTACCAGACCGTGTTCGCTCGTGAGCCCGGTGCGGTCGCGGCGCCTACCGCAGGCCTGCATTTCGACGAGCACCTGTTACAGCGCCTGCGCGACGTGGGCGTCGATATGGGTTACGTGACGCTGCACGTGGGCGCCGGCACGTTTCAGCCCATGCGCGCCGACGACGTGCGTGACCACGTGATGCACCGCGAGTGGCTGAACGTGGGCGCGGCGCTGGTCGAGAAGATCCGTGCGACGCGCGCCGCGGGCGGTCGGGTCATCGCGGTGGGGACGACGGTAGTCCGCGCACTGGAGAGCGCGACGGTGGAAGGGGTGCTTCGCCCCTTCGCCGGTGAGACCCAGATCTTCATCTTCCCCGGCTACAAGATCACCAGCGTCGACGCGCTGATCACCAATTTCCACCTGCCGCAGTCGACCTTGCTGATGCTGGTCTCGGCGCTGGCCGGCAAGGAAACGATCCTCGACGCCTATCGCTATGCGGTACTCCAGCGGTACCGGTTTTTCTCCTACGGCGACGCGATGCTGATCTACCCGGCAGCGACGCCCGCATAAGCGGCAAGGCAGCCGCTCTGGCCTAAAGCTTTGCCAGGGTGGGCCGATAAGCCCATCGAACGACCCACCCACGGTACGGACGATGGCGAAGAAATCCTCCAAAGACGCGACCAGCGCGCCGCTCACGCTCGATGCCGACCTGCGCATCGCCGCGGCGCCTGCGCTGCGCGATACCCTGTTGGCGGCGCTCGCCACCGGCGGCTCGGTCGAGATCGACGGCGGCGCGGTGGCCCAGGTGGACACCGCCGCCCTGCAGCTGCTCGCCGCATTCTCCCGCGACGCAAAAGCCGCCGGGCATGCGGTCACCTGGACGGGCGTCAGCGACTCCCTCCAGCGCGGCGTAGCCGTGCTGGGTCTCAACGGCTTGATTGAACTGCCGGCTCGCGCCGGCGTGAACTGAAGGTGCTTCGATGGCTAAGATTCTTGCGGTAGACGACTCGGCCTCCATGCGCAGCATGGTTGCTTTCACCCTGCGTGGCGCCGGCCACGACGTCGAAGAAGCCGATAACGGCCAGGCGGCGCTCGATTCGGCTGCCGTGCACAAGTTCGACCTGATCCTGGCCGACGTGAACATGCCGGTGATGGACGGCATCACGATGGTCCGCGAGATCCGCACCCGTCCGGACTACCGTGGCGTGCCGATCCTCATGCTGACCACCGAGTCCAATCCGGAAAAGAAGATGGAAGGCAAGGCGGCTGGCGCGACCGGCTGGCTGGTCAAGCCGTTCGATCCGGAGCAGCTGCTGGCCACCGTCGGCCGCGTGCTCGGCTGATTCTTCGTAAACGGCTCTTCCTCAAGTTCCGGTAATCCAGGGTTACTTCCATGTCCAAAGTCGATCTGGCGCAATTCCACAAGGCGTTTCACGAAGAGAGCCTCGACGGTCTCGACGCCATGGAGCAGGCGCTCCTCGCGCTGGACGAAGGCGCCGAGGATCCGGAACTGATCAATGTCGTGTTCCGTGCCGCCCACTCGATTAAGGGCGGCGCGGCCACGTTCGGTTTCACCGACGTGGCGGCGTTCACCCACGTGGCCGAAAACCTGATGGACGAGGTCCGCAGCGGCCGCCGTCCGATGGAAAAGGCCGTCGTGGAGCTGCTGCTGCGCTCGGGCGATACCGTGCGCGACATGCTGTCGCTGTCGATGGCCGGCCAGCCGGCCGCCACGGCGGAGAGCCAGGCCCTGCTGGCCGAGCTCTCGGCGATGGTCTCCGGTGCGCCTGTGGCGGCACCGGTGGCGGTCAAGGCCGCCGCGCCGGTCGAGGCGATCGAAGGCTGGGATATCGCGTTCCGTCCGTTCGATTACCTGCTCAAGACCGGTAACGATCCCGCGCGCATGTTCCGTGAGCTCGAGGCCATGGGCCCGCTCTCGGTCACCTGCGACGCGAGCAAGCTTCCCGCGCTGGCCGATATGGACGCCGAATCGTCCTACCTCGGCTGGACACTCCATCTCGCCGCCGGTGCCAAGCGTGCCGCCGTCGAAGGTGTATTCGACTGGGTCGATGGCGACTGCGAGCTGACGGCGACGCCGCGCATCGCGGCGGCCGCTCCGGTCGCCGCCGCACCGGTTGCCGCCGTGGCCGCGGCCCCGGCCGCCCCCCGTGCCGTGCGCGAGCCCGCCGTCAACAGCGAGGCGAGCTCGGTTCGCGTCGGCATCGAAAAAATCGACACCCTGATCAATCTCGTCGGCGAACTGGTCATCACGCAGTCGATGCTGACCCAGTTCAACGACGGTGTGGACGCCTCGCAGCTGGAAATGTTCCGCCAGGGGCTGGCCCAGCTGGGTCGCCATACGCGCGAACTGCAGGAAAGCGTCATGAGCATCCGCATGCTGCCGATCAGCACGGTGTTCAACCGCTTCCCGCGTCTGGTCCGCGACCTCGCGCAGAAGCTCGACAAGAAAGTCGTGCTCGACATGCGCGGCGAAACCACCGAACTCGACAAGACGGTGCTGGAGAAGATCGGCGACCCGCTGGTGCATCTGGTCCGCAACGCGATCGACCATGGCCTCGAAGTACCGGCTAAACGCCAGGCCGCTGGTAAGGGCGATACGGGCACGCTGCGCATGGAAGCCTTCCACCGCGGCGGTTCCATCGTGGTCGAAGTGGCCGATGACGGTGCGGGTCTGAATCGCGAGGCCATCGTCGCCAAGGCGGTCTCGCGCGGCATCATCGCCTCGGGCGATCACATGTCCGACGACGCCGTGGCCGACCTCATCTTCGAAGCGGGCTTCTCCACCGCCGCCGCCACGACCGACCTCTCGGGCCGTGGCGTGGGCATGGACGTGGTCCGTCGCAACGTCATGGACCTGGGCGGTACGGTCAGTATCCGCAGTGTCGAGGGCAAAGGCACCACCTTCACCATCACCTTGCCGCTGACGCTGGCGATCATCGACGGCCTGACGGCCGCGGTGGGTGAAGAAACCTACATCGTGCCGCTGGTTTCCATCGTCGAATCCGTGCAGGTGAAGCCGGATGCGGTTCGCAGCGTGGCGGGCGGCGGCGAGCTGTTCCGCTTCCGCGATCACTGGCTGCCCATCGTGCGGCTGTTCGACGCGTTCGGCTGCGCCGGTCAGCGCCGTGCCATCGACGACGGTATCGTCATCGTGGTGGAAGGCGAGGGCAGTCGCATCGGTCTGTTCGTCGACGAACTCATCGGCCAGCAGCAGGCGGTGGTGAAGTCGCTGGAAGCCAACTATCGCCGGGTCACCGGCATCTCCGGCGCGACGATTCTGGCCGACGGCTCCGTCGCGCTGATCGCCGACGTGGCCGGGCTGGTGCGTCTGCAGGCGCGTCGCAAGGCGGCCTGATCGCCGTGGGTTGAACGGGGTCGCGCGCAAGGCGCGCTCCTACAATAGCCGGCCATGCCCGCCGCGCGGTACCCCATGCGTTAACACCGTGCTGTACGCCCGTGCGGCACCCCCGTCCGGTATCCCCGTGCGGTGTACCGCCGCGCGGTAGGAGCGCGCCCTGCGCGCGAAAAGCCGACAAAGCAATGAAGCGGCACCCCCGGTTCCCCATTCCGGTTCCTCATTCCGTCTCCCCATCCCCGCCCGTCCCGCCCCATCCCGCCCCCACTCCCCACCGGATGCGGCACCGCAAAATTCCCCCTCAAGTCCCCACCGGAATAGCCGATACCCCAAGGGAAGGGGTCCCGAACCGCCGATCCGATCCGCCGTGGGAACGACATGAATCAAGCAGCCAATACCGCCATCGACGCGTCCGACGAGGCCGCGCAGTACCTGACCGTCAACCTCGGTAACGAGGAATACGCGGTGGATATCCTCGCCGTCCGCGAAATCCGCGGCTGGACACCGGTGACGCGCATCCCGCAGGCACCGTCCTATGTGCTGGGTGTGCTGAACCTGCGCGGGGCGATCGTGCCGGTGCTCGATCTTCGCCTGCGCTTCAATCTGGCGCGCGAGGAATACACCGCCACCACCGTGACCGTCATCGTCATGGTCAACGGCCGTCAGTTCGGCGTGGTGGTCGATGCCGTCTCCGACGTGGTGGAGGTCGCTCCCGGCGGCATCCGTCCGGTTCCCGACATGGGCACCACCGTCGATACCGAATACCTGAAGGGCCTCACGTCCGTCGGCGAGCGCATGGTGTTGCTGCTCGACGTCGACCGTCTCCTGCAGCCGCAGGACGCCCAGATGCTGGAAGCCGCGCTGGCTTCCACCGACGTCAAAGCCGTCGCCTGAGCGTAGAGGCGCCGTGGCGGCTTCGGTCGCCGTGGCGTGAGATGTCCGGTTTGCCACTGCCGCACTTTGCCGATTGGAATCGCAATGAATAAGTTCAAGTTCAAGATGCCCGCCCTGACCGTCCGTGGACGCCTTTACGGCGTGCTCGGTCTTTTGGGCGTCATGCTGATCGGCGGCGCCGCCGTCGGCCTCGGCGCCATGTACTTTCAGAACGAAGGCCTGCGCAAGGTCTACGAGGAAGAACTCGTTCCGTCCGAGATGCTCAGCCAGGTGAGCACGCGCGCCCTGATGGCCTTCGTGGTCATGGGTGAAGCCGCGGCGAAGGTGTCCGAGAAGGATCAGGTCAACCAGAAGCTTGCCGAGTTCCAGAAGCTCCAGGACGAGATGGCCAAGCTGAAGGACGATTACAAAAAGATGCCGATGTCGCCGGAGATCAAGAAGCTCTACGACCGCTGGCAGTCGTCCAACGACGAGTACAACTCGGCCAAGAACGACATGCTCGACGCCCTCAAGCAGGGTGACGAGGGCGCGCTCGACGTCATGGAGATGTCCGTCCGCCCGATCCTCATGGATCGTCAGGCGCAGCTCGCCAAGCTGGTCACCGCCAAGCGCGACGAAGCCGCGGCTATCTATGAAAAGCAGGCCGCCCAGTACAAGACGATCCGTGCCTTCTGCATCATTGCGCTGTCGCTCGGCCTGATCGTCAGCCTGCTGATCGGCGTGCTGGTGATCCGCTCGATCCTCCGCACGCTGTCGGTCACCGTGAACGTCGCCAACCAGATTGCCGAAGGCAAGCTGGGTCACGACGTGCAGGTCACCCGTCGGGACGAACTCGGCCAGCTGCAGGGCGCGTTCCGCGCGATGGACGAGCGCCTCAGCGCCATCGTCACCGAAGTGCGTCACGGTTCCTCGTCGGTCAGCACCGCCGCACAGCAGATCTCGCGCGGTAACGACGACCTCTCGCAGCGCACGCAGGAACAGGCGTCCAGCCTGGAAGAAACCGCTTCGTCGATGGAAGAAATGACCTCGACCGTCAAGCAGAACGCCGAGAACGCCAGCCACGCCAACCAGCTGGCCCGCGGTGCACGCGAGCAGGCGGAGAAGGGCGGCGAAGTCGTCGCCCAGACCGTTGTCGCCATGCGCGAGATCAACAGCTCCAGCAAGAAGATTTCCGACATCGTCAGCCTCATCGACGAAATCGCGTTCCAGACCAACCTGCTGGCGCTCAACGCCGCGGTCGAAGCCGCGCGTGCGGGTGAGCAGGGTCGCGGCTTCGCCGTGGTCGCTACCGAGGTGCGTAACCTCGCCCAGCGTTCGGCGGGTGCGGCCAAGGAGATCAAGGGCCTCATCAACGACAGCGCGAGCAAGGTCAAGGCCGGTTCCGAGCTGGTCGACCAGTCCGGCAAGGCGCTCGCCGAGATCGTCGAGAGCGTGAAGAAGGTGACCGACATCGTCGCCGAGATCGCCGCCGCCAGCTCCGAGCAGTCGGCCGGTATCGACCAGGTCAACCACGCCGTGCTGCAGATGGACGAGATGACCCAGCAGAACGCCGCACTGGTGGAAGAATCCGCCGCCGCCGCCCGTGCCATGCACGAGCAGGCGACCGAGCTGAGCCGTCAGGTGTCGTTCTTCCAGGTCACCGGTACAGTGGCTTCCGCGCCGGCCGCCAGGGCGCCGCGCAAGGACGCCACGCAGGAGGAGATGGAAACGGTGTTCGCCGCGGTGCGCAGCACGCCGGCCGCCCCCGTGCGTCCGTCGCGTCCCGCCGAGTCGGCTGACTCCGGCGTTTGGAAGGAGTTCTGATCGATGAATGCGCTCGTCAACAACGGCGACAGCGTCGTACCGGCGAGCGCAGCGGGCCCGAGCCTGGGCGACGCGGACTTCGCCTTCCTTCGCGACTTCGTGCTTCAGCATTGCGGTATCTCGCTCGGTGAGCATAAGCGCCAGCTGGTCCAGGGGCGTCTGCTCCGCCGGCTGCGCACGCTGCGCCTCGACGGTTTCTCGGCGTACTGCGATCTGCTTCGTCGCGATCCGGACGGCGAACTGGGTGAACTGGCCAGCTGCATCAGCACCAACGTCACCTCGTTCTTCCGTGAGATGCACCATTACGACCTGCTCGTGGACGAGCTCCTGCCACGCTGGCTTGAAGAAAAGCGCAACGGTGGACGCCTGCGCATCTGGTCGGCCGGTTGCTCCACGGGCGAAGAACCGTACGCCATCGCCATGGTGCTGGCCGAGGCCATGGAGCGGATGGGCGTCAACATCGACGCGAAGATTCTCGCGACCGACCTGTCACCGCAGGCGCTGGAATTCGGGCGCAAAGGCGTCTACCCGGTCGACCGCCTGACGGGCGTGAGCGAAGCGCGTCGCAAGCGCTGGTTCCTTCGCGGCGAAGGCTCGTTCGACGGTTTCGCCCAGGTGCACCCGCGCCTGCGCGAGCTGGTCACCATCCAGCCGCTCAACCTGCTTCACGACTGGCCCATGCAGGGCAAGTTCGACGCCATTTTCTGCCGCAACGTCGTCATCTATTTCGATAAGCCGACCAAGCAGCGCCTGTTCTCCCGTTATGCCGGCATGCTGGAAAGCCGCGGCTACCTTTTCCTCGGTCACTCGGAATCCATGTACGGACTGTCCGAAGACTTCGACCTCATCGGTCGAACCGTTTATCGGAAACGCACATGACAGACGCGTTCGCGACCCTGCCACGCACGTTCGTCGGCTTCGATCCAAAGAGTGTGCTGCCGGGGTTCGAACACGTCCGCCGGTTCTGGGATCCCGCGCAGGAAGTGGTGACGGTCAAGATTCTGCCTGGCGAATACTACGTCAGCACGCAGGAAGAAATGATCTCCACCGTACTGGGGTCGTGCGTGTCGGCCTGCGTGCGCGACACGAAACAGCGCATCGGCGGCATGAACCATTTCATGCTGCCCGAGCCCGCGGGCGAGCGTGACAGCTGGAGTTCCACCGTCGGTCGTGCCGCGCGTTACGGCAACGACGCGATGGAGCAGCTGATCAACTCGATCCTCAAAGCCGGCGGCCGTCGTGACGATCTCGAAGTGAAGATCTTCGGCGGCGGGCGTGTGCTGGCGACCATGACCGATATCGGTCAGCGCAATATCGCCTTCGTGCAGCGCTATATCGCCACCGAGAAGCTGCGCCTCTGCGCGGCCGACGTCGGCGACATCTACCCGCGTCAGGTGCAGTTCTTCCCGGTCAGCGGCAAGGTGCGTGTGCGCCAGCTGCGTGCCGCACACGACAACAATCTTGCCGATCGCGAGAAACGATACCTCAAGCGATTGGCTGACGATCCGATAAAGGGAGAGGTGGAGCTTTTCTGACGCGCCGCGCGGAAAGCTTTCCTCAAGACATTCAGTACCGGTCGGTCCACCGACAGGGACGTTACGCCACCCGAGTTGCCAGAGCCCATGCAGAAAGTACGCGTTCTCATCGTCGACGATTCGGCCCTGGTGCGTAAGGTGCTGTCGACCATGCTCGAGTCCGATCCGGGCATCGAGGTGGTCGGTACCGCCGCGGACCCGCTGATCGCGCGTGAGAAGATCAAGCAGCTCAATCCCGACGTGCTCACGCTCGACGTCGAGATGCCGCGCATGGATGGCCTGACCTTCCTCGAAAACCTGATGCGCCTGCGTCCGATGCCGGTGGTGATGGTGTCGACGCTGACCGAGAAGGGCGCGGACGTCACGCTGCGCGCGCTCGAACTCGGTGCCATCGACTTCTTCACCAAGCCGTCGGCGGACCTCGCCAACACCTTCATGGAGCACGCGCCGGAGATCTGCGCCAAGGTTCGCCTTGCCGCCGGCGCCAAGCCGCGCGAGCGCTCCGAGGTGATGCAGCTGGATCATCCGCGCCACGAACCGCGTCACGACGCCGCTCGCCTCGAAGTGCCGCCGCGCCTTTCCGCCGACGCGGTGCTGCCGCGCGCGCAGACCGCCGGCAGCCGTGGCGGCACGCGCATCATCGCCATCGGTGCCTCCACCGGCGGTACCGAAGCCATTCGTGTGGTGCTCGCGGCCATGCCGCCGACCGCACCACCCATCGTCATTACCCAGCACATCCCGGCAGCGTTCAGCGGTCCGTTCGCCGCGCGCATGGATACCTGCTCGGCGATGCGCGTGTGCGAGGCCCGCGACGGGCAGCCGATCCAGCCAGGCCACGCGTACATCGCGCCGGGCAGCCAGCACCTCCTCGTGATGTGGGACGGAGCCAGGCACGTGTGTCGTCTGCACGACGGCCCCCCGGTCAATCGCCACAAGCCGGCGGTCGACGTGCTGTTCCGCTCCATGGCCGCCAGCGTCGGCGCCGCCACCATCGGCGTGCTGCTGACCGGCATGGGCGATGACGGTGCACGCGGCCTCGGTGAACTCAAAGAAATCGGCGCACCCACGCTGGTCCAGGACGAAGCCAGTTCGGTCGTCTGGGGCATGCCGGGTGCCGCCTGGAAAGCCGGTGCCGCCAGCGAGATGCTGCCGCTGGACGCCATCGCCGCGCGCTTGCTCGCGCTCGCCCAAACCCCCGTTTCCGCCGCCGCGCGCGTCGGCACCTGAAGAACGAGACGTCATCATGGTCAATCCCAAGAACGAACGCAGCATCGGCTTCATCGCCAGTGCCATCGCCCTGGTCACCGTCCTGGTGTTCCACGCCGCCTGGGTCGCCCCGGTCGTCGTGGCGCTGCTGACGGCCACCTGGATCGCGATCAGCCTCGTGCCCGCACCGCTGCCCGACGTCGAGGTCGTGCTCAGCTCGACGGCATCCAACGACGAAGCGTCCGTGCGCGAAGCGATGGAAGACGTTCGCAGCGCCATCGTCGACGAGCTCGGTCACGCCAGCCGCGAACTCCATCAGGCACTCGACCTGGTCCGCGACGCGGTCGCCGAACTGGGCGGCGGCTTCAACGGCCTGTCGCACAAGACCGGAAAGCAGCAGAAGCTGCTCAGCCAGATCATCGAGAGCGGCGGCCAGGGCATCTCGGTGCAGGACTTCGCCGATCGCACCGCGGGACTGCTCGAGCACTTCGTCGGCCTGATCGTCCAGCTGTCGCGCGAGAGCCTGCGCATCGTCTACCGCATCGACGGCATGGCGAAGGAAATGGACGCCGTGTTTGCGCTGCTGAAGAACGTCAACACGATCGCCGAAGAGACCAACCTGCTGGCGCTGAACGCGGCCATCGAAGCGGCACGTGCCGGTGAGTCCGGCCGCGGCTTCGCGGTGGTGGCCGGCGAAATCCGCAACCTCGCCCAGCACAGCAACCAGTTCAACGAAAAGATCGGTACCCACGTGGAGCGTTCGCGCACCGCGATGGAACAGCTGCGCGAGCTGGTCGGCCACATGGCCTCGCAGGACATGAACGTGGCGCTGTCCGCCAAGGGCGACATCGACCAGATGATGTCGACCATCACCGAGTCCAACCAGCGCACCAGCGCCGCGGCGGACGAGGCGGCCATGATCAACCGCGGTCTCGGCACGGACGTCTCGACCACCATCCGCTCGCTGCAGTTCGAGGATATCCTCAGCCAGCTGCTGCACCAGACCCGCTCGCGTCTTGTCGAGCTGCAGGAAATCACCGCCGACTGCACGCGTGACATCGAAGAACTCGCCTGCGCGCCGTCCGATCCGTCCGAGCTCGGCGCCCGCGCCCAGCGCGTCCGCTCGCGACTGGCCGAACAGCGTGAACGCGCCCGCCTGCGTGCCCGCGGCCCCGCCCTCCAGCAGTCGATGGCTGCCGGCGACATCGACCTGTTCTGAGGGAAGACACCATGGCCATCAACGTCCACAACGATACCGATCACGGCTGCCTGACCCTGCACCTGGGCGAGCGCTTCGACTTCTCCATCCATCGTGCCTTCCACGATGCCTGCCTGGGCGACGTGGCAGCGGCCCGCAGCTACGTGCTGGACCTCGAGCAGGTCACCAGCATGGACAGCTCCGCGCTGGGCATGCTGATGCTTCTGCGCGAGCACGCCGGCGGCGACCGCGCCGAGATCCGCATCGTCAACGCCGGTGCCGACCTGCGTAATACGCTGCGCATCGCTGGCTTCGATAAGCTTTTCACCGTGCACTAAAAGCGGCTCAAAGACCGGCTTCGGTTTCACGGAAACGCCCCGGCTTGCCGGGGCGTTTTTTTGTGGCCCGGTGAATTGCGACGGCGAAGCCGAGCCCGACGAAGAACACGTCGCTTCCCCCATCCGCCAGCCGATTTTCCGACGGAAAAAACACCGCTTACCCGAATTTCGCGTTTCGCTCGATCCAGCGCGTCGTGGCTTTGGCGCCCGTCGACATTTGGCCGAAATCGCGTCGAAGATGCCCATTTACCCGCCAATTTTGCGTATTTCGGCACCGGGCCTGCGAGTCTCATGAATTTACCGGCTGTGACGTGGGTCACATTCGATGTTTAGCTCCCACATGGCAGGGGGCACTACCCAGAGCGCCGTGCGCTCGAGGAGTGAATCATGAGCGAGCACAAATTCAGCAAGGTTCTCACCCGTACTTTCTTCGTCAGCTGCCTGCTTGCAGGCGCGGTGTCGATGACGGCATGCAGCGGTCATGGTTCGACGCGTTCCGGCGGCGGGTCGGGTACCAGTGTCAATCCGAGCGGACAGGGTGGAGCCGGCGGTAGCGGCGATAGCGGTGGCGGCACGGGCGGTAGCGGCGGCACCGGCGACAACGGCGGCGGTACGGGTGGCGCAGGCACCGGGGGTACCGGCGGCGGTGGAGCGGGCGGCGGCGGAACGGGCGGCACCGGAGCGGGCGGCACCGGAACGGGCGGCACCGGTGGTGGCGATGGTGGCGGTACCGGGGGTGGCACCGGCGGCGGTGGCGATGGCGGTGGCACGGGCGGTGGTGGCACGGTTCCTCCTCCGGTCGTTCGCACCACCACCACGGGAATGGCGGCGTCCGGGCTTGGCGGCATCATTGCCGCCATCGGCAACACGGTGTCCGACGTCGGTTCGACCATTCCCGGCGTGAGCGTCCTGGGTGGCACCACGGGCCTCACCGACGGTCTGGGTAACGCCGTCGATGGCCTTGGTGGAGCGGTCACCACTTTGGGCAACGGCGTGACCAGCGGTCTCGGTCAGATCGGCAATACCTCGGATCCGGTCGGTACGACCACGGATACGCTGGATAACGTCGTGACCCAGGTGGGCGGCGCGGTGAACGATCTGGGTGGCGGTGTCAGCACGGTGGGCGCGGGCACGCCGATCACCCCGATCACGGCGGCGGTCGGCACGGCGGTCTCGATGGTCGGCACGGGCGTCGAGCAGCTCGGTTCGTCGCTGGGTGGCGCGCTCAATTCCAACTCGGCCAATGGGCTGACGCAAACGCTCAGCAATGTCGTCACGCCGGTTGCGATGGCTTTGGGTGACAGCGCGTCGCCGATCAACTCGGGCAACCTGGTCGCGGCGGTCGGTACGGGCGGCGGCAATCTTGTCAGTGGCACGAGCACGGGCGTCAGTGCCCTGGGCGCCAGTATCGCCGCGGTGCAGGCACCGGGCGCGGCCGGTGGCCTCACCACGACAGCGGGAACGGCGGTACAGAACGTGGGAGCGGCGCTGGCTCCGATCGGCAGCGGGCTTTCCAACGGCCTGGGCAAGGCGGGCACTGGCGCAGGCGACACGGTCGGCACGACGCTCGCGGGTGTGACCAGTGGCGTATCCGGCGTGGGAGCCACGGTCTCCGGTCTCGGCACCGGCGCGCTCGCTCCGCTGGCACCGGTTACCACGGGTCTGGGCAATACGGTCACCGCCGTCGGCAACGGCGCCACGGCAGCGGTCTCTGGCGGCGGTGCATTGTCAGGCGTGACCGGCGGCGTCAGCACGGTCGTCAACACCGTGGCCGCCGCCACTGGCGTGGGTGCCACCGCAGGTGGCGGCTCGACGGGTTCGGCAGGCCTCGGCAATGCGCTGGCCGGTGTGACCAATACCGTGGGCAGCTCGGTCGGCGGTCTGGTCGGTGGCCTCACCGGTGGCGCTTTGCAGAACAACAACGACAACCCGAAGCTCGGCCTCAAAGGCCTGCTGGGTGGTGGCAACCGCTGAAAACTGAAAGCGTGGGAAAGACGGGCGGCGCACACGCGCCGCCCGTTGTCGTAGCAACATGGAAAAAATCAGGGGAAAGTCCATGAATCGATGGTTCGGGTGCCTTCTTGGCATGACCGTCGTGTGTTCCGCGCAAGGGCAGGTCCGCGCCCCTGCCAATCCGTTGCAGACCCTTCCCCGAACGGAAGCGCCGAAGCAGGCGCCCGTGAAGGTCAACGTGGAAGCGCCCACCCAGGCTGTGGAAGCTCTGCTCGCCAGCCACCTGACACCGACGCGTTTCGACGTGACCGGTGTCAGGTCCATTCCGTTCGCGAAAGTCGCGGCGGAATTCGCACCCATGCGTGGCAAGGACACCTCGGTGCGCGAACTGATCGCCGCGGCCGACCGTGTCACGGCGATGTACAAGCAGGCCGGCTACGCGTTGTCGTTCGCCTTCGTGCCGAACCAGAGCTTCGCCGGCGGCGTCGTGCACATCGCGGTGGTCGAAGGCTACGTCTCCGAGGTCAGCGTGACCGGCGACACCGGCAACATGGATTCACGCGTCCGGGCCATCGCATCGCACGTCGTCGGCGAGCGTCCGCTGCGGCAGGAGACCTTCGAGCGCTATACCCAGTTGCTCGGGCAACTGCCCGGGCTCACGGTCGGTGCCAACGTCCCCCCGCCGACGACGACGGATGGCGCGACGAAGCTCGAGCTCGTCGCCAAACGCCAGCGCTACGACGTCAACTACGGTATGGACTTCAACCATCCTGGCGCGCAGGGTGTCTTCACCCTGCTGGAAAACGGAGCGACACCGCTCGGTGAGCAGCTCAGCCTGTCCACGCTGTTCCCGAACGGGGGAGGGCAGCGACTCTATTCGCTCGGTTATATGGAGCCGTTCGGCTCGGAAGGCTGGCAGGGCAAGATCGATGCGACCCGCTATTGGGGCTCCCCCGACACCGATAACCAGTTGCCGGCGTATCTCGATCACCGGCTGACGCAGGATCGTCTGGCGCTCTCCACCGTCTACCCCATCGTGCTGACCAATACCCGGCGGCTGAGCCTCACGATGGGCATTTATGCGTCCAGACAGGACGACCGTTATCGCAACACGGACAATGGTGCGATGGTGGCGCTGCAGTCCAGCATCCGGGTACTTAATGCGGAACTGGCATGGCTTCAGGCAGGCACGCAGCGTACCGGGCAGTTCAGCATTGCGGCGGCGCATGGCTTCGCCGGCATGGGTGCGTACTCGCGTGCGGTAAGCAACAACGGACCGCTGGCGATATCCACCCCCGACGTCAGCTTCACCCGCTACACCATGAACTTCGCCTGGTCGGAGCAGTGGAAACACAAGTTCGGTACCGTGGTTCGCGGGACCGGCCAGTACAGCGACAACGCCTTGCCCTCGACCGAGCAGATCAACTTCGGCGGCCCGAGTTACGCCTATGCCTACGACCCGGGCGATGCCGCGGGGGACAGCGGCTGGGCGGCGTCGGCCGAGGTCAATCGCGGCTTTGTCTCCGGTACGAAGTGGATCAAGTCCGTGGTGCCTTATCTGGTCTACCAGACCGCTCGCGTCTACCTCAATGGCTCACGTCCGCTGATCGACAAGCTGGATTCGGCGGCCGTTGGCGTGCGCGTGTCGGACAACAAGCACTACTCCCTGGATTTCGCTCTGGCCAGGCCGACGGGCGACCGTCCCCCGGAAAGCGACGACCGCGAGACCCGGTGGAACCTCACCTTCAGCTACAAGCTGATGTAGCGGCGGCGATGCGCCTTCACGTGGCGTGCCTCGTGCCGACCGGACGTTCACAGCGGCGGCGGCACGATCCACCGACGCCACCTGACCGGAAGCCGCCCTATGCCCCTCTCGTTGACCCCGCCGCCGATCCTTTTCGACGAATCGCTCGAGCACATCGAGGCGGATGAGCCGGAGACCGCGGAGCAGCTCGTCGAGACACTGACGAAGATCAACCAGACCACGCTGGAGCACGAGAAGCACGCGTTCCGCTCGGTGCACGCGAAAAGCCATGGGTTGCTCACCGGTGAGCTGATCGTCCCGGACGATCTCCCCGTGGAACTGGCGCAGGGCATTTTTTCGAAGCCCGGACGGTATCCGCTGGTCATGCGCCTTTCCACGGTGCCGGGCGACATCCTCGACGACAGCGTTTCGACGCCCCGCGGCATGGCGATCAAGATCCTGGGTGTCGAAGGCGAACGTCTTCCCGGCAGTGTCGGCGACGCCACGCAGGACTTCGTCATGGTCAATGGCCCGGCGTTCTCCGCGCCAAACGCGAAGAAGTTCGCCGGCACGCTGAAGCTCGTGGCTGCCACGACCGATCGTGCCGAGGGCGCGAAAAAAGCCTTGTCAGCCGTGTTGCGCGGTACCGAGCGCGTGATCGAGGCCTTTGGCGGCAAGAGTTCCACGCTGCTTGCCCTGGGCGGTCAGCCGGAAACCCATCCGCTGGGCGACACCTACTACAGCCAGGCGCCGATTCGTTTCGGCGACTACGTGGTGAAGGTGTCGGTCGCGCCGCACTCACCGAACCTGACCGCGCTCACGGGTGCGGAGCTCAACGTCAACGGCAAGCCCAACGGCCTGCGTGACGCGATGGTCGAGCACTTCGCCCGCGAGGGCGGTGAGTGGGATCTGCGCGTCCAGTTCTGTACCGATGCCGAGAGCATGCCGATCGAGGACGCCTCGGTGGCCTGGTCGGAAGAAAAGAGCCCGTACATCGACGTGGCGCGCATCGTGCTTCAGCCGCAGGAGGCATGGAACGAAGTGCGCCAGCAGGCGATCGACGATGGCCTGTCCTTCAGTCCGTGGCACGGCGTGGCCGCACATCGCCCGCTGGGTTCGGTGATGCGTGCGCGGCGCGTGGCGTACATGGTGATGGCGAAGTTTCGCGCTCACCACAATCACCGCACGATCGGTGAGCCGAACTCGCTGGACGACCTCAGGCTCTAGGCCTTACCAACCCATGTAGTGGCCGCCGTTGATCGCGAGATTGGATCCGGTGATCCAGCCGGATTCTTCCGAGGTGAGAAACGCCACGGCATGGGCGATCTCCTCGGGGCGGCCCAGCCGTCCTACGGGGATCTGCGCAACGATCTTGGCGCGGATGTCTTCCGGCACGGCCATGACCATGTCGGTGCCCACGTAGCCCGGCGAAACCGTGTTGACCGTGATGCCGAAGCGCGCGTTTTCCTGAGCCAGCGAGATGGTGAAACCGTGCATGCCGGCCTTGGCCGCGGCGTAGTTGGCCTGGCCGTACTGGCCTTTCTGGCCGTTGATCGAGCTGATCTGCACGATACGGCCCCACTGACGCGAGCGCATGCCTTCGATCACCGGGCGGGTGACGTTGAAGCAGGCATTGAGGTTGGTGTTCACCACCTCGGTCCACTGCTGGTAGTCCATCTTGTGGAAGGTGGTGTCGCGGGTAATGCCGGCATTGTTGATCAGGATCTCGACCGGACCGGCCAGCGCCTCGACCTCGCGGACCATGGCTTCGGCGGTGTGCGGCTCGGAGACGTCCCCGGGCACCATGACCACGTCGATGCCGTCGCGGATCATGTCCTCGCGCCAGGCGGCGGCACGGGCTTCGTCGCGGTAATTGGTCGCCACGCGATGACCCTGGCGGGCAAGGTAGCGCACGAGCGCCGTACCGATGCCGCCGGTGCCTCCGGTGACCAGGGCCGTGCGTTGCGTGATCCCTTGCTTCATTTCTGACCTGTTTCGATGGTGGCCCGTTTTGCGGGCAAACGACTTTTATAGCGTCGGGGCGGGGGTAAGACTACTGCGGCGAAGCGACGCAGGCGAAAATCCATCGAGCGCATCGCGCAGGATCCGCTCCGGACGGGTCGCTGCGGATCGGATGTCCACGCCCAGCCACGCCAGGGCGCTGCGGAGGGCGGGCAACGGATCTCCGGCATCGACCGGAAGGGACGCAGCCGACTTCGACAGTTTGCGGCCTTCCGCGTCGAGCACCAGGGGCAAATGCAGATAAGCCGGTGTGGGTAGGCCCAGCAGGCCCTGGAGATGAACCTGCCGGGCCGTCGAGTCGAGCAGGTCGGCGCCACGCACGACCTGGGTGATGCCCTGGTCGCCGTCGTCCACGACGCAGGCCAGCTGATATGACCAGAGCCCCTCCACACGGCGGACCACGAAGTCGCCCGCCGTTTCCCGGAGGTTTTCGCGCTGAGGTCCCTGGAGTTCGTCGTGCCACGTGACGGTCCGGTCGGGCGTGCGCAGGCGCCATGCGGGCGGGCGCGCCCGGTCCGATGGCGCGATGCAACGTCCGTCCCGATGAATGCCTCCGTGGGTGGCCAGGTCGGCACGGCTGCACCAGCAGGGGAAGACCCGATCGGCCGCCTGCAGGCGTGCGAAGGCGGACTCATAGAGGTCGTTCCGGCGCGACTGGTACGCCGGGGCTTCGTCGGCGATCAGGCCGAACGCCTCCAGCGTGGCGAGGATCGACCTGGCCGATCCGGGAACCTCGCGTGGCGGATCGATGTCCTCCACGCGCACCAGCCAGTCACCGCCCGCGCGCCGCGCCATCAGCCAGCTACCCACGGCTGCGACCAGCGAGCCGAAATGCAGGGCGCCGGTGGGGGAGGGAGCGAAGCGTCCCCGGTAGCGTGGAGGGTTCGATGACACGAAAAGTTGAGCAGTTTCTCAAGGCGTGCGGGACGCGGATGACTCAGTGTAGGCGATGACGCCGCCGACGGACCCGCGTCGGGGCGCGGCCCGGCTGAACGCGGCGCACGCGGGCATTGAATCGTTCAGCGTCTGCCCCGAAAACTTCGCCAGGGCGGCGCCATACAGCCAGCCGTCATAAGAGAGAAACCCATGTTCAAACGCATCGCTCTTTTCGTTGCCACCAACCTCGCCGTCATCCTTCTGCTGATGTGCGTGACCCATGTGCTGGGTATCGACCAGTGGGCCGCGCAGCGCGGCATGGGTATCGGCGGCCTGATCGTCTTCGCCTCCGTCTTCGGCATGGGCGGCGCCTTCATTTCGCTGGCCATCTCCAAGTGGACGGCGAAGATGAGCACCGGTGCCAGGGTGATCACGCAGCCAGCCAACGAGACCGAGCGCTGGCTCGTCGAGACCGTCCGCCGTCACGCCGAGAAAGCCGGTATCGGCATGCCGGAGGTGGCGGTCTACGACGCCCCGGAGATGAACGCCTTCGCCACGGGCATGAGCCGCAACAACGCCCTGGTGGCGGTCAGCAGCGGTCTGCTCCAGCAGATGGACCGCGAGCAGGTCTCCGCCGTGCTCGGCCACGAGATCGGGCACGTCGCCAACGGTGACATGGTTACCCTCACCCTGATCCAGGGCGTCCTGAATACGCTCGTGATCGTGCTGGCCCGGATCGTCGGCCGCGTGGTCGACAGCTGGATGAGCGGCGGCCGCGAGCGCGACGGGGAGGGCGGCATCGGGTATTTCGTCGTGGTCATGGTGCTGCAGATCGTCTTCGGCCTGTTCGCCTCGATGATCGTCATGTGGTTCTCCCGCTGGCGCGAATTCCGCGCCGACGCCGCTGGCGCCAGCCTGGCGGGGCGCGCGTCGATGGTTTCGGCCTTGCAGCGCCTGTCGGGCAACCATGGCGATACCTCCCTGCCGCAGACGATCCAGGCCTTCGGCATCTCCGGCCACCTGGCCTCGGGCTTCAAGCGGCTGTTCATGAGCCACCCGCCGATCGAGGAGCGGATCGCGGCGCTTCAGAAGGCGGCCTAACCTTTTTTCCTCACGGAGCCGCCCCCATAATCCGCTGCCAGTCCATCCCATGAAGGAACGGCATCGTGAGCCAGGAAACCCGTAAGTTCGAAGCCGAGGTCGCCCAGGTCCTGCATCTGGTCACCCACTCCCTTTACTCGCACAAGGAAATCTTCCTTCGCGAGCTGATCTCAAACGCCTCCGACGCCTGCGACAAGCTGCGTTTCGAGGCCCTGGCGCAGCCCGACCTGAGCGCCGACGACGCGGACCTGCGCATCCAGATCACCTGGGATCCGGATGCGCGCACCATCAGCATCCGCGACAACGGCATCGGTATGAGCAAGGACGAGGTGGTCGCCAACATCGGCACCATCGCCAGCTCCGGCACCCGTCGCTACCTCGAAGCCCTCTCCGGCGAGCAGAAAGCCGACGCGCGCCTGATCGGCCAGTTCGGCGTCGGTTTCTACTCCGCCTTCGTCGTGGCCGACAAGGTCACCGTGATCACCCGCCGTGCCGGCGCCGCGGACGTCGAAGGCGTGCGCTGGGAGAGCGACGGCAAGGGCGAGTACGTGCTCGAGGACATGACGGTCTCCGAGCGCGGCACCACCGTCGTGCTGCACCTGAAGGCGGATGAGGACGAATTCCTCAAGGCCTGGCAGCTGCGCTCGCTGGTCACCAAGTATTCCGACCACGTGGCGTTTCCGATCAGGATGCCCGTCGAAAAGGACGGTAAGCCGGACCCGACCGAGTGGACCACGATCAACTCGGCGTCCGCGCTGTGGTCGCGCTCGAAGAGCGAGATCACGGACGAGGAATACCAGAACTTCTACAAGGCCCTGGGCCACGACTTCAACGATGCGCTGGCCTGGACGCATAACCGCGTCGAGGGCAGCCAGAGCTTCACCACGTTGCTCTACGTGCCGGAACAGCCGCCGTTCGACCTGATGGGCGGTGGCGGTCGCGAAGAGCCGAAGGGCCTCAAGCTGTACATCAAGCGCGTCTTCATCATGGACGCCGCCAAAGAACTCCTGCCCAACTACCTGCGCTTCGTGCGCGGCGTGGTCGACGCCGACGATCTGCCGCTGAACGTCAGCCGCGAGATCCTGCAGCAGAACCGTCAGCTGGAGCGCATCAAGGCGGCCTGCACCAAGCGCGTGCTCGATCTGCTGGAGAAGATCTCGCGCGACGAGCCGGAGAAGTTCGCCACGTTCCTCGCCGGCTTCGGCAATACGCTCAAGGAAGGCATCGTCGAAGACACCGCCAACCGCGACCGCATCGCCAAGCTGCTGCGCTTTGCCTCGACCAAGGGCGAGGGCTCGGCCAAGACGGTATCGTTCGACGAGTACATCAACCGCGCCGCGGTCGGTCAGGACACCATCTGGTACGTCACCGCCGACAGCTACGCCGCCGCTGCCGGCAGCCCCCAGCTGGAAGCGCTGAAGTCGAAGGACATCGAAGTCCTGCTGATGTTCGACCGCGTCGACGAGTGGATGCTCGGCTACCTCACCGAATACGACGGTAAGCGCCTGCGTAACGTCGCCAAGGGCGAGTTCCCGCTGGACGAGGCCGACAAGGCGAAGCAGGAGGCCGCCAGCGAAGCCGCCGCGCCGCTGATCGATCGCGCCAAGGCGCTGCTCGGCGACCGCGTCGGCGACGTCCGTGTGTCCGCACGTCTTACCGATTCGCCGTCGTGCCTCGCGCTCGCCGACTTCGATCTCGCCCCGCATCTGGCTCGTCTGCTTCGCGAAGCCGGGCAGGACGTGCCGGAGTCCAAGCCGGTGCTCGAGCTCAACCCCGAGCATCCGCTGGTGAAGCGTCTCGCCGCGGAAGCCGATGACACCAGGGCGGCCGATCTCGCCGGGTTGCTGCTCGAGCAGGCCGAGATCACCGCCGGTGCGCAGCTGTCCGACCCCGCCGCCTTCGTGCAGCGGATGAACCGCGTGCTGCTGGGCTAGAGGCGCCGAAGAATGTAGGAGCGCGCCTGCGCGCGACACGCCCGGCGACCACGTGCCGATGGTGAGCCATGTCGCGCGCGAGGCGCGCTCCTACATCTGACGGGGCGGGCTGCTATCGTTCGCCCCATGTCAGCCTTGCTCATCCTCTTCGTCTGTCTGGCGCTTGGCATCCTTTGCCGGCGTTACGCCAGCCTGCCCGAGGGGATAGTGCCGGGGATCAACTGGTGGGTGCTCAACGTCGCGTTGCCAGCGCTGGTTCTCGCGCTGGTGCCGCATGTGACGGTCGATGCACACCTGTGGTTCCCGGTGTTGGGGATGTATGTCACCTTCTTCGGTGCATGGGCGCTTTTTGCGCTGCTTGGCAGGGTGGTGGGCTGGTCGGCGCAGCGGATCGGCTGCCTCACGCTCGTGAGCGGCCTGGGCAATACCTCGTTCATGGGCTATCCGTTGATGGAAGCCCTGCACGGTAAGCCGGGCCTGTCGATCGCGGTGATCGCCGATCAGTTGGGCTGCTTCCCCTTGCTGGCGGCGGGCGGCATCGTGGTCGCGTCGATCTACTCCGGCAAGGGTGCGAGTGTTCCGACCATCGTCCGGCGGGTACTGACTTTTCCGGCCTTTCTGGCCTTGCTCGTGGGTATCGTCGTGAGCGTGTCTGGGGGCTGGCCGGCGGCGATCGAGAAGGTTCTTCTGCAAGTCGGTCAGACCCTGACGCCGCTGGCGCTTTTCTCCGTCGGCTTGCAGTTCAAGCTGCACCTGCGCAGGGAGGAGGCCGGGCCTCTCGCCGCCAGCCTCGGCTGGAAGCTGCTGCTGGCGCCGTTGATCGTCCTGGGTATCGGCCTCGCCGTTGGCGTAAGCGGTCTGATACTCACCGTGGGCGTGCTGCAGGCAGCCATGGCTCCGATGATTTCGGCGGCGATTCTCGCCGACCAGCACGGACTGGAGCCGCGTCTGGCGAATACCGTCCTGGGCGCAGGCATTCTGCTGTCACTCGTGACCATTCCGCTGGGCAACCTGTTTCTCCCCGCCGGCTGACCGCTTGGATTTCGGGCGGGGCGTCCGCACACTCTTCGCATGACCGATCAGACCAGTTCCGCAGGTGTGCGTGCCGACGTGTGGCTGTGGGCCGCGCGTTTTTTCAAGACGCGCAGCCTGGCCAAGCAGGCGATTGAAGGAGGGAAGGTTGAGCTCAACGAGGGCACCTGCAAGCCCGCCAAGCTAGTGGCCGTCGGCGACACGTTCAAGATCACCCGCGGGGAAGAACGCCTGACCTGCATCGTCGCCGCGTTGTCGGGCAAACGCGGACCCGCACCAGAGGCGCGCAAGCTCTATACGGAAACCGACGAAAGCGTTGCCGAACGCGAACGTCAGCGCGAGGATCGCCGCCTCACCGGCGGTGCGTTGCTGCGCCCGGACTCGCGCCCTGACAAGCACGCACGGCGCCTGATCCAGGACCTGAAGAAAACCCTGTAAAAACCGTTCCCATCGGTCATGGCAGGGTGATAGGGCGGCGGAAAAAACTTCGATGAGCCTTGACTGACCTCTGGGATCGGCGCCGCTTGTTCCCGTGACCCTTTCAGTGTCCAATCGCCGGATGCCGGCTGGCAGGATCATTTTCAGGGAACAAGGACAGCATGATGTTTTACGGTCTACGCGAGCGATCCCCTCGATCCATCGCTTCAACGTGCCTATCGGGCGTGGCGGCGCTAGTTTTTCTGTCACTCTGTCCTGCCGTTCGGGCCGCGGACACGTGTGAGTCCACGTTCAAGTCCTCCGGAAGTCTGTTTTCCGGGAAGGTTTTCGAGGCACATTCGATCGCTCCTGGCGTCACGGCGCAGGGCGCAGTCGCGCAGATGAAGGCCATCGCACCGGGCGAGGACTTTGAAGTCGGCCAGGACACGCTGACCGGATCGACTGCCACGCTTGCGCTCACCAACAAGGCGCAGGCCAATGCACGAGGATTTCCTGTCGAGTTTTCAGCTGATGACAAGGGGCAACTCGTACTGAAGGCCAGTCTGCCCGCCGGGATGGGGGCCAGTGAAAAGGACATGCGCGCGTCGATGTGCGGCATTCTTGCGCGGGTAAAGTCCGGCGGATCACAGCCGTCCGTCGCGGCTGCAGGCATTTCCGGCGTACCGGCGCTACAAAGTGGATCGGGCGCGTTACCCGACCCCATTTCCCCAGAGGATTCCACACGCCTCTGCGAGGCGAACTTCACAGACGAAACCGATGTGGTGGGTGGAACCCGTTCCGTCTTCGGTACGTGGACATTGACCTCGTCCGGAGAAGACGCACGACAAGCTCTGGCTCGTCTCAAGGCGTTCCTCGCCAAGACCCCGGACGCGCGCATGGTGCGGGAGGAGTATCGCGGCAAGAAGGGCGCCATGGACATTGCGCTCACTAGTGCCGCCTACGTTCGCTCGACGATCATGGATGTGCCCGATGTCAGGCCGTTTCCCGTGCGAGTGGAGTTCGATGGCGACATGGGGGCGGCATCTCTCGTGCTTCGTACGTTCTCGAAGCAGCAAGGGTCGCGCGACGTGCTTCGCACTGCGGCTTGCGCCATGGTGGCAGCCGCAGTGGCTGGCGCCGCCCCGTCGTTACCCAGCCGCACCGGGAGTGCCTCGCGGTTCCGAAACCCGTTCAAGCAGGCCGAAGATCCCGCGATGGCGAAACGCACGGATGACCTGAAACGCCGAAACGATGGTATCGAAGCGCTGTTCGTGCGTGCGATCCGTGCCGGCAAGGCGTTTGTCGCTGTGCCGTCCCTGTTCGTATCCAAGAAATACCAGGCCATGGGAGTCGACAAGCTCAGGGAGGAACAACTGGTCAATTACTGGATCGACCTCACGGCTACGACTGAGTGGCGTCGTACGGATGATCCTGCCGATGTACTGCATACGGGCTCCATGTCGAGCATGATCGAGCAGGGCTTGCATGGGTTTGCGTACAGGTACCCGGGCGGCAGCGGCAACTCGGAGTACGGCCTGTTTATCGTGGATCCCGGCACCTATGACCTGAAAGGCACCAGCGCAGAGTTTCGCCGTTCGCCCATGCCGGACATGTCGGAGAAGGCTGCCTCGGCGAAGTCGCCGTTGGGCACGGCATCGTTTGTGTCCACGCAGGATACCGAGTACTACAAGACCCAGGTGTGGCAGAGCGCCACGTATCAAAACGGCAGTTATACCGGCACCTATTGCGCCCTCATGGATGCCACGACGGGCGGATGCGCCGGCTTCGACGTCGGCACCCGAAGCTATTCGAAGCAGGTGACCGCAGGGGGATACCAGACCGTGCTGCGCGACAAGCAAGTCAGCGGGCTGCTGGTCACGACGCAGCTGTTGCATCCGTTTGCGTCGTTCCGGGTCGGCAAGGGCGATGTGGTTTATGTCGACGGTTTTGTCGTGGACGGCGCCAGTGTCGTCATCGATCACGACGCATGCAGGCAGTCCGATGGCGACATGGCGACCTGCGCCCTGAAGTCGTTCAACCTGTTGCGTATCCCCGCCACGGCTGAGCATGTTGCGGAATGGCAACGAAGCGGTTTGCTTGCTCCATCGCTGGCTGACCTGCTCCGCGCGGCGAAGCCGGCCAGGCTGACGCTCGGTGCCGGCGTTAGCGCCCTGCCTCAGAAGCCAGGTACTTTCGAGTCCGGTTGGGCGACGCGCTACGCTCTGAAAGGCAGGTAGATAAAAACCGCCCCCCGAATTCCAACCCCGGGCTGCTGACTCGGGATGGGAGCGGGGGGCGTCACGGAGCCGAAGATGGAGAGTCGTAAGACTCCGTGAAATGGAACGACTCCACTATAAGAACAGACGTCGCTCAGTGGAATTCGATTGTTCAGATCGATCCCATAGGGTGCTTCAATGGTTCAGCGCAGCATTTTCCGCAGCCTGTAAAGCTGGTCCAGCGCCTCCCTGGGTGTGAGGTCATCCGGATCGACCGCCCGCAGTGCCTCCTCGACCGGCGACGGCAACGGAGGCGCGAACAACCCCATCTGCGGCGCCGCGGCAGGCGGCGTCGCGACGGCCGCCGTGACCTCGTGGCCCTGCTCGAGCGCGGCCAGATAACGACGCGCGTCCGCGATCACGGCCTTGGGCAAACCTGCCAGCGCGGCCACCTGCAACCCGAAACTGCGATTGGCCGGGCCATCCTTCACCGTGTGCATGAAGACCAGCTGCTCGCCGTATTCGACCGCGTCGAGATGCACATTGGCGATCGTGCGGTAATCGCCGGCCAGTTCCGTGAGCTCGAAGTAGTGCGTGGCGAAGAGCGTGTACGCACAGCTCGTCGCCGCAAGATGCACCGCTGCCGCGCGCGCCAGCGACAAGCCGTCGTACGTGCTGGTACCGCGACCCACTTCGTCCATCAGTACGAGGCTGCACTCGGTCGCGTTATGCAGGATGTTAGCGGTCTCGCTCATCTCGACCATGAAGGTCGACTGGCCTCGCGACAGGTCGTCACCCGCCCCGATACGCGTGAAGATGCGATCGATCGGTCCGATCGTCGCGCCCGACGCGGGCACGTAACTGCCGACGTGCGCGAGCAGGACGATCAACGCGTTCTGGCGCATGTAGGTCGACTTACCGCCCATGTTCGGACCGGTGATCACGAGCATGCGACGATCGCTGTCCAGTGCGAGGTCATTCGGCTCGAACGGTTCGTCGCGCACCTTCTCCACGACGGGATGGCGGCCACGGTCGATGCGGATGCCGGGTACGTCGGTGAGCTCCGGCGCGGCCCAGTCGAGCGTCTCCGCACGGTCGGCGAGGTCCGCCAGTACGTCGAGTTCAGCCATCGCCGAGGCGGCGATCTTCAGTTCCGGCAGGCGTTCGGTGAGCTTGTCGAGCAGCAGCTCGTACAGGGCTCGCTCGCGCATCAGCGACCGTTCCTTCGCCGACAGCACCTTGTCTTCGAACTGCTTCAGTTCTTCGGTGATGTAGCGCTCG
The DNA here is from genome assembly GCF_900167995.1 of Luteibacter sp. 22Crub2.1. NCBI lineage: Bacteria > Pseudomonadati > Pseudomonadota > Gammaproteobacteria > Lysobacterales > Rhodanobacteraceae > Luteibacter > Luteibacter sp. 22Crub2.1. The sequence continues at coordinate 258,930 of NZ_FUYT01000004.1, forward strand.
GCGTTCTTTGTGGTCTGCCGCCGCGTGTAGTGCTGTGGCGCCTTCTCGGACTGCGCCTTGGAGATTTCGATGTAATAGCCGTGTACGCGGTTGTAGCCGACCTTCAGCGTGGCGATGCCACTGGCCGCTTTCTCGCGCTCCTCCATGTCGACGAGGAACTGGTCGGCATTGGTGGACAGCTGGCGCAGTTCGTCGAGTTCGTCGTCATAGCCTTCGGCGAGCACGCCGCCGTCGCGCAGAAGCACCGGCGGTTGCGCGATCACCGCACGGGCGAGCAGTGCCGCGGTTTCCGCGTGGTCGCCGATACGCTCGACCAGACTGTGCAGCAAGGGGCTGTCCAGGCCGGCGATGTCTTCGCGCAACGCCGGTGCGGCAGCCAGGCCGTCGCGTAACGTGGACAGATCGCGCGGACGCGCGGAGCGCAGTGCCACGCGCGCCAGGATGCGCTCGAGGTCGCCAATGCCGCGAAGGCGTTCGCGCAGCGTCGCATGACGGCGGGTATCGATCAGACTGCCGATCGCCTGATGGCGTCCGCGCAGGACGGTGCGATCGCGCAGCGGACGATTGAGCCAGCGACGCAGCAGACGCGCACCCATCGGCGTCACCGTCTCGTCGAGCACGCCGAGCAGCGTGTTCTCGACGCGGCCGCTCTGGTGCGTGTCGATTTCCAGGTTACGGCGCGTGGCGGCGTCCATCGCGATCGTCTCGCCCGCGTTCTCCACGGCCATGCCGGTGAGATGGGGCAGGGCGGCCTTCTGGGTTTCTTCGACGTAGCCAAGCAGACAACCCGCGGCGGCAACGGCAAGCAGCATACCGTCGACACCGAAGCCACGCAGGTCGCGCGTTCTGAAGAAGCGGCAGAGCTCACGCGTGGCGGCATCCCCGTCGAAATGCCACGGCTGGCGCTTGCGCAGGCCCGGCAGCGAGGAGACCAGCTTCGGCCATGCAACGTCCTCACCGACCAGCGTTTCGGCCGGCTGCAGGCGTGCGAGTTCGGCGGCAAGACCTTCGGCGCTGCCCACTTCGGTCAGCAGAAAACGCCCGGTCGACAGGTCGACCCAGGCCAGGCCATAGCCTGTCTGGCCAGCGGCGATGGACAGCAGCAGATTGTCGCGGCGCTCTTCCATCAACGCCGCATCGGTCACGGTACCCGGGGTGACGATGCGGACGACCTCGCGCTTCACGGGCCCCTTGGAGGTGGCCGGATCGCCGATCTGTTCGCACAGCGCCACGGACTCACCCAGCCTGACCAGGCGCGCCAGGTAATTCTCGACCGCGTGATAGGGCACGCCGGCCATCGGAATGGGGGCGCCCGCCGACTGGCCGCGCTGCGTCAGGGTGATATCGAGCAGCCGCGCCGCCTTGCGGGCGTCGTCGTAGAACAGCTCGTAGAAGTCGCCCATCCGGAAGAACAGCAGGATGTCCGGATACTCCGCCTTCGCCCCGAGGTACTGGCGCATGAAGGGCGTATGCCCGGCGGCCGAGCGGTCGTCGTCTGGTAAAGCCATGATTTTCCGAGGGGTTGCGATGGGGCAGGGCGCCTGTGATGGCGCGCTGGCCGTGCATGATACCGCTGCCGCGCGGTTCCTTCAGAAGAGGCGTCAACCTATGACATCTGGTGACGGATGCCTGACACTATGAGGCGAGTGATCGTAAGCTGATGGAGGATGGCAGGAATGACTACCGAAGCATTGGACCTGACGCCGTTGGAGCGGGCGGTGGCTCGCCTGCGGGAAGGCTGGGTTCGCTATCAGCAGGACATTACCGATACGCAGATCCGTGATGGTCTGATCCAGCGCTTCGAGTTCACGTATGAAATCAGCCACAAGATGCTCAAGCGATTCCTGGAGATGACCTCGGCGAACCCGGTCGAACTGGATGCCATGAGTTTTCAGGACCAGATTCGTACGGGTAATGAGCGCGGTTTGCTGCGTAGTGACTGGCCTGCCTGGCGTAAGTATCGGGATATGCGTGCACGTACGAGCCATACGTATTCGGAAGACGTGGCGTTACAGGTCGTCTCTGGTATTCCCGATTTCCTGGAAGAAGCCGCCCACCTGCTACGGCAACTGCAAGAAGCCCAGGCATGACTGGCGGAGGCATCCCCGATATCGATATCCGCCCCGAGCACTGGGCTATCGTCCGGGAGATTCTCCACACCTGTGTCCCTCAGTACGAAGTCTGGGCTTTCGGTTCGCGGGCAAAACGTACAGCAAAGACATATTCCGATCTGGATCTGGCGGTCGTTACCCAGGAGCCGCTGTCGCTGGACGTAAGGGCGGAACTGGCAGATCGATTTTCCGAGTCGGACCTGCCTTGGAAAGTGGATGTCGTCGACTGGGCTGTGACCACGCACTCGTTCCGCGAGGCTATCAAGCAGAGAAGGGTGCTAGTGCAACCGGCAGGCGCATAGGGAGCCTGCGCCAGGCACCGCCGCTCCGCAACGCGACCCAATGCACGAATTTTTTGCGATCTGCTGCTACCCTCCCGCGCGGGGAAGCAGGGTGACCCGACCACAGGAGCTACAATGCTTGGCAGGCGGAAGGATATGACCCGGGCGCGTTGCGTCCACATCGGTTTGGCGGCTGCGGTGGCCCTGGCGTTTTGCCAGATGGCTGGCGCAGCACCGGCACCTCAGGATGCCGCGGCGCAGGCGTATGACGCCCAGGACGCGCGGCTCAACACGGCTTACAAGGCGCTGTCCAAGTCGCTGGACGACGCGGGTCGTCAGGCCCTGCGCGCTGAAGAGCGCCAGTGGATCGCCGGCCGCGATCAGTCGTGCGGCGTCCCCGCAGGCACGGCGGTCAAGAACGAATGCACGACGACGCAGACCAGCTTCCGTGCTGACGAGCTCACCTCGCGACTGAAACAAGCCACACCCGCCAGTTCGGCAACGGCCTCGTCTGCCGCCGGTACGTCCATCACCGGTGACTGGGGTTACCGCAGCGACTGCAACCTCGGACACTCGGCCCAGCTGGGCGTCACGGCATCGTCGGCGACAGCCGCTGAGGGCACTTGGTCGGATGGCACGCGCGTTTCCGGCAACCAGGGGAAGTTCAAGGGCGAATGGCGCCAGGGCAAGCTGTACCTCCGATTCTGCGCGGAAGACGCCGAGCGCGGTGGTTACCCTGTCTGCCCGGCCTTCAGCGATGTGGCCGCCTATGTCGCACCCGAAGGCAAGCGCCTGACATGGTTCCAGGTGGACGGCCCCGCAAGCGAAGGCACGTTTTCGAAATACGTCACGCTGGATCGCGTGCCGAAGGGTGGCAGGGCGCCACTCGACAAGCCGTGCAAGGACGGCCAGTAAGACCGACCATTAACCAGGAGTTAGAAAATGCCAGGATTGACTGATAACGAAGCCAGGGCGTTGTCGTACTTCGCCATTGGTGTGAGTTCCGAAGGCGGCGATGTCGCCTATAAGCTGAGTTTCGCGGGCAATGTCCGCAATGATGCCCGCGGCAACCCCGTGATGCACCCCATCGGTAACAGCGGCTTCTCCATCGGCACGCTGCAGACCGATCTGGGTCAGCATCCGGAAGTGGCCACCCAGCTCACCGATGCGTACCAGACGTGGGCGCGTACCGAGCATCCGGACTGGACGCTCAATGCCGCACAGCGCACACAGACGATCGCCGATCTGGGACGCAACGGCCACGAAATCACGGCCCAGCACGGTCGTCCGATGGACGCCACGGTGAAGTCGCATCTCGACTCGTTCATGGCCAGCGATGCCGGCGTCAACTTCGTCCACCAGCGCGATACGGCGCAGGTGGACCGGCTGATGACCCGGGCCATCGGACCGCTACAGCAGACCTCGCTTTACCAGCATGCGTCCGAGCAGGATCAGGCCAAGCTGATCACCATGACCGCCAAGCTCTACAACCAGAGCGAAGTCTACGGTGGCCGCCTGGTCGACCAGCTGCAGCACAACCAGCACCACAGCGTCGATGACGTCAGTCGTTCCATCGACCGTTATGCCGACTACGTGCGTGACGGTCGCGATCATGCGCTTGCAGGCACGGCGCTCTTCAACGATATGCGCGCCACCGGTGCGACTCATCCGTTGCGTCCCGCCTGGGATAACGTGGTCGCCAACCCGACGGTCAACCCGACACAGCTGGGCAACGACCCGACGCATCCCAACCTGCCGCACGAGTACGCGGCGATCCGCGACGCGTTCACGGATCCGGGGCATGCGCGTGGCATGGTGCAGGCGCTGGGCAATGGCGGCTCCTACGCCAACACCAACAACCACCGCGGCTTTGTCGCCGAAGGCCATGACCTCGTAACATGGGACCGCTCCGGCCATGCCCAGGCCCTGGTCAACGGTCAGTGGAACACGCTCAACACCCGCGACATCTCCACGCACGTCAATGCCGACAAGTCGCTCGACGTGAACGTGCATCGCAACGGTGCCGACGAGCGGCTGTTGCATGTCACGCATCCCGGCAACGTGCGTAGCCAGCCGGCGGCGCATGCTACCCCGGCTCCCGCTGCGCATGCTCCTGCCGCGCATGCCACCCCGGCACAGGCGACAGGTGACCACGTTCAGCGTGCGGGTACGCTTCGAGAGCACGATCACGCGCCCGAGGTACAGGCTCTGCAGACCCAGCTGGCGACGCTCGGTTACAAAGGCGCGAACGGAAAGGCGTTGCATCCGGACGGCGATTTTGGTGGCAACACAAGGCACGCGCTGCAGTCGTTCCAGCGCGACCATCAATTGACCGACGATGGCATCGCCGGCTCGAAGACGATGGATGCGTTGAAGACCGCGCAGCATCCTGCGGCCCCCGGCCTGGCGGATGCGAGGCATCCCGGCAACACGATGTACAAGCAGGCACTGGAAGGCGTGCACACGGTCGATTCGCAGCAGGGACGAGTGCCGGATGCGCTGAGTGGAAACATCGCCGGTTCACTCGCAAACAAGGCGCACGAGCAAGGCCTTACCCGTATCGACCATGTGGTGCTCAGCGATGACGCCAAGCGTGCTTATGCGGTGCAGGGTGAGCTGAATTCGCCGTTCAAGAAAATTGCCGAGGTAGACGTCGCGCAGGCGGTGGCCAAGCCGCTGGCACAGAGCAGTGCGGAGTGGCAGCAACCGCATCAGCAGGCCGCCCAGCAGGCTCAACAGGGCCAACAGCAGGGTCAGTCGCAGCAAGGGCAGGCCCAGCAAGGGCAGGTCCAGCAAGGGCAGGTCCAGCAAGGGCAGGTCCAGCAGGCTCAGCCGCAGCAGGCCCAGCGGCAGGCCCAGCAGCAAAATCAGCCCGCGGCACCTTCCGGTCCGCAGCGCTGACAAAAAACGGCCGCCCTTGGGCGGCCGTTTTTTCATCGATCCGAGTGGATTCGATCAGATCGCGACAGCCGCCGACACGTCAGCCGTACGGCGACGCGCCAGCGCCAGGTTCGACTTGGCGCGGTCGAGCACCACGTACAGGAACAGGCCCGGGTACTTCGCGACCGGATTGATCACGTGGTACTGCTTTTCCAGCGTGATCAGCATGTCTTCGATCGCTTCCTTGATGCCCAGCGACGCCATCGTCTTCATCTTCGCGCGGACCACTTCGGTGTTACCGGCGGCAGCGATGTCGAGGTCGAAGGTGCCGGTGTTGCCGGCGGTGCCGAGGCACATACCGCTGTTGGAGTCGACCAGGGCGGCGCAGACGGCGCCATCGGTGGTCATCAGTTCGGCGAGCGATTCTTGCAGAGTAGCCATGGTGTTTCCCCTTGTTTGTGTTCGTAGGTTGTTCCGGTCAGGGCCGGAGCGATTCGCGGATCTGGGTGGCGCATTCGCGGATAGCCCACAGGCTGCTGCCCAGGAGCACGTCCGCGCGGGCGACGAGTGCGAGTACGTAGTCGCTTCGTTCGCCACGGATGGAAACGACCTGCATCTGCCGGTCGCTGAACTGGAGGCTGATGATTTCCAGCCCGCCCGCATCGATCTGCGCGCCGGCCGCTTCACCCAGCGCGCAAAGCGAGCTCATCACGGCCGCGACACGGTTCTGCATGGTCTCGTCCAGCGCACCCGAGAAGGCCGATGGAAACCCGTCAGCCGTGGCCAGCATCGCCCCTTCGGCCCCATTGATCCGTTCGATCATCCCCGACAGGAACTGCTCGAGCACGAAACGCTGGGTACGGGACAACGACGACATCGGCGCAGCAAATGAGGTGTTCATGGGGCGAGTTCCAGGGCAGCGCCGTCCGTGCGGCCTTCCAGCTGCACGAACAGTACGTCGAGAAGCAGGTGGACGTCTGCGCGCTGGCGCACGTCTACGGAAAAAACCGGGGTGGTGTAACCGCGGGAGGCGAGATGTTCGATGAAGTCGTCCGTCGAGACCGCACCGGGCACGTCACCGCGACCCACACCGAGCACGGCTCGCTGATCGCGCAGCAGGTGCCCGAAAGCCTCAAGGAACGGGTCGAGGGCGGCCAGTGCGTCGGGCGCCGCGGCGTCGGCCAGCAGGACCGCCCCCAGCGCGCCCTTGCCGACCATGGGCCACATGAAGGAGAAGCGGGTCTGTCCGGGCACGCCATAGAGGCGCAACAGACCGCCGCCTTCGATCACCACTTCGCCGTAGTCCAGAGCGACCGTGGTCGACGCCTTGGCGTGCGCCTCCCGGTCCGTATTGCGCACCTCGGTGACGACCGGTGGCTTGCTGCTGATCGCGGTAATCGCGGTCGTCTTGCCAGCCCCCATGGGACCGATGAAGACGAGCTTGTAATCCTTGCTCATCGGCTCGCTTCCTTCATGCCCAGGGCGCGGCGGATCGCACCGACCGCCGCATACAGGCGGCTCGGTGCGGCAGCGACGACCGGGGGTGGTGTGTCGTCGATGTCGGCGGTGACCTCCAGCCATCCGCACAGTCGGCAGCCGGCGAGGAAAACGAGGAGATCGTCGCGATCTTTCGAAAAGGTCGTGAGCAGGGCATGCAGCGAGGTCGGCTGACGGGTCAGGCGGGACGCTACATGAAGAAAGGTGTCGCGTCGCTCGAGCGAACCGAAGTCCGGCCAGCGACGCAGCTTGAGGCGGCGGTCGCCGGGGATGCCCAGCGCGTCGGGTTGCCAGTTGCCGGTCAGCGCCAGCGCCCACAACACGTGCGCGAGCGATGAGCGCACGGCGGTCGACGGCGGAATACCACGCGGCACGCTGGACAGCATCACCTGGCCCTCGCCAAGTACTTCCGCGAGACGACCCACGGCCGACGGCGCCAGCCAGGCGCAGCGATTGGCCGGGTCGAGCAGCGCGGTCGGGCCCGATGCCGTAGACACGTGGACCATGCGGTCGCGCGTCTCCGCTCGTGCCACTTCGTCCAGCCAGCGATCGAGCGGGCTGGGAGGAAGGGCGGCGGTCATGTGGGGCGAATTCGCGGCGGCGGGCAGGTCGCGCACAGGCGTGCGAAGCAGCGACATCACATCGGACATCTGGCTGATGTTGGGCCAGCGATCCAGGAAGATGGCGGGAACCGACGAGGCGCGACGCGGACCCGCGATGACGCAGCGCGGGCCGCCACGGACGGCGGGCGGGAGGTCGCCCAGGCTCACCGCGAAGAACACGTCGCATTTCTCACGTGGCGCGGTGTGCCATGTGATGCCCGCCAGACGGAGCCCGGCGCGTAGCAACATGGCGTCGCCCAGCGGCATGGGGCCAAAGGCGATGGCGAGGGCGGCCTCGCTCATGCGGCCCCCGTACCGACCAGGGTGCGGTCGCGACGCTCGCGGACGATACCCACGAGCCAGCGCACCTCGTTGTGATCGTCCGACACCGGCGAGACGTAAAGCTCGTTATCGAACGCTTCGCCATTCTTGCGGTAATTGCGGACCACGACCTGGGTGGCCTGCTTCAGTGCGATCGCACGACGCAGCGCCGAAATCGCCTGGGGATCCGAATCCGGACCCTGCAGGAAGCGGCAGTTGCGCCCGATGCACTCCGCGGCTGTGTAGCCGGTCAGCTGTTCGAAGCGACGGTTGACGAAAGCGATGGGCTGATCGACCGCCTGTGCGTCGACCATGATGACGCCCGCACCGATCGCCTCGAGCGTGCTCTGCAGATCGCTGAGACGCCCACGGCTGACGCCGAAAAGACTGACATCCATGACGCTGATGACGCGGAACCGCTCGCCCCGCTGGGTGACGGTACGTGCCTGGAAAAGAAGAAATTTCTCAATCGCGCCATCGCGTCGAAGCTGGCCTTCGGTGCTCAGCTCCGCACTGTCGATGTCCAGCAAGGGGGCGGCCTGGGGCAGCATGAGTGTGGCCGGCATGCGAAGGCGCAGCTCCGCGCCGAGCAGGTCCTTCTCTTGGATACCCAGCCGATCAGCGAAATCACCGGCGGTCTGTACGACCCGACCCGATGCGTCGGTGATGCAGAGGCCGAGCCGGGTGGCTCGTATTCCCTCACGAAGAAGCGCGTTTTCTGCTTCCAGATAGTCCATGACTCGCGTAACCCCTGTTCGGCGTGCGATTGGATCGATTTAGGTGATTTTGCCGAATTTTACTACTTAAGTGTGATGCAGTGCTCATTGACGGCCGACTTCGGCTCGGCTTTAGGCCGCACATGTGAAGACGCCCCCGGAGGGGGCGTCTGGTTTTGTTCGCTATGCGCGACCAGCTGGCACGACTGGTCAACCCAGTCGTGCCATTTATGTGCATTGTGAGGTACGCACGGATGGCGTGCTGTGACCGGCACCCGCTTATTGAAAATCGTCCCTCGGGTCATCCTCCCGTCATGTCCGGGAGGGGGCGCTCTGCACAGCTTCGTGGTTCTGCATGATCGACTGCGACGGCTGGGCTTGCTGGCGCGCCAGGTCGCTCGCAACGAATGCCTCGGCGCTGCTCTGCGCCAAGGGTGTATTGGCCGCTTTCACCACATCGACCTCCGCATGCTGCTTGAAGGGCGAGTTCTCGGCGCCCTGCATGGCATAGACCTTGGTCGCGTCCTGGTTGAGCACGACCTGATCGATGCTCCTCATCCCGGCGACGGTCGCCGCCGACGTGAGCGAGCCCGCGATGTTGGTGGTGTGCGGGCCGGACTCGCGGCCATGCTGTACATCGAGCCCCTGCACACGGTCGAGCGCCTGACGGAACATACCGTTGGCGGGATGGCTTGCGTCGGCGAGTGACGGTACGCCCGCCTGGCGTTGCGCGCTTTTGATCGCCTGGAAGGTCTTCGGGCCTGCTATACCGTCGGCCTCGAGGCCATGCGCACGCTGGAAAGACTGCAGCGCTTCCCTGGTCTGCGTGCCGAAGTGTCCGTCCGCGGCAAGCGGGCGCCCGTTCGAGCCGGTGATGCCCTGATCGCGCAGGTGGGCTTGCAGCGCTTCGACCGACGCGCCCATGGCGCCTTCGCGCAGTGAAGCCGCCGTCGGCGAGTGTGTTGCGGAGGGTGTTGCCGGCGCCGGTGCCGGTGCCGCCGGTGCTGCCGGCGTTGCGGCGGGCTGCGCCTTGTCATGCTGCAGGTTCTGCTCGAGCGCCTTCAGCGTGGCCGGTCCAACGATGCCGTCCGCCTTGAGATGATGGTCCGTCTGGAACCGCTCGATGGCGAGCTTGGTTTCCTTGCCGGCGTGGCCGTCCACGACCAGTGGCTTGCCGTTGGTGTCGGTGTAGCCATGGGCGTTGAGCAGGGTCTGGACGTGCTCGGCTTTCTCTTTGCTCATCCGGTGGCCGCCGCCACCGGGCACCGGGATCGGATCCGGACCGCCGGGCTTGTAGCCCTTGTCGAGCGCGCCTTCCCATGCCTGCGCGGCGTTCTTACGCTCGGCAAGGCCGTTGTGGCCGCCATTGATGTCCTTGCAGGCACCGGTGACATCGGTCTGATGACCGTGGGGCTGGACGCGATCCTTCCAGTAGTGGATGGCGATCTTCGCGGCGACGTCGCGATCGGCGGCCAGCTCGGGATGGTTGACCAGATCGAGTCCCAGCTCCTTGCCGACGGCCTCGTAGTTGGCACGGCCGGTCAACTGCACATAGCCGCGACCGTGGAATTTCCAGCCGTCGCCCGGCTCGGTGTTCCCGAGGTTTTTCTTGCCCCAGGCACCGCCGTAGATTTCGTTGGCGATCGCTTCCTGACCACCCGCGGCGACCTTGTTGGCTTCGGCGAGCGTGTTCATCCCGTTGCGGCCGGGGAAGACTTCGAGCAGGCGACTGCCGGAGTAGCCCAGGCCTTCGTTCATGCTCGAGTAGCCTCCGCACTCCACCTGCATCTGGCCCATGAAATTGGCCAGTTCCCTGGGGTCGGTAATGCCCGCCTTCGTGGCGGCGTCCATCAGATAGTCGGCGTTCTCTTTCGCGGACATGGTGTAACTCCTGGTTGACTTAAAAGGGAAGGTCGTCCGCGCTTACTGCCCCGGGACGCCGTTCTTTTCGATCGCCGGATCGCTCTTGAGCTTGAGCGTCGCGTCGATCAGTGCATCGTCATCCGTGTCGGTGACCTTGCCCGCCTGGCAAGCGCTCTGTTTCACCGGTTTGTCCCGGCCGTCCTTGAGTACCACCAACCCGCCGTCTTGCAGGTTGTTCGAGCCTGAAACCGAATAAACGACGTATTTGAACCCAGCGTTGGTGAACGAATAGGCATAACCGCCGGTATTACCAGCGAAGCCCAGGTGCGTACGCGTGAATTCGGCCGGAGCATTGGCAGCGGGATAGGTCAGCTCCGGCTTTGCCGCATCGCGCCCGTAGGCGTAGTAGAAATGGCCGCTGCCGTGCGTAACGTCGCCTGCCGCGCACATGGAGACCGTCTTGCCACCTCCGGCAAGCGGACACGAAAACACCGGTTTGTCGCCCCTGGCGCACATCGTCGGCGCGGGCGCGGCAACGCCGATAGCGGGGGCGATGAGTGCGGCGGCGAGCAGAAACGCGTTTGAATAGGTCTTCATGATGGAACTCGACTCCTGGATGACGTAGTGGCGGGACGTTCGCGCCGGCCTCAAATGTTAAGTGGCTCGACCTTAGCTTTTTCCATCAGCCGCGAGGTGAAGTACTTGTCTTCGTAGTGAGGGATGTACGTCACCCTCCTTGCCCTCGATGTGCCCCGCTTCCTTATGCAGGATGAGCATGTCGCGCTGCCTGGTGGCACCGCCGCTTTCATTCTCAAAAACGGCTACGGCATCAGCACCGTCGGCGTCGCCGCTGGACTTGAAGGCGACGAGCTTCGTACCCGCGGGAGCAAAGGCGGCAACCTCCGTTGGCGCAGAGGGCTGCGCGGCCGCCGCTATCAGGGTAGCGGGGAGGGCTATCGCTGCGATGGTTACCAGGGCAATGCGCATGCTGCGGGCGTCCTGTTCGACGGGACGAATCGTGGTCATTTTATGACGGATTTTTCGACAGTGGCGCCTCTGTGCCTGCGCATATCATTGTTCGCCTGGTTTCTGTGCCAGCCGGTAACTCGGTGTCCGCGGCGCACATATTCTGCAGGGTCATGCCGCACATAGGTGTGACTCCTGTTGAAACGCCGTAATCGATGGTTCGTTATGGCGTGGGTATGCCCTGATCCTCGAGCACCGGGTCGCTCTCCCACTTCAGGGTCTTCTCTATCAAAGAACGCTCCCGTGCAAAGCTGACCTTGCCAGCTTCGCAGCGGGATTGCCTGATGGGCTTCGTCTCGCCGTCTTTCAACACGACCAGCCCCTGATTTTCCAGGTTGTTTGCCCCAGAAATCGAGTAGATGACGTACTTGAATCCCCTATTGGTGAAAGCGTATGCAAAGCCGCCGGTATTACCGCCGAACATCAAGTGAGTTCGAGTGAACTTGGCCTCGTCGCCCGCACCGGGATACCGCAACTCCGGTTTCGAAACGTCGCTTCCGTAGGCATAGTAAAACTGACCTCCACCATGGGGTGCACCAGCAGCGGCACAAAGTGAAACGGTCTTCTTGCTTCCGGCCAGGGGACACGAGAAGACCGGCTGGTCGCTACTTGCGCACATCGTCTGCGCGGGCGCGGCGCCGACGGCGGGAGCGATGAGGGTGGCGGCGACCAGAAGCGCGCTTGCACAGGTCTTCATGATCGAACTCGACTCCGGGATGACGTGGTGGTGGGACATTCGCGCCGATCTTAGATGTTAAGCGGTTCGACCTTGGCCTTTTCCATCAGCCGCGAGGTGAAGTACTTGTCTTCGTAGTAACGGATCTTCTCGCAGAGGACCGGATGCGGAATGCCTTCGTAGAGGAATACTTCCTTGTCCGTGCCCATCGCCTTGAGCTCCTGCGGCAGCATCAGGGCGCGCTTCTCTTCGCTGTGGCTGGTCGAAACGTCACCCTTCTTGCTCTTGGTGATGTTCTCGCGACGCACCGTGGTGTAGCCCAGCATGTCGGAGTAGTCGTTGGCGTCCTGCTGCTCGCGCGGGGCGAAGACGATCTGCAAGGCATGGTTGGTGATGACCGTGCGTGAGACGTCCTTGCCGTAGGTCGCGTCCAGCTGCGCCATGCTCTGGATGATCGGTAGCAGACGGATGTTATAGCCGGCCATGTACGAAACGGCCGAGGCGATGATTTCGACCTTGCCGATCGAAGTGAACTCGTCCATGAGCAACAGGCACTGATGCTTCAGTTCCTTGTTGTTCTGCGGCAGTTCCTTCGTGTTGAGGTTGATCAGCTGGCTGAAGAACAGGTTCACGATCAGCCGGCTTTCGGACAGCTTGTTGGGCTGGATGCCGATATAGATCGTCATCTTCTTCTTGCGGACATCGGTCAGCAGGAAGTCGTCTTCGCTGGTGGCCGCGTCCAGCACCGGGTTGATCCAGGCGTTCAGCGGCTCCTTGAATGTACCGAGGATCGAGGCGAACGTTTCGGCCGCCTGCGAAAGCATGTTGGCGAAGGCCGACTGGGCATTCGAACTCAGGAACGGCTGCTTCGACAGGGTGGTGTACAGCTCCCGCAGGTCGGTACCGTCACCCGACGACAGGCGATAGATCATGCCGAGCGTGGGCTTGCTGCGCAGCATCAAGGGCAGGTTGTTCTTCTCGTCGAACTCCCACTTCTCGCAGAGGTAAAGCGAGAAGGCCATGAAGGCGTTACGTGCCTGGCTGACCCAGAACTTCTGGTCATCGGAGCCGTCCGGGTACAGCATCGTGGCGATGCTCATCAGATCGGACACGCGGAAGGCGGGGTCCTTTGAGACATAACTCAAAGGATTCCAGCGGTGCGTGCGACGGTCTTCCGCAAACGGGTTGAACAGGTAGATTTCCTGTCCCTGGGATTTACGCCATCCGCTGGTCAGGTCGAAGTTTTCCTGCTTGATGTCCAGGACCACGATGGATTCCTGGTAGTCGAGCAGGTTGGGGATGACCACGCCCACGCCCTTGCCCGAACGGGTCGGGGCGGCGAGGATGACGAACTGCTGCCCCGGCAGGCGGACGAGGTCTCCCTTGAACTTGCCGACGAGAATGCCGTTGTCCGCGGGGGAGAGCATCTTTTGCTTGCGCAGGTCCGACGCATGGGCGAAGCGTGCGTCGCCGTGCATGGCCTGCTGCTTCTTCTTCATGAGGAAGTAAAGCGCCACGAACCACAGGATCAGCGGCAGGCCGAAGCCCAAGCCACCTGCGGTCTTGATCTTCCACGCATAGGGCGCGACCTGCGGCAGGCCCAGTGCCCGGACGTATTCGTAGTAGGTGGCGAACCTCAGCGGAATCTGCCCCAGGCCGAGAAACAGCAGGGTCAGGTACCCCGAGAGCACCTCACCTGCGACGAGCGCGATGACGAACAGGCCGGCGGCCCAATATCCCCTGGTCTTACTCATGCTCTATCTACCTTCCTGGCACGGTTGGATTGCGGGCGGAAGTGTAACGTTGCGATTGGTTTTTGGCATGGGCTCATCTCAAAGTCCATGGCTCGGTTGGGAGGGATCGCGCGACGGCGGTTGTTGCTGCGCCACCTGCGCGTTCTGCCGCCCCTGCGCGGCTTGTGCCGCGGCGATCCAGGCGTCGCTGCTCTCGGCCACGCTGGTGCGGGCCGCCTGCTCCGTCGGCAGCTCGGCGACGCGCTTGAGCGGCGACTCCATTGCGCCCTGCACGCCATAGATGCGCGAGGCGTCGTCGCTGAGCACCGCCTTGTCGATCCGCTCAAGCCCGTCCTGCCGCGCCTTGACCACCATGCTGCCGGCGATGTTCTCGCTGATGCCGTCCGGCTGACGTCCCTGGGCACGGTCCAGTTCGTGAACGGCGCTGCGCGCCTGCCTGAACATCAGGTGGTCGGGGTGATCCGGGTCGTTCAGGGGCACGCCCGGCTTGTCGTGCGCCAACCAGGAACCGGGGTGGGTGAGGGTGTTCCAGGCGCTGTGGGCTTTTTCCTCGACAGCGTGGATGCCCTGGGAGATTTCGTGGCCGACGTGTTGGACACCTTCCTTCAGGTGCTCGAAGCCATGTTCGACAGCCAATACGCCTGCGCCCACGGCGTCGACGACGCGGTGCTCAACGGCGTCCTTGAACTCGCCGATCGCCTTGGGAATTTCCCACGCGGCCGACAAGCCCATGCGGATGTCGCGGACGTCGTTGCGATAGCGGTCGACCATGCCTTCGTGGGCGCGATACCGAGCCTGGCTTTCCGCATCCATGATGGAGTGACCGAGGCGCGGATTGATCGGCGTGAAGTTGTCGATGGCATGCGCATCGAAATCGATGGCCTTGACCGGGTTGCGAGGACTCAGCAGCGTGCTGTCGTCGCGGTATCCCGCCTTGCTTAGGGTGTCGATGTCCTTCTCGGTCGCGTAGACACGCACTTCCCCAAAGTGCGGACTCGCTGCGGCGACAACGTCGCCGGCGCGAACATGGTCGATGACCTGCGAGCCACCTGACGGAATGCCCTGATTCAGGCCGGCCGCGCCGTAAGCATTGAACGTTTCGCCGTGCAGGCCGAACCGCGACGCGTTGATCTCGGCCAGCGTGCCGCCCAGCGAATGGCCGGTGACGGTGACATTCAGAGGCGTGCCATAGGTCTCTGACTTTTCCTTCGCCGCCGCAAGTACGCGCTTCGTAAATGCTTCGGAGTCCGCGGTTTGAAGGTTGATGCCCGTAAGCACCATGGCGGCATCGACACCACCATCCTGGACCGGTTCGCGATCGAACTCGGTGCCTCGATAAGCAATCACGACCTCGCCGGTGTCCACGCGCTCGTACGCGGTGGCCTGAAAGCCGGTCCGCGGATTGTTCATGGTGTCGATGGCCTTGTACTCGACGCCGTCCAGGATGGTGCTCTTGTCGAGCACCGGGTCGTTATAAGCGTCCTGTGCGAGTAAGGCGTAATCGGTCGACTTGAACGTCATGGCGTACGCTCCTCAGCCTTCATCGTGACCGAGAACAAACGGCCGGCTCCGTGGAACTGGCTGCGGTCGGCAATACCGGTGTCGACTCGGACCGTCTGCGCCTTCGTGTACGAACCTTCCGCGAAGTAGCGAGGGATGGCATTTCCGGCAAGGACATCGTCGTGAAACAGCGATGCGCTGAACGTTACCGTCGCATGGGTGAGTTCGATACCTGCCGCCATCAGCGCCCAGTGACAGGTGCCCTTGCCAAAGTAATCTTCATCCTGGAGCAAATCGAGATATACCGTCGCGCGATAGATGTTGTCGTGATCGTGACGGAATTCGATGTCGGCGCGTTTTTCAGGGACGATGCGCGCGCCCATGACCGGCGTCGGCGGGACGCACAGCTCGTTCGTGACGCGATAGTCGGCGATGCCGTGGATTCGGTCGAACGGACCCGGCGCGCCATCGATCGTCGCGGTGATCTCGTACCGCATTTTGGGGGCCGGATTCTGCTTGATGTCGGGCTGGGTCATGTTGGCACCGTAAGCGTTGAGATGGATGGCGAATAAAGAAAGAAAGGGTAGGGCGAGTCGTCGGTTCATGGTTGGCTCGTGCTCCTATCGGCCCATGGCGGAGCCGTAATGAATCGTCGGCGTTTCGGTCTGCGCGGTTTGCTGCATTGTCGGCGGGTTGTGGTGCGCTACTTGGGGCACCTGCGCGGCGACGGACTGAAGCACGGCGGTGCTTCGATCGATGGACGTGGATATGCCTGTTTCTGTCGGCACCTCCACCATCTTTTTGAAAGGGGAGTTCATATCGCCCTGGACGGCGAACGTACGGCTGAAGTCGTCGTTCATCACGACATGGTCAATCCGGCTAAGCTCGTGCAGGCGTGCTTCGGCTGTCAGCGCACCGGCCAGGTTTTCGCTCATGTGATCGGGCTTACGGCCGGTGCTGGCGTCGATCGCATGCACTCGCTTGAGTGCATCGGTATACATGGCATGGTCTGGGTGACTCGCGTCGGTAAGCCTTGGGGGATGGAGCAGGCGATCGAGCTCGGCTGAGCCCGTGTCTGAACCCCACACGCTCCGTGCAACTGACTCGGGGATCATGTCGAACGCGCGGGCGCCGTGTACGCTTGCGGCAGCGACGTGGCTTGCAGCTGCGTCAATCGCCCGGGAGGCTTCGATGGCCCCCTGTCCAGCCGCTCGTGCCGCTAGCGCGGAGCGGTCGGCGAGTTCGTGGAGATCCCGTTCGACGCGGTTGGCGTACAACGCCGCGGCGTGCACGGCAAGGGACGGGCCGACGATGGCCGGGTTCTCCAAGGCGTGCGTGTACGCCTCGCGCGCACGAAGGACATCGGACCGGTAACGGTCGACCATCCCGCTGTTGGCCCGGTAACGCGCTTCACCCTCAGGGCCGATCAACGCCGTTTCTCCCTCCCTCGGAACGAAGTTGCTCATGGAATGCGACTTGAGCGCTATCGCGCTTACCGTGCCGCCCAAGGTGGTGTTCTCACGGCCGTAACCAGCCCGCTGCAGCGTGCTGATGTCATCGGCTGTCGCGTAGACGCGCACTTCGCCAAAATGACGGTTCGCGGCGCTGACGGGGTCGCCGGCGCGAACATGGTTGATGACCTGGGTGCCTCCCTCAGGTGCGCCACCTATCAGGCCTGCGGCGCCGTATGCGTTGAAGGTCTCGCCTTTGAGGCCGAACTTTGCTGCGTTGAGTTCGGCCAGGCCACCGCCCAGGGAGTGACCGGTCAGGGTGACGTCGGGTTGTTTCCCTGCGGCTTTGGCATCCCGTGCAGCGCGAGCCAGTACGTCCCGTGTGAAGAGCTCGGACTCCAGCTGTTGGATATCCAGACGCGATGACGCCATGGTTATATCGACGATGCCGTCCAGCGGATCATCCGTTCCGCGGTAGGCAATGACGACCTGCCCTGTGTCGACGTCGCGATACGCGGTCGCGAAGAAGCCCGATGCTCCATCCATCGCCGTGTCTTCTATGGAGAACGTTCGGTCGCCATTTGTGATGGTCCGCTCCATCGGGCCTGTCGAGTAAACGTTGTTCGCAAGAAAAGCATAATCACTGGTCGATAGGTTCACGGCTGCATTTCCTTTGCAGTGACACTAATTGAAAACGTTTTATGAGAATACGGGTACGCGTGACGATCCCTGTTACCCATGTTTCGAGTTTCGAACTCGTCGTTCTGGTAGGCATCGAACGAGAAATATCGGGTCTCGCTCTTCCGTTCCGCAAAGGTTCTTGCGGACACCGGGGTGATAAATCTCATGCGTCCTTTGGCGGCCTCAGCAGTAATGCCTGCCAGCTTCCAGTGACACACACCCTTGCCGAAATAGTCTTCGTCTTTGAGTAAGTCGACATATATTTCCGTGGTGTAAGTGGTATCGCTTGCCTTAACGAGCCGCAGCGGGACGTGCTTGCCGGGAAGATGCCGTGCACCCGATATGGGCTGCTCCGGCACACAACCGTAGTCTGTCACTCCATAGTCTGCGGACGCGTCGACGCTATCGAACGCCCCAGGCGCGCCGTCGATGACCACGGCCAGGGCGTAATGCATCGCCGGATGCGGATTTAGTTCGATCTTTGGCTCTTCCATGTTTCCACCACATGCAGTCAGCAAGAGAAACAGGCCGGGGACGGCGACCTGCACGATTTTCCGGGCCACCCTTGCGGGGGTAGCCCAGGTAAACGCGCCAGGGACGAATCGCGCGAAACGGTTGATGCGAATGCTGTTCATAGGACGGGCGCGATCACGCGCCCGTATCTTCGGGTTTCAGCCCCATCGAGTATTCCTCGAGATCCTTGCCGTCGATCCATCCTGTCGCGCAATCGCCCGCGTAGTGGCCATCAGGTTTGAGCGTGCAAGCGGTGCCGCTCACCGGGCGTTTCCACTCCACATGCGTATCCGCGTCCTTGCAGGCGTCGTTGCCCTTGCAGTTCTTCACGGTGGCCGTGGGGCCCACCTTTACCAATGCGCGGATGAGTTCGCCTTCTTTGCGCTGAGACGCGAGGAGGCATACGAGCTGGTTCTTGCCGACGTGCGCGACCGGTCTGGCTCCGGCGCTCCTGAAGTTGTCCTGCAGCATCGTTCCCTTATCGTTAGCGATGCCACCGAAGGCCAGGTTCGACGTGCAGTCATCGCCGACGTCGACAGCCTCGCCATCGATAGTGCAGGCGACGTTGCCGTACGAATCCTTGCCGCATGCCACCTTGGAACCGTTTGAAGACGACTGCAGCAGCGATTGGTAGTTCTGTGCATCGGCCTTGGCGGCGAAAGCCGGTGCGGCCGTCACTAGCAGTGGTGCGGCGACGCAGAGGAGGAGGGCGAGGCGATGCCTGGCGATAGTCATAGTTACATCCTTGCTGACGGCCGGAAGGCCTCAGGCGGTCTGGCTCGGCGCATGGGAGGGCGTCGCCTGCGTCGGGACGTTAGTTGCGAGCTGCGACTGCTGAGCCGAAGCTTGCAATGCCTGCTTGCCGCTTTCTTCAAGAGACGTGTTTGCCGCTTGCTGTGTCGACGCTTCGGCAACCTGCTTGAACGGCGAGTTCAGCTCGCCCTGGACGGCGTAGACCTTGCTGGCGTCTTCGTTGAGGACGGCATGGTCGACCCGGGTCATGCCCTGTGCGATGGCTTTGCCGGTAAGGACGCCAGCGATCTGGTCGCTCTGTACATCGGGCGTGCGCTGATGCTGCGCGTCGAGACGATGTACTGCGTCACGCGCCGTCTGGAAGACGGGGTGGGCGGGGTGCGCCGCGCTATCTAGTCGTGGCGTCGCCGTGTGCAGGGCTTGCATCGTGGCTTTGCCGACGATGCCATCGGCTTCGAGGCCGTGCGCACGCTGGAACTTCTCCACCGCTGCCTTGGTGTGTTCGCCGAAGTGACCATCGGGTTTGATCGCGTGGCCGTTCTCGTCCTTGTAACCGAGGCGGCTCAGCGATTCCTGCAGAGCCGTGACCTTGGTGCTCTCGTCACCCTTGCTCAGGGTGTCGGGATGATCAGTCGGAGTGTTTGCAGCCTTTGCGACCGCGTGGGAGGGCTCCGCCTTTGCGTGCGTTGCGACCGGGGCGGCTGTGTCGGCCCGGGCTTTGCCGTGAACCGGTTCATGGGTACGGAATTCAGGCTTGGCGCGCAGGGCGCCGACGATCTCCATGTCCTTGCCCCAGAACTTGTCCGGCATGATCGTGACGGGAGCGGGGCCGGTCGAGGTCTGGGAGCCGATAAACTGGATGTGGCCCTCGGCGTCGTAGCCCTTGAATATGGCGACGTGCTGGTCAGAGCCATGCTTGCTCTTCAGCATGAGGACGTCGCCGGGCTGCAGGTCGCCCGGCGTCTTTCCCGCGTCGGTCTTCGAGATCACATCGAAATGCTTTTCCGCATACGCGGTCGTGTGTTTACCGTTGTACAGCGTGTGCGTACTAAAAGGCTGATCACCCACGTCGTAACCCGCGTTCTTCATTCCTCGCCAGACGAAGGAGGAGCAGTCGACGCCACGGTATCCGTCGCCATCGAGATCCTGTTCCGTGCGGCTGGAGTCGATCAGATGGTTGCCGCGGCTGTTGCTGTGGCGCATATCCGGTCGTCCGTACTCGAACTTGAGCCCGGAGCGGAAAAAATGTTCTTCGGCGGCGTCGAGGATGTCTTTGCTCATTGCGGTCTTCCTTATGCGTCAATGCATGCCCATGGAGAACTGTTCGACTTTGTCTTCGTCTACCCATCCTGCGGCGCAACCACCCGAAAAATCGCCATCGTGGCCGATCCACTTGCATTCGTCGGCTGGCTTCGGCGCGATCCATTGCACGGCATGCGAGGCGCACAGATGGTTGCCCTTGCACGCCGCGACACGCTCGATGGGAAGCGCCTCAACGTAGAGGCGAGTAGTGGCTCCCTCCTTCTCCGCGGTCGCAGCAATGCACAGGAATTGCCCGTCAGCGAGTTGCGCCACCGGTTTTGCCTTGTCGGGAGCAATCGCGTCGCCGAGGGTCGCTCCCGGCTTACGAAGCACCTGACCGAAGAAGCTGTCGCCGCGATCGTCGCACCCGGTCACATCGACGTCATAGCCACCGGCTGTGCAGGCGGGATTGCCGTACTTATCCGTGTGACATTCCACAGTGGACGAGTTGTCCATTTTTGCCAAGCGTGCCTGGAGCGCGGCGGGCGTAAGCTCTGGAGCCGCAGGAGCGCCGGAAGCCATGGTCTGCGCCATCGGCACAAGCAGGGCCAGGAGGAAGGTCAATGCCGACCTCGGGACGGATGGTGCGGTGGCGTGGTCGGGGTTGCGATTTAGCATCATGGATTTCCGGGAAGTTCCGTCAATGGAGGAAGGGGGCGCTCTCAGCGACCGGGTGTTGGGGCGTCTGGCGTTTGCTTCGGACGTTGTTCGTCAGCCGTCGGGGAGCTCAGCTTTGCCACCTCGGCACTGCTCTGCTCAACGGGCGTATTGACGGCCTTCGCCGTATCCACCTCCACCATGCGTTTAAGCGGTGAATTGAGGTCGCCCTGCACGCCATACGCACGGCTGCCATCGTCACTGAGTACGACGTGGTCGATCTTCGTC
Organism: Luteibacter sp. 22Crub2.1; assembly: GCF_900167995.1. NCBI lineage: Bacteria > Pseudomonadati > Pseudomonadota > Gammaproteobacteria > Lysobacterales > Rhodanobacteraceae > Luteibacter > Luteibacter sp. 22Crub2.1. The sequence goes on from NZ_FUYT01000004.1 coordinate 279,742, forward strand.
AGGCCCTGTTTCTTTGCTTCGAGCACGACGGAACCGGCGAGCTGATCGCTCTGCGTATCCGGTGTGCGTCCGTAGTGAGCATCGAGGCGATGGACGGCGGCGCGCGTCGTTTCGAAGAGTGCATGGTCGGGGTGAGCGGGGTTGTCCAGGCGGGCAGGGCTGATCTGGGTCTGCGAGGCAGGTGGCGTCTCCTGGGGCTGGCCCACGTTCCCGTCCGCGAGACGCTGCATCACTTCGGGCGTCAGTCGTCGCTGCCAGTCCTCGAAGCGGTTCTCGCGGTCGTCCAGCCCGGCTGGTCGGCCGTTGAGTGCCTGGGTAGCGGCGCGGACATCCTCTCGGGCGTCCTGCGGCACCTGCTTCTCCCAGTACCACGCGGCGATCTTCGAGGCGTGCTGCGGGTCGGCCGCGAGGTCCGGCTGCCTGACCAGATCGAGGTCCAGCGCTTCGCCAGCGGCGCGGTAGTTGTCCTTACCGATGAGGGGGACGTAGCCGCGGCCGTGATACTTCCATCCGTCGCCCGGCTCGTCGTTGCCGAGCCGTCCGCCGTACATCAGTTCGGCCAATTGCTCTGGCTTGCCCATCAGGGCCTGTTTGCGCGCGGCGTCCAGGGCGTCGTTGCCCTCGCGCCATGCTTCGGGCACCGGGATCTGGGAGATGTTTCGCGTATAGCGAAAACTCTCCTCGAGCCGGTTCAGCCCGTTGGATTCGTGAGTGACCTGGGCCATGAAGTTGGCCAGTTCCCTCGGGTGGGTGATCCCTGCGGCCGTCGCATCCGTCAGCACCTGGGTTTCGCGGTCAAGCGGCATCTACAACTCCTGGTTAGCTCCTATGCCGTCGTGCTCCTTGGGGCCTGGCAACTCCGCCGTCCGTGGCGGAAGCCATGAGCGATGGATCAGGAGCTACGGGCCGTGATGCGGTGCCGGCGCAGCCTGCTGTGCCTGCCCCTGGTTCTGTTGCGCGGCCTGCTGGGTCTGGCCCTGTGCCGCGTTGCGGAAGAGGTGCTCGTCCGCGACCTGGGTGCTCTGGGCGAGTGGTGTATTGAGGCCGCGCATCACATCCACCTCGGCGACCATCTTGAACGGCGAGTTCAGATCGCCCTGAACGCCGTACAGCTTGCTGGCGTTGTCGTTGAGCATGACGTGGTCGATTCGGCACATGTTGGCGGCCGCAGCGGAGGCCACGAGCGAGCCCGCGAGCTGGCCACTCTGCAGCGACGGTTCGCGACCATGCTCGCGGTCGATCTTGTTCACGCCGGTTTCCGCCTGCTTGAACATGCCATGAGCCTCGTGCTTCGGATCGGCCATGGTTGTGGCCGGCGCCTTCTGCTGCGCTTCCTTGATCGCTTCCAGCGTCCTGGGGCCGGCGACGCCATCGTCCTTCAGGTGATGGTCGCGTTGGAAGGCTTTCAGGGCAAGATCGGTGTTGCCGCCGAACTTGCCGTCCGTACCGAGCGGCGTACCGTTGGGGTTGGTATAGCCGAGGTTTTTCAGCGACGTCTGAAGCTCGGTGACGGGGGTGCCGACGCTATGCATCCGCAGGTAGTCGTCCTTCGGCTGCGCGTGGCTCTTGCCCTGCGCATGGTCGGGTTCGGCCTGACCCGTCGCGAGCGCGATGCCCTTGCGCATGGTGGGGCCGTTGGCGATCTCGATCAGGTTGGCGGCGTACTTAGGATCGGTGGCGTAGCCGGCCGCCTGTAGTGCTTTTGCTTCACCCTCGAGGTTGCCCTTTACGCCGGGATCGAACAGGCCATGCTTCGCGTAAGTGGGGTTTTCCTGGACGAACTTGATGCGGTCCTTGATCGACTCTTCATACGAGCCGTACACCCGGAACTTCGACGTCTCCATGACGTCCTTGCCGTTCTTGTGCTCCCAGGCGGTCACCGACTTCGACTCGCCGTGCCAGCTGGAGTCGGCCTTGATGTTGTACAGATTGTGGGTGCCGTGCAGGGTCTTCTGGCCCCAGCCCGTTTCCGCGGCGGCCTGGGCAAGAAGAAGTCGCTCGGAAACACCGGTTTCCTGCGCGATTTTATGAATCGAGGGATAGATTTCGGCGATGAACTGCTGCTGTGGTGTCGACATCACGTGGCTCCTTGTGTCCGGCGATCAATGGGATTCGTGCGCGGGCACGGACATCGTGAACGGGATGCGCTTGTTCGCATCGTTCATGAGGAAGTACTGGCCTGAAATCTTCAGCTGGCCGGATACCTCGTGAAAGCCTTCGGTGCCCTTGTCGACCCACGCCGAGTACGCGTCCTCCACACCCGGGAGTTCTTCATCCCGCGTGGTCTTGATCGTGCCGTCGGTGGCCGAAAGCTCGACAACGCTGAGCAGGGTCTGGTTCAGCGAGGTCTGCTGGTGCATGTCCGTCTGAACCAGCACGAACAATGAGTCACCGATGGCGACGCAGTGTGTCGCGCGGTTCTGGTAGCGCCGGGGCGGCAACGGAATCGACTTGATCCACTTGACCTGATGGGACGTCGGGTCGTCTACATAGACGGTGGCACGCCCATTCATGCCTTCCTTTGTGACGGCGCCTGCCACGCATTCGCCGCCGTTGAACGGGGTCGATCCGTAAGCACTGAAGGACTTGGGCACCGTCACAACCGAAGCTGCCGTGGCCGCGGCTGGGGCTGCATCGTAAGCGTGCGCGAGCATCGGGACCCAAACCAGTTGGGCGACCAGAGCAGCCGCGAGGGCCATGGTGCGTACGCGCTTGCCTGAACGATCGATTGTCATGTGTAGCTCCTGTTTGACGAACGGGTAAGTGGTTGGCACGAGGAACCGCGCCTATCCGTAGGACGGATAACGGTGCCGGCAAATGCGGGCTGAAACGGCTTGAGGTGAACTTGGCGCAGCAAAGGCGCCCGCGAGCATCGGCATGCTCAAGCGGAGAAGAAGCGCGCGCACGGGCGCAGTGCCGGTGTGCACCGGCCTGGAACGGTCAATCGTCACGTGTAACTCCTGTTTGATGATCGCCTGGCTTTGCCTCCTGCTGGCCGATCCCGCCGTCCTGATGGGATGTCGCGGGGCGCCTCAGCGAAGTACCCTGTGCCTTTTTAGCACAGGTACGCTGCTGTCTTCAGCGTCTTGCCGTATTTCCCCATGGCGCCAGTCCATGCCGATCGATGCCTCAGGGGCCCGCGATTCAGGCCTAGCGCTTACCGAGTATAGATTTTTTTGGAGGCTAAAACCGTGCGCCCCCCGCAATTTCGGGTTGGTGGCGAGCTTAGCGCGGGCGCTGCGAGGCAAATAGTGTGATTGTCAGTAGCAGGGCTTTCATAAGCTTCGGTCGGCACCGCCTCACCCTGTTGGTATTCCTTGAGTAGGGGCAGTTTCCGCAAGCGCATTATAAGGGCTGAAATTGCCCTCGAGGGTTGCAGAACCATGCTGCTGATGTCGTCGGTGTTACCGATGCTAGCGCAGGCTTTAGGTCAGTTCACTCGTTCTGAAACACAAAAGCCCCACGCGGGTGCGGTGCGGACGACTTTCTTCGGTTTGCGCGCTCGTCGGCAGCGCCTTGAGCGCTTGCTTTGAAGCTTTTAGCAATCGCGCCGCATGAAGTCGGACGCAGAACGTGATTGGTCAAACGCTGGGAAACAAGTTAACGCCATTATCAGCGAAGGCGCTTATCGAACGCGTACAGGATGTGCACATAGCGTAGACGTCACTTCGCAATCCTTGCCGTTACCGCAATGACGAGGAGCCCGCGTGGATGCCTCATTCGTATCTGTCGTGGTGGCCGGATAGGCCAGTCCGTCGCTTGGTAGTCGATGGCGATCGCACCCCAACGGTCCTCCCACACGGGAGCAGGACCTGCGTTGGTACGCGGAAGATTCGGATTGCCTGATTGCTCGTACGGAGAGCCGGGTGCCGTTGGAGGGATGCATCCGGGATTGCCGGCACCGCACTGTGCCGACCCAAACGGGGTGTAAGCCACCATCAGAAACCATAGTAGGGTCTTGGACTTCACACTTTAAGCTCAGTCGGAGTTCTGAGTGCCCATCTCCGAGGTGTTCGCGGTGGGGATCCCGCCCCCAAGCTCTAATGGGCTAACGTGGATGGTGCGAGTCGACCCGCCTGGGTTGCGTGCTACATCCTGGCCACCCATTCGGGGGCGGGCCGTCAGTGCTGCCGAACCCAGCGAACGTCGCGAGGTATCTCGCGGCGGCGATGGCCTTCATCAATTGCATCTCTGTAGTGACTATCTTGGACCGTACGACGAGCGCGAACATGGTTCCTATCCTGATAATCGACGACAGTGATCCGAACACATCGTACGACGTTAGCGTAGGTTCTAGGGGTACTGCACTTGCTATAGAGCACGTGGAAAGTATTTTCTGATCTGCAACCACGCAATGCGCGGCGCCCCGGCCGCGCGAGAAAATCCACTGGTCCAGACGGTTACGCTATTAGTATACTCGCCGGGGTACCGTGCATTTACTGTAAATAACCTGGCAGGTCCCCCGGCAGGCAGAAAGTGCTCGCTGTTCCGCAACTCCGGTGGATTCACCAGTGTCCCAGTTCAGGCCGCCCCCGTTTATCTTTTGGGTCAACGCCGCGCATTGGTTGTGAAAAGCAAATATCACTTCGCACTTTACGCCGCCTCCGCGGGCGCACGTTTCAACGGCCAATCGCTCAGCTTCACTGCGGGATTGCCTGTTTTCTACAGTTCCCGCTTCACCGGTGACGTCATCCATAGCGAACGCCCCCCATGTCTCCTCCCATACCGGTTGGGGGCCGACGGACTGGATACCTGACGCACCGCTGTCAGAACCTTGTGAATACGGCGAATTCGGCGCCGTTGGCGGAATGCAGCCTGGGTTACCAGCGCCCGGGATTCCTGGCGCGCATTGCGACCAGGCTGACGAGGCATAGGCGCAAGCAAATAGCAAGAAGGGCAGAGCCTGTTTCATCACGCGATTTCCCAAATTACGTGGAGCTGCCGGTTTTCACCGTATCTGAATTGGTGGGTCGATTATTCCCACATGACCCAACGTGAGTCACCGGCCGCGCTTGATCCCGCTGCGCGGGCTGCGTGTTACCGCTCAAACCCGGCGCACGCGTACTCATTGCATCCGGCCGACGCTGAGCATTGGCACTTGATCTTGCCACCGAGCTAGGATTGCTCACGGTATCAAACGACGAGTACGCTGCAAATGGCCCCAGCTTACCCTGGAAGAGTGCGGCAGCCATCGGCGGCGCCATGACGATGAAAGTGGAAAGCAAGAGACCGACGCCGACCTGCTGTAGTGCTTCGACGATACTTATCCGACCTGGATCTCGCGCTTTTAGCGTACGGGGTGGGGGCGCTGCACTTGCTATAGATCACGTGGCAGTCGTTCCTGATTTGCGGAGAACCCGGTACTGTTGGAGGGATGCATCCTGGATTGCCAGCGCCAGGAATGCCGGCGTCGCACTGTGCCCATGGTGCCAGAGGTGAAAGCAGTACGAGTAACAGCGCGGCTTGGCAACCGTTCGGAATCATTCGATGTCCCATCGGATGTGTTCGTCCGTTGGCCGTCGGTTTGACCACGATCCGTCGTGTGGAGCGTGCAAGAAGTGCTTGTTCATGCTTGATCCGAGTCCCCGAGTCCCCGAGTGCTTCCGAATTCTGCGTAACAAGCGTTCGCCACCCGAAAAACCAATATCTTGACGTTCATATCCACGTCGATACGCATGGGCACGAACTGTCGGCTGCGACGACTTACCAGGCAAAGCTGTGACGCGAACGCAGTCGGTTAGTTCACTCGTTCCGGCATGCTGCAGTCACTATAAACAACGCGGCAAGATGAATCGCCGCATTCGGTCAGTGCGTTCGATTTTGCCATGCTGACGGTTGGCGCAGTTGATGTGCCCATGATTCCGCCGGATGGCTTCTGCGCGATCGCCGCGCACTGGTTGTAATACGACACTGCGATGTCGCACGACGTCCCGCCACTTGAACTGCACTTCTGGAGCGCGTCGTGTTCGGCGGAAGACTTACTCACTGCCCCGGTAACGATACCTACGTGTCCCCGTGGGTCGACCGAGACCGCCCCCCATCTGTCTTCCCATCTGGCAGTCGGAGCAGGTTGGGCCGGAAGCTGATCGCTCCCCTGATAATAAGGCGATCCCTGTTGGGTAGGAGGTACGCAGCCCGGGTTGCCAGCGCCTGGGATTCCAGGAGCACACTGCGCCCACACCGCGCAAGTCATCAGTGTCGCGCTAACGAATGCCAGGAGCTGTTTCATCATTGTGGAGTCTTTCCGGTTCCGGTGAGTGACGTAAATTTACTGCCGTCCTGGACGAATCGGGAGCTACTCGCTCCGGAACATGCGGCGGAATCGAGCGAATCATAGCTAGACTGCCCATCGTGCCTATTTTCCACAATGGTATTTGCAGGCTGAGGTGGCGGCGTAGTCACCGCAGCCTGCTTACCGTGAGCAATGGCCGCCTGATCCTGCCCACCAAGCTGGGATCCGACGCCACTGAACGACGAGTACGACGCAACGTGACCCAGCATGCCCTGGAAGCATGCGGCGGCCATCGGCGGTGCTATGGCAATCAGCATCGGTGTCAAGGCCGATGCAACCCAGTTGCAGGGGTACGCTGTCGTCCTGTCGTTGTTGCCGATGCCTGCAAAAGCTCCCGGTCAGTTCACTAGTTCCGACATGCTGCAGCCAGTATAGGCAACTCGGCAAGATGAATCGCGGCATTGGGTCAGCGCAGTGGATCTCGCAATGTCAATGGTCGGTGCCGATGCAGTACCCATGGTTCCACCCGACGGTTTTTGAGCGATGGCGGCGAACTGGTCGTGATACGACAGCGATATCACACGCAGTTCCGCCGTTGTCACTGTGTCGACTCCCCGTAAACTTACTCCAGACATAAACCGAGGTCTCCGGGCAAAATATCCCCAAGGAGACCCACGATGCGCAAGAGCAAGTTCACCGAGAGCCAGATCGTCGCGACGCTGAAGCAGGTCGAAGGCGGCAGGCAGGTCAAAGATATGTGCCGGGAGCTGGGCATTTCCGAGGCGACGTACTACGCCTGGAAGTCAAAGTACGGCGGCATGGAGGCATCCGATGTGCATCGACTGCGCGATCTGGAAGCGGAGCACAACAAGCTCAAACGGATGTACGCGGATCTGGCGATGGAGAACCATGGGCTGA
>NZ_FUYT01000018.1:0-92670 GCF_900167995.1 Luteibacter sp. 22Crub2.1
TCGCCAGATCCGCGTACATCCGTTTGAGCTTGTTGTGCTCCGCTTCCAGATCGCGCAGTCGATGCACATCGGATGCCTCCATGCCGCCGTACTTTGACTTCCAGGCGTCGTACGTCGCCTCGGAAATGCCCAGCTCCCGGCACATATCTTTGACCTGCCTGCCGCCTTCGACCTGCTTCAGCGTCGCGACGATCTGGCTCTCGGTGAACTTGCTCTTGCGCATCGTGGGTCTCCTTGGGGATATTTTGCCCGGAGACCTCGGTTTATGTCTGGAGTAAGTTTACGGGGAGTCGACAACCAGATTCCCTCCTCGCGGCGCAGGTCAGACCGAACCAACTGGGCGAACTCCTCAAGCCGATTACCGTGATAGAGGCCAAGTAGTGGCAACCAATACTTCTCGTCCTTAATGATCATTTCGCCCACCTGGCCACGAGAGCGTGCGGCCTTACATCCGGTCCAGACCGGCGAACTGAATAATCTGGCGAAGCGGTCACCCTCCCGTATTTGCCGCTTCATCTTCGGACGCATTTTCTCCGGGAAGCTGAAGCCGTGTGCGGGATTTGATCCCTCATACTCGCCGCGCTCAATCAGATACTTGAAGAGGCTACCCAGCGCGGCAAAGTGCCGCTTCAGCGTCTTAACCGCGAGGTGGGGCATCTCCGGGCCGCCCTGATCGATGATCGTGGTGAGACCGAGACCTTTCCATCTTGCTGCCTTGCCGTAATCAGCGCTCGGAGCGTGTCGAGCACTTTCTCCAGCTCCGGGCGTCGGTAAGCTAGGACAGGTAGATCCCTACAGAGGCTCTGTAGGATGCGGTAAGTACCTTTATTCTGACGCAGCGTTTGTCCGCGCCAACCACTTTCGGCGGACATCAGGGCCAAGAAGCGTGGAAGGAGCTCGGAGAGGATCGGCCCGGATTCAGCCTCAAGCCGTGACGGCGCGCGGAGCGACACGACGGGAACCTCCAGGGCGTCCAGATCGATCTCTGGGGCCGCACCGACCCGGAGATGCTGACGAGACTGCTCCAGCCGCTGAACGCGAGCTCGCGACAGCCCTAAAGCCAAAATGCCCCCGGTGCTCGGGCGCGATATCGTAGCGAGCCGTTACATCGTCGACGCTTTTGTCCATGCCGACGGCGTCTCTTTTCTGGAGTGACCTCCGGGCGTCTGCCAGATCGGCATCGATTTGCCGGAGATCGGCCGCAGCGACATCGCCGTCGTCATCAACAGTAGGCGCACACCGGACGTCCGTGAGGTGTGGTGGCGTGGCGCCTGAGGTCGTCTTTTATTGCAGCGAGCAGCTCTTGCCGCAAATGGCTTCGGGGCCAGACACGGGGTGCGGCAACTCGATCACTTGCAGGAATTTGCGGTCAAGCAGCTTAGGTAAGTGCTGCGCTTCACGGAAGTCACGCGTTCTCATGGAGACGCTGACCTCCTGGGTGGTTCCAGGCACGCGGCGATGGTAGTAAATCAACCCTCGTTTGAGGGCGATGTGGCGGCATTGTGGGAGCATTTCAGAGGAGCCAGACGTCGTCGAAGCGGCAACCGGGCGGTCACGTGACGAGCTCCGTGCGCTCTAACTCTTTTTCAGCCACGGAAAAAACAAAACCCCGCCGAAGCGGGGCCTTGAGTTTGGCTGGGAGACTAGGATTCGAACCTAGATAAGCAGCGTCAGAGGCTGCGGTCCTACCGTTAGACGATCTCCCAATAAACCGGGTTTCGACGCGCTCTGACCTTGAAGCGTCGAACTTTGAAGCACTAAACCAATTAGCGCTTCGAGAACTGCGTTGCGCGGCGGGCCTTGTGGAGACCGACCTTCTTACGCTCAACTTCACGAGCGTCGCGGGTCATGAAACCAGCCTTACGCAGCGGCGACTTCAGCGCTTCGTCGTATTCGACGAGGGCGCGGGCGATGCCGAGGCGGATGGCGCCGGCCTGACCCGTGATGCCGCCACCAGCGACGGTGACCATGATATCAAACTTTTCGACATTTTCGGTCAGTTCGAGCGGCTGACGCACGATCATGCGCGAGGTCTCGCGGCCGAAGAACTGGTCGAGCGGCTTGCCGTTGACCACGATGCCACCGGTGCCCTTGCGGAGGAACACGCGGGCGGCGGAGGTCTTGCGGCGGCCGGTACCGTAATTCTGCTGGATAGCCATCATAGTTCCTTAGATTTCCAGCGCCTGGGGCAGCTGAGCGGTATGCGGATGCTCGGCGCCGCCGTATACCTTGAGCTTACGGTACATAGCGCGACCCAGCGGGTTCTTCGGAAGCATGCCCTTGACGGCGATTTCGATGACTCGCTCCGGATGCGTGGCGAGCAGATCCTTGAGACTCGTGGTCTTCAGGTTGCCGACGTAGCCGGTGAAGCGGTGGTACATCTTGTCGTCCAGCTTGGCACCGGTCACAGCCACCTTCTCGGCGTTGATCACGACGATGTAATCGCCGGTATCGACGTGGGGGGTGAACTCGGGCTTGTGCTTGCCGCGGAGGCGACGCGCGATCTCGGTCGACAGACGACCGAGCGTCTTGTTCGTGGCATCAACCACGAACCAATCACGCTTGACGCTTTCCGGCTTGGCGGTGAACGTTTTCATTTCAAATACCTGGTTTGCCGCCTTGCAGGGCGGAACACGGAATCGGTGAAAGCAAAGGCGCGAGAGAATAGCTGACTTTTCCCTCATCGCGCAAGCCCACCGTGCAGGTGAGCTTCGGGCCGACAATCATAACATGATGACCGGGCCGTTTCACAAGCCTCCCGGATGACAAGGCCGACGTGCGCGACAAGCAGCCGCAGCGACTTCACCTTTCTCCGGGAGCCGAGCATTGTACCGTGCGTCATCCCCGTTCGTCAGGAGTTTCTTCCATGTCCGTTCGCACCCTCAGTCCTTTCGACCGTTTGCTGGCCGGCGTGGAGCGCGCCATGGAAGCCGTCGCGGGCTCGCCGGAAGCCGTCCGGCGATCGCCTGGCGATGCGATAGCGGACGCGCCGATGACCGACGCGGAACGCCGCCACGCCGCGGGACTCATGCGGATCAATCACGTCGGCGAAGTCTGCGCGCAGGCGCTCTATGTCGGCCAGGCCGCCCTGGCCCGCACCGAAGAAACGCGAGCGCACCTGATGCATGCCGCGCAGGAAGAGACCGACCATCTCGCCTGGTGCGCCGAGCGACTGAAGCAGCTCGACAGCCGCCCCAGCCTTCTCAATCCGCTGTGGTATGCGGGAAGCTACGCCATCGGCGTCGCCGCGGCCGCCATCGGCGATCCGATCAGTCTCGGCTTCGTGGTCGAGACGGAGCGCCAGGTGGAAGCGCATCTGGCCGAGCATCTCGAGCGACTGCCCGCGCAGGACGATCGTTCGCGCGCCATCCTCACGCAGATGCAGGCCGATGAACTTCGTCACGCGGATGCGGCGCAGGCACGCGGCGGCATCGACCTGCCCTGGCCGGTTCCCGGCCTCATGCACGCGGCATCCGCGGTGATGAAGACGGTCGCTTATCGCTTCTGAAGGCGGAAACGGTTCGACGATCCCTACGAGAAGGCCCGCATCTGCGGGCCTTCCTATTTTCGGACGGGTGATGGCGCGTCAGGCCGCCTTGCCGACGCTGTCGAGTTCACGCAGCACCTCATCGCTCAGGACGAGATCGCCGGCGGCGAGGTTCTCACGAAGGTGGGCTACGGACGACGTACCCGGGATCAGCAGGATGTTGGGCGAGCGGTGCAGCAACCACGCGAGCGCGACCTGCATCGGTGTCGCGTCGAGGCGTGTCGCGATCTCGTTGAGCGTGTCCGACTGCAGCGGACTGAAACCACCCAGCGGGAAGAACGGTACATAGGCGATGCCATCCTTCGCCAGTGCGTCGACGAACGCGTCGTCGTCCCGCTTCGCGAGGTTGTACATGTTCTGCACGCAGACGATGTCGCAGATCCCACGCCCCTCCGCCACCTGCGCCGGCGTCACGTTGCTGAGGCCGACGTGCCGCACGAGGCCTTTCCGCTGCAGTTCGGCGACCGCCTCGACCATGTCGGCGATCGATCCCTCGGCCGGGCCGTGCGTATCGAACATCACACGCAGATTGACCACGTCGAGCACGTCGAGACCGAGGTTGCGCAGGTTGTCGTGCACCGCGCCGGTCAGCTCGTCGGCGGAGAACGCCGGCAGCCAGCCGCCCTTGTCGTCGCGGCGCGCACCGATCTTGGTCACGATGACGAGGTCGTCGCGGTACGGATGAAGCGCCTCACGAATCAGCTGATTGGTGACGTGCGGGCCGTAGAAATCGCTGGTGTCGATGTGGTCGACGCCGCTTTCCACCGCGGCGCGCAGCACGGCCAGCGCCGCGTCGCGATCTTTCGGGGGACCGAACACACCCGGGCCCGCGAGCTGCATCGCGACGTAACCCAGCCGATGGACGGGACGATCGCCGAGATGAAACGTGCCGGACTTCTGGATCGGGGACATGGGAGAGCTCCTGGAAGGTGAGCTACAAAGGTAGGGGCTGCAGGATAAGGCGATAAGCGGGCACAATCGGGACGGCTTGTACCGCAATCCGCACAATGCGCCCGACCAGGGGATATGCCCGTGAAAGCCGACCTCGCCGATCTGAACGCCTTTGTGACGGTCGCCTCGGCCGGCGGCTTCCGCGAGGGCGCCCGCCTTAGCGGCGGCAGCGCCTCGGCCCTGAGCGAAGCGGTCCGCAGGCTGGAGGCCCAGCTCGGTGTCCGCCTGCTCAATCGCACGACGCGCAGCGTCTCTCCCACCGACGCCGGTAAGGGCCTGCTGGACCGTCTCGCCCCTGCCCTGGCCGAGGTCGACGACGCGCTGGATGTCGTCAATCACTTCCGGGATCGCCCGGCGGGCACGCTGCGTCTCAACGTACCGATGAGCGCCTCGCGGCTGGCGCTGCCCGCGATCGTGCCGCCCTTCCTGGCCGCGTATCCCGACATTCGTCTCGAGGTCCTGACCGACGAAAACTTCGTCGACGTTCTTGCCGAAGGCTGCGATGCGGGTATTCGTTATGACGAACGGCTCGAGCAGGACATGATCGCCGTGCCGATCGGACCCCGGGTCCAGCGCTACGCGGCGGCGGCCTCACCGGCCTACCTTGCGCGCCACGGCCGCCCGTCCCATCCCCGCGATCTGCTCGACCACGCCTGCCTGCGCGGTCGCTTCGCCAGCGGCAACATGCCCGCCTGGGAATTCGAAAAGGACGGGGAGACCGTGATGGTCGAGCCCACGGGGCCGCTGATCGTCCGCGCGGGCGGCGCCTCCGACCTCGCCGTGGAGGCGGCCGTGGCCGGCACCGGCATCGTGTTTCTGTTCGAGGACTGGATTCGCCCGCAGCTGGACAGCGGAGCCCTGGAACCCGTCCTCGAGGACTGGTGGCTGGCCTTTCCGGGCCCCTTCCTCTACTACCCGGGCAGGCGTCTGGTACCGGCACCGCTGCGCGCTTTCATCGACTTCATCAGAAGCGCCGCGACCGCGTAGGGCCGGATAGCGGAAGCCCCGCTTTCGCGGGGCTTCGGGGTCACATCAGGTTGCGGCCGTGGAACAGTTCCTCGATCTCGCGACGGAGCAGCGACTCGATGCGCTGACGCTCCTTGAAGGAGAGATCGTCGGCCTGGGCCTCGAACAGATAGGTGTCGAGGTCGAAGTCCTTGATGTGCATCTTCGTGTGGAAGATGTTTTCCTGGTAGACGTTGACGTCGAACATCTCGTACTTCTGACGGATGTGCTTGGCCAGGTAATCCTGCACCGAATTGATCTTGTGATCGATGAAGTGCTTCTTGCCCTTCACGTCGCGCGTGAAGCCGCGGACGCGGTAGTCGGCGATGACGATGTCCGACTCGAAGCTGTCGATCAGGTAGTTCAGCGCCTTCAGCGGCGAGATGACGCCGCAGGTGGCCACGTCGATGTCCGCGCGGAAGGTCGCGATGCCGTTGTGCGGATGCGTTTCCGGATAGGTGTGGACCGTGATGTGGCTCTTGTCCATGTGCGCGACGACGGCACCGGAGATGGTGTCGCGGCCGAGCTTCTCGACGACCGGCTCCTCGGAGATGAGGATCGTGACCGAGGCGCCCTGGGGATCGTAATCCTGCCGGGCGATATTCAGGATGTTGGCGCCGATGATCTCGGCCACATCCGTCAGGATCTGGGTCAGGCGGTCGGCGTCGTACTGCTCATCGATGTACTCGATGTAGTTCTGACGCTGCTGTTCCGAAACGGCATAGCAGATGTCGTAAATATTGAAGCTCAACGCCTTGGTAAGGTTGTTGAAACCTTGCAGGCGAAGGCGGGGAAGCGGTTTGACCACAGCGACTCTCCGAGGCCGGGAATAACGGCCAGCAGCAGACGCGGGTTAGCAGCTAGGGTCCCCGCAGCGATGTAAGCGACAGGCCGACAGTGTGCCCGGCGCTTGTGTACGACGTGAGACAAGGGGTCCCGACGCCGAGGGGGTGAAATTATGGGGCAAGATGGCCCGGATTTGAACCAGCAGGGGCTGGATCGATTTAATTTGTGGATTTTGACACCCGGTTGTCTGCAATAATCGCCCCGGGGACATGGCAAGTCGACGTCGCCCGACGGAATCCCGGCGGCGGCGTGACGAAATTGGGGGACGCCATGCCATTGAGGCTCAACGGAATCAGCTGTGGCTCAACTCAAATATCTGCTCCAACAGGCTTTCGAGCGCTCGCAGGCTCCGACCAGCTTCGCGCCGGACCCTGCCGCCATGGGCCGCTTCCTCGACGCCTGCCACCGCCGCCGGTATCCGGGCAAGACCGCGATCATCCGTCCCGGCGATCCGGCCAACACGCTCTATTACGTCGTGGAAGGCTCGCTGGCGGTCTGCACCGAGGATGAGGAGGGCCGCGAGCTGATCCTGGCCTACATCAACCGGGGCCAGTTCATCGGCGAGATGGGCCTCTTCGTGGAGCAGGCGCAGCGGGAATCCCTCGTTCGCACCCGTACCGCCGTCGAAATGGCCGAGATCAGCTACGAACGCCTGTTCCAGTTGCTCGAGGGACCGCTGTCCGCCGAATGCCCGAAGCTGCTCTTCGCCATCGGCTCCCAGCTGACTCACCGCCTGCTGCGCACGTCGCGCCAGGTCAGCCGCATGGCCTTCATGGACGTGACGAACCGGGTCTCGCGGACCCTGCTCGATCTCTGTCAGGAGCCGGATGCCATGACCCATCCCGACGGGACGCAGATCCGCATCTCCCGCCAGGAAGTCAGCCGCATCGTCGGTTGCTCCCGTGAGATGGTCGGCCGCGTGCTCAAGCAGTTGGAAGAAGAGCGGATGATCGACGTGGCCGGCAAGACCATCGTGGTGCGCGGCACCCGCTGACCACGAAATACGCGGGACCGGCCTTGGGCCGTCCCGCCGTCCCGGCTAGCCCTGGTACACCATGTAGACATCCGCGCGCTCGTAGTGCGAGCCCGGACGAAGCGCGGGCTGCAGGACGAATCCCGCGCGCTGGTACATGCCCAGCGCTTTGGTCAGTTTGCTGTTCGATTCCAGGAACAACTCCGTGCCCCCGCGGGCGCGATAGTCGGCGATCGCCGCGTCCAGTAAGGCCCGGCCGGCGCCCAGACCCCGATAATTCTCGTCCACACCCATCTTCGACAACTCGTAGATGCCCTCCCCCTCGTGGATGAGCGCGCACGTACCGACGACTTCGCCCGCGTACAACGCGAAGAAGATCGCGCCACCCTGCGCCAGCACCATCCCCTCGGGATCGGCAAACAGTGCGCGGTCGACGTCCTCGACCCGGAAGTACCGCTCCAGCCATTGCTGGTTGAGGCGACGGAAGTGCTCGCTCAGGGCGGGCTCGAAGGGCACCACCTGGACGGCTTCGCGGGTCAGTGCCGCCCGCTGATCGAGGATCGCCGCGACGAGGGGACGGCTCGCCAGCGCCTGCTCGCAACCGTCGATGGCGTCGAGCAGTGCCAGTCCGCGCGGACCCATCGACTCCGCCATGCCCCGGCGGATCGCCAGCCATACCGGGCCAAGAGCCCCCAGCGCGCGCTCGCCCGCGTCCGTGAGTGCCAGCACACTGCGGCGCCCGTCCTGAGGATCGCGCTGACGGACCACCATACCGGCATCGACGAGGCGGTCGGCGAGCTGACTGACGGCGGAGTGCGTCTGGCCGATCGCCAGGGCGACGTCGGTGACCGTGGTCGGGCCGACGTCGCGAAGAAAGCGAAGGACCGGAAACCAGCGCGACTCGATACCGGCACCGCAGGCCCGGTAAACCTCATCCACGGCCTGATAGAAGTGATCGCTGAGCGCTTTCAGGCGACTGCCAAGCGCGAGTTCGCGCAGGGACGAGAGGTACATCGGGGATCCATGTCGTGGGGACGAGAAGCGAGGCTAGCGGCGGCGGGATGCCGCACGCAAGCGATAACCCCCTCTTCATGTCGGGTACGCGCCCCCATTGGTTATGGTGAGACCACCACTCACGACACGGACCGGCATGGACTGGAGCCAGTTCCTCCTATTCGCGGGCGTCGGGCTGTTGGCACAGCTGGTCGACGGCGCGCTCGGCATGGCTTATGGACTGGTGTCCAATGCCGTGCTGCTTGCGCTCGGCCTGCCCCCGGCGGTCGCCAGTGCGACCGTGCATACGGCCGAGGTCTTCACCACCGGCGTGTCGGGTGGTGCGCACGCCTTCTTCGGCAATGTCGACTGGAAGATGTTCCGGCGCCTGGCCATCCCGGGCATGGCCGGCGGCATCCTTGGCGCCTGGTTTCTCGCCAGCGTGGATGGCGAGATGCTGAAGCCCTTCGTCTACGTCTATCTGCTTGTCCTGGGCACGGTCGTGCTTCTGCGCGCCGCCGGCCGCGGGGTGTCTCACCATCGGGTTCGCCACAAGGGGGCGCTTGGTTTCTCCGCCGGCCTGCTCGACGCCATTGGCGGTGGCGGCTGGGGCCCGATCGCCACCTCCACGTTGCTGGCACGCGGCGGCGCCGTCAGGCAAACGATCGGCACGGTGAATGCCGCCGAGTTCGTGGTCACGATCGCGATCTCGACGACGCTGATCTTCCACATGGGCATCCAGCACTGGCCTATCGTGCTCGGCCTGCTGACGGGGGGCATTATCGCCGCGCCGTTTGCCGCGTGGCTGGTGAAGCACCTCCCGCCGCGCTACGTGATGGGCGCCGTGGGCTGCCTGGTCGTGGGAATCAGCCTCTTCCAGCTGGGAGCGCGGTTGCTTCGCTGAGTCGTGCCGTCAGAACCAGTGCACGACCTCGAGCTTATCCGCCAAAGCGCGACGCGCCCTCTTCTCGACCTTCGGCGACGGATTGACCAGAACGGCCCGGTCAGCGGCGCGCAGCAGGGCGAGATCGGACAGGGAATCGCTATATGCAATGGCCCAGGGGCGCGCGACGCCCGCCTTGTCGAGCGTCCGGACTTTCATGCCCTCGACGTTGTGGACGGTGAAATGCACGCCGATCGGACCGCCACGCGTCGTCGAACCGATCAGCTCGTAGCCGGTCAGGTTGACCTCATCGAGAATCGCTTCGACGACGGTCAGGTCGTTGCCGCTGACGATGACCACCCTGTCGCCGGCATCCACGTGCCGCCGCAGCGTGGCCACGGCGTCGCGGAGGAAGACGCCCGGACGCCGCGCGTAGGCACGGGCGAACGCGCCGACCTGCCGACGATAGGCCGCTTCGCGACGGCCGAAGGTCACCACGCGGAGGAAGGTCCTGCCAAGGAATCGGCTACCGGCTACCGTGGGCAGCAGCAGTGGCACGAAAGGGACCACGGGGAGGGCGAGTAACAACCGCCAGCGCCCCATTCCGGACAGACGCTCCCGGAAGAACAGTTCGAGCGTCTGGTGACGGACGATCACACCGTCGAAGTCGAACAGCACGACGCGACGTGCGTCGACGGCGGTGGTGTCCCCGGACACCGCCGCCTCATGCCCCTGATTCATATCGGCTCTACTGCTTGTGCGTCTGGCTGGCCGTACCGAAGAGCTTGCGCAGTTCCGCACCCGGATCCGCCGCGCGCATGAATGCCTCGCCGACGAGGAAACAGTCGATGCCCTTGTCGCGCAGGATCTTCACGTCTTCCGGCGTGTGGATGCCGGACTCGGCGACCAGCGTGCCGTCACCGACACGATCCTTAAGCCGGAGCGACGTGCCGAGCGAGGTCTCGAACGTCCGCAGATTGCGGTTGTTCACACCGATGAGCGGCACCGGAAGATCGAGCGCGATCTCGAGCTCGTCCTCGTTGTGGACCTCGACGAGGACATCGAGATCAAGCTCGGCGGCCAGCATGGACAGTTCGAGCAGGGCTTTGTCGTCGTAGGTGACGTCCCCGTTTTCCTTGCTGGCAAAGGCGGCGACGATCAGCAGGATGCAGTCGGCACCGATGACGCGCGCTTCGTAGACCTGGTACTCGTCGACGATGAAGTCCTTGCGCAGGATCGGCAGCGAGCAGGCGTCGCGCGCTTCGCGCACGAAGTCCTCATGTCCCTGGAAAAAATCCGCGTCGGTCAGCACGGAGAGGCAGGCGGCGCCGCCGTTCTCGTAGCTGCGCGCGATCTCGGCCGGGTTGAAGTCGGCGCGGATCAGCCCCTTGCTGGGACTGGCTTTCTTGATTTCCGCGATAACCGCCGGATGGCCGTCGTGCAGCTTGGCATCGATGGCGGCGACGAAGCCGCGGGTCGGCTCAAGTCCGGCGATGCGCGCCGCGAGGTCGTCGAGCGACCGCTTGCGCTTACGCTCGGCCACTTCTTCCGCCTTGCGGTCGAGAATGCGATGGAGAATGTCGGGCATCTAAGCGGTTCCTAGGGTAAGGCCGGGCAAGGGGGAACCCCGGCGATCTCAGGCGCCGAGCCGCTGGGTCGCGGCCACGAACGCGTCCATTTTTGCACGTGCGGCGCCGCTTGCGATGGTCTTGCGTGCCAGATCGATGCCGTCCTGGATCGTCGGCGCCACGTCGGCCGTGTAAAGGGCCGCGCCCGCGTTCAGGCAGACGATGTCGTGGGGCACGCCGGCCACGCCGGAAATGGCGTCGATCAGCATGGCCTTCGACTCCGTCGCGTCTTCCACGCGGAGGTTACGGCTCGACGCCATCGACAGACCGAAGTCCTCCGGCTCGATCTCGTACTCACGCACCACACCGTCGCGCAGTTCGCCCACCAGGGTGGCGGCGCCCAGCGAGATCTCGTCCATCCCGTCGCGCCCCCAGACCACCATCGCGTGCTTCGCGCCCAGCGCCTGCAGGGCACGCACCTGGATGCCGACAAGGTCGGGATGGAACACGCCCATCAGGATGTTCGGCGCGCCCGCCGGATTGGTCAGCGGCCCGAGGATGTTGAAGATCGTGCGCACGCCCATCTCGCGACGGACCGGGGAGACCACCTTCATCGCGGGGTGATGATTCGGGGCGAACATGAAGCCGATATCGACCTCGCTCATGCACACCGCTACCTGCGCGGGCAGCAGGTCGATCCGTGCGCCGAGCGCTTCGAGGACATCGGCACTGCCGGACTTGGACGAGACGCTGCGCCCGCCATGCTTGGCCACGCGGGCGCCCGCGGCGGCGGCAACGAACATCGACGCCGTGGAGATGTTGAACGTCGATGCGCCGTCGCCGCCGGTTCCCACGATGTCGATGAAATGCGGATGCGTGCCGGCGTCGACCTTGGCGGAGAGGTCGCGCATGACCGTCGCCGCGCCGGTGATCTCACCGACCGTCTCCTTCTTCACACGCAGCCCGATGAGAATCGCGGCCGTCATCAGCGGGCTGACGTCGCCGCGCATGATCTGGTGCATCAGCTCGATCATCTCGTCGTGGAAGATCTCGCGGTGCTCGATCGTGCGCTGGAGCGCCTCGGAGGGAGTCATCGGCATGGAGCATGAATCCTTGTTCTTCGTCAGGCAGCGAGCGGCAACGGCATGCCGAGGAAATTGCGCAGCAGGTCGTGGCCGTGCTGGGTGAGGATCGACTCCGGGTGGAACTGCACGCCTTCGATGTCGAGGGTGCGGTGACGCAGGCCCATGATTTCGTCGAGCGAACCGTCCTCGCGCTCCGTCCAGGCGGTCACCTCGAGGCAGTCGGGGATCGAATGCTTTTCGACCACCAGCGAGTGATACCGCGTGGCCTCGAAGGGATTCGGCAGGCCGGCGAAAACGCCGAGGCCCTTGTGCTTCACCGGCGACGTCTTGCCGTGCATGATCTCGCGCGCCCGGATGACCTTGCCGCCGAACACCTGGCCGATGGCCTGATGACCGAGGCAGACCCCGAAGATCGGCAGCTCGCCGGCCATCTCACGCAGGATGTCGATCGACACGCCGGAGTCGTCCGGCGTACCGGGGCCGGGCGAAATCATGATGCGCGATGGCGCCAGCGCACGGATATCGGCGACGGTGAGCGCGTCGTTGCGCACGACCTTGACCTCCTGCCCCAGCTCGCCGAGGTACTGGACGAGGTTGAAGGTGAAGCTGTCGTAGTTGTCGATCATTAACAGCAAGGGAGCACCCGTAAGGTGGGGATGGGATGAGCCGGAGCCGTATGTGTGGACGGCGGCGTGTCGGCCATTATCCATGGAAGGGGACACGGGCGGCCACTTCACAGGAACAAGAAGACACTAACTTGCCCAGAAAGGGTAATCTAATACCTTAAGTGGGTAACCTAGACACTGCTCCCCGAGGTACTTGTGCCATGTCCAACCCGTCGATCAGTGTGGCTGACGCGCTGCTTACCGGCACACAACAGCGAGTGCTGGCGCTTCTGTATGGCCAAGCCGATCGAAGCTTTTTTACCAAGGAACTTATCGATCTGGCGGGGGTTGGATCAGGCGCGGTGCAACGCGAACTAAGCCGAATGCTTCGCAGTGGACTAGTTGTCCAGTCGCTTGTCGGGAATCAGAAACACTACCGCGCTAACGGAGAAAGCCCCGTTTTCTACGAGTTGAAAAGCCTCGTGGACAAACTCCTTGGCGTTCCAGGCATTCTCGCGGAATCCCTCAGGCCCCTGGCCGACAAGATTCATTGGGCGATGCTGTATGGCTCCATCGCGAAAGGCCGAGCAGCCGCATCGGGCGACATCGACGTGCTCGTGGTATCGGACTCGCTGACACTGGAAGACGTGTATGGCAGCGTGGCGTCCGCCGAGAAACGTCTTGGTCGGGCAATCAGTCCGATGCTGTACTCAAGCGCCGAGCTTCGTCGCCGCGTCGAGGCCAGTCAGCCGTTCCTGACGAAGGTACTGGCGGGTGATTTCATAACGCTATTGGGAGGCATGGATGACCTCATCGCCACTGGACAATCTGGTTCGCGTCGGCCAACTCAAGGCCGAGCCACCAGCACAGGCCGAGCTTGATGGGTTAATCCATTCGGGAACGGTTCGCCTGCAAGATTCGCAACTTACATCGCTATGCATGGAGAGCCGCTTCGACCTGGCGTACAACGCAGCGCATGCTTTGTCCCTGGCTGCACTTCGCTGGCATGGATACCGGTCCGAGAACCGCTATCAGGTTTTCCAGTGCCTCGCACACACGCTTAAGCTTGAGCCACTGCAATGGCGCGCACTGAGTCAGGCTCATAACAAACGGAACCTCGCCGAGTACGAGGGCGGGCTCGATGTCGACGGGGCCTTGCTGGATGCTCTGATTCGATCAGCTCAACTCGTATTGAATGGTGTGACGGCGCTCGGCCCGGTGCATCGTTGCGCCAAGGGAAAGACATCGGGCACACGAAAGACCAGTTAGCGTGAATTCAACGCCAAACCTCAGCGAAACGGGCTTTCGATGCGCAACCTCGACTTCAGCTCCTGGCAAGGCCTCTTCTCCACCCTCTTCGGGCTGGCGGTCATCACCCTGATCGGCGTGGGTATCCGCCTCCTCGCGCAACAGACCGTGCAGCAGCGACGCGAGCGTGAGAACCGGCAGATCAACGAGCGCCTGCGCACGCTTATCGCTGCCTACAAGACGCTGGGCGGATCCTTCACCGGCAACCTGGCGGTCGATCCGAGCCACATGCGGGACCTACGCCTTCGTGCGGCCGCCGCCGAGACCGACGGTGCCCCGACCGACATGTCCAGCGGCTCGGATCGCGCGCGTCGTGTACGTGACGCGGTGGAAGCCGCGCTATCGGACATCATCCTTCTCGGCACGGAGGAACAGGTGGCGCTGGCGGCACGTGCCGCCACGGAGATGGTCGAGGGCCGTCCGGTCCACATGCATGAACTGGTGGTCTCGCTCCGCACGTTTATCAGGAAGGTGCTCGACCTCGAGCCCGTGTCCGGCAAGATCGCCATCCCCAAACAGGGCCCTGCCCGCGTCGTGGCCGCGAAGGGCAAGGGTGACGGCGGGGCCAGATCCGAAGGAGGCGGCGCCGGGGGCGGCAAAGGCGGTGGCGGTGCCGGTGCCGGTGGCGGAATGGGCGGCGGCATGGCGGCAGGCGCGGGACTCGGTCTCGGCAGCGGACTTGCAGCCGACGACACCCATGAGCATCACGGCTGACTGACAGGAGACACCGCATGGCGACGCAACCCGGCATTTATCCCGAGGCTCTGCAACTCACCCGAAACGACTGGGTACCGAACAACGAGACCCTGCCCGTCCTGATCTACCGCAACGCGGTTCGCGGACATGACCTCGCACCGGTGATGGAAAACCTGTTCGGGAGCAATACGTGGCCGGCGGACTGGCGCGATGGTATCTTCGACTACCACCACTATCACTCGACCGCGCACGAGGTGCTGGGCTTCGCCGCAGGTTCCGCGCGACTGCTGCTGGGCGGCCCCGGCGGTCACGAGGTGACCGCAGACGAGGGCGACGTGATTTTGCTGCCCGCGGGTACCGGCCACTGCCGGCTCGATGCGACTGACGACTTCCTTGTCGTCGGTGCCTATCCCAAGGGACAGTCATGGGACATCTGTCGTGAAGCGCCGACCACAGAGATGATCGAGCGCATCCGCACCCTTCCCTTTCCGTCAGCGGATCCAGTCAACGGCGGCACGCCGCCACTGACCGCACATTGTCATCGGAATGCCCAGGGCGAACGCTGATCGTCAGCCAACAGCCTTCAGCAGCTCGTCGGTCGACGTCGTTTCGCCGATGCGCGGGAAGATCGTCTTGATGCTGTTCTCATGCGCCGACGCAACGAGGTCGGTCATCGCATCGGTGACCAGCACGACGTCGTAACCCAGTTCGCTGGCGTAGCGCGCCGTCGACTCGATACCGATGCTCGTAGCGATACCGACAAGCACGATCTGCGTGATGCCCTTCGCGCGCAGCTGCGCATCGAGATCCGTCGTCTGGAAGGCTCCCCAGCGCTGCTTGCTCACGCGCATGTCGCTCGGCGCCGCTTCAAGCTCGGGCACGAGCTCGGCGAATCTGGGATCGGTAGGGAAAGGATGTTTCGGCGCGTCGGTACGACCCGGTGCGGCCTCGACCACATTGACGAGCACCACCGGGTGACGCTTCGCACGGAAGGCGCGGGCAAGCGCCGCGCACTTTGCAACGATGTCGGCCGACGGATGAACCGTCGGCAGCGCGACGATGCCGTGCTGCAGGTCGATGACGACGAGGGCGGCGTTCTTTTCGAGTTGGCTCAGCGGCATGTTAACAACCTCGGGATGGGTGGGTGGAAGAAGACGTCACACGCGGGAGCGTGCGATCGGAGACTCGCGCGAGGTGGACACCGGTGCGATCGCGATCAGGGCATCGGCGACCTGCTTCACGACGCGTCCCGTTGACTCATGTCCGCAAGGCGCCGCATGACGGCGGCCGCGGCGATAAGGTCCGCCTGCTCGTCCGACGTCAGCCGCGCGACGGCGCCCGTGAGCCAGGCCTGCTTGGCGTCGCGCGTACGCTGGCGTGCTTCGACACCTTTTCGCGTCAGGCGAACGAGGAACTGGCGCCCATCGCTCGGGTGAGGGGTTCGCTCCACCAGCCCCTCTTCCTCAAGCACGCCGAGCGTCGCACCCATCGACTGCGGCTTGACCGCTTCGGCGCGTGCCAACTCCGCCGTGGACATGGCTCCACCCTCGAGTCGCGATAGCGCCGCGATCTGCGACCAGGTCAGCTCGAGGTTGTTGGATTCCGCGCGCAGGCGACGGATCAGCTGGCCGCAGGCGGTGAGCAGATCGGCGGCGGCCGCTTCGGCGGATGGTGGCTTCGCAGGGCGTTTCGTCGGCATACGAAACAGGCTAGGGTCCGCAAGGCAAACTTGCAAGCCTAACTTGCAAGTTTGCCTTCGAAACTTCTTGCGGTCGTGCCACGATGGGCTTGCGGCGAACGCGGTCAGCTTGGATGCTTGGTCGTCCGCATCCCCAAGGAACAACGTCATGCAGTCCCTCGGCGCCATCGCCTATCTCGTCCGCGACTACGACGAGGCCATCGCGTTTTTTACCGGCGCGCTGGGCTTCGCGCTGATCGAGGATACGCCTCAGGGTCCCGACAAGCGCTGGGTCACGGTCGCGCCACGCGGCGCCGAGGGGACGAAGCTCCTGCTGGCTCGCGCGGTCACGGAAGAGCAACGTGCGCACGTGGGCAAGCAAGGCGGAGGCCGCGTCTTCCTCTTCCTGCAGACCGACGATTTTGCGTCCGACCATGCGCGTATGACCCGGCATGGTGTGCGCTTTCGCGAGGAGCCGCGGCATGAGCCCTACGGGACAGTCGTGGTATTCGAAGATCTCTACGGCAACGCCTGGGATCTCATCCAGCCCACCCTCTGACCGGAAATGACCATGAACGATCGCATTCGCGTCGCGGTACTCGACGATTATCAGCAGGTCGCCCGCACCATGGCGGACTGGTCGCCCGTGGAAGCACGAGCGGAACTCACGATCTTCCACGACCACCTCCACGATCACGACGCCCTCGTCCGGCGGCTGGCCCCGTTCGACGTGCTCTGCGTGATGCGCGAACGCACCGCGCTCACGGCGGACCTGATCGCCGCCCTGCCCCGTCTGCGTCTCATCGCCTCCACGGGGCTGGCCAATGCGTCGATCGACCTGAAAGCCGCCGCGGAGCACGGCGTCGCGGTGGTCAATACGGATTACTCGTCGACACCCACCATCGAGTTTACTTGGTCGGCGATCCTGGGTCTGGCGCGCGACATTGCGGGTGAAGCCGCGTCCGTCCGCTCGGGAGGATGGCAGACGGGCCTGGGCACCGAGCTGGGCGGCAAGACGCTGGGCATCCTCGGGCTGGGTCGGATCGGGTCGAAGGTGGCACGGATCGGGCAGGTCTTCGGCATGCAAGTGATCGCCTGGAGCGAGAACCTGCAGGAGGAAACGGCCAGTGCACTGGGTGTACGCCGGGTCAGCAAGCAGGCGCTGCTCTCACAGTCCGACTTTCTCACGATTCACACGCGTCTCAGCGAGCGCACGCGCGGCATCATCGGCGCCCCCGAACTTGCCACGATGAAGCCGGGCGCGCGCCTGATCAACAGCTCCCGCGGCCCGATCGTCGACGAGGCCGCCCTGGTCGACGCGTTGATCAGCGGACGCATCGCCGGGGCCGCGGTCGACGTGTACGAGACCGAACCTCTGCCTGCGGACCACCCGTTCCGCGACCTGCCCAACGTGCTGGCGACGCCACACATCGGCTATGTCACGGAGGAAATGTACCGGACGTTCTACGGCGACTCGGTCAGAAACATCGTAGAGTGGCTGGGCAGGCGGACCTGAAAAGAACTCAGAAGGACGCGACTTTCCTGCCGCCCTTCGCGGCCTCGTCTTCATGATCGTCGCTGCCCTTGGGCTTGACCGTCATCAGTTCCAGCGGCTTGCCATCGGGCTGGCGTATCGACCAGCCATGCTGCAGCTCGGCGAGATCGTTGAGCTGTGGGCAGATCAGGTCGGTACGCTTCTCCAGCGCCTTCGAGCGCTTGTTCATCTCGCCGTCGAGGGATTTTTCCAGCGATTCCGCACGCGCCTGCAAAGCGGCTACCTTGCTGGAGTCGCCGGACAGAGCCGCTGTCACGGCGCTGGACGTGACCGACCCGACCAGTTCGCCAACGCTGTCGGAAATCGAACCGCCGATCGTCTCCTCCATCCGGTCGCCGGACCAGTGGCCGGCACCCAGACCTTCGTCGATCTCACGCAAGGCCTGGGCCTGCTTACGCTTCAGCTTCTCCAGCATGGCGGCCCGCTGGTCGCCGTCGGCGAACGACAGTGTCACCGTGGTCATCGCCGCAAAACCAAGCTGGATGCCCTCACGGGCGATCGTCGCGACTTGGGGCACGAGCTTGCGGACGCCATCCTCGTAACGGCGCAGCGCCTCGGCATCGGTCTGGGAGACGGCAACCTGCTTGCCATCCACGCGCACCGTACCGTCATGAAGAAAGATCTGGGCCGGCGTGCCGTCCTTGCGATGGAAAGACAGGCCCGAACTCGTGACGTCGACATCGTAAGGCGTGGAGTAATCGCTCTTGCAGGTGTCGGTGCTGAAGTTGATCGTCCGCGCACCGACGGCGCTGGCGGTAAGCACCGCTACGGCGGCGAGCGTGCCGGTGATCGTTGAACGGCGCATGGCCCTGCTCCCTGAGATGGATGACGCCGACTCAGATGCGGCCGGCTCGCTCATGGTTTAAACCGATGCGATGAACGACGCATGGGCTGCAGGTCACGGGATGACGTTCGGCACGGTCAGGAAGCGATGCCGCGTTCGCGGGCGTACTCGGACAGACGACTGTCGTGGTCGAGCCCCAGCTTTCGCATCGCGTCGCGCTTTTGCCGGCTCACCGTCTTGACACTGCGACTGAGGCGCTCCGCGATCTGCGAGATCGACATCCCGCCGACATAGAGCCGCACGACCTCCATCTCCCGCGCCGACAGACGCGACGCGTCGCTGGGCGCCTGTACGCCCGCCTCGTCGAACTGCCGGCGGATCGTATCGCTGAGAAACGGACGGCCATTGGCGGCCTGCCTGACGGCGACAGCCACTTCCCTGAGGGGTGCGCGCTTGTCGCATAGTCCGAGCGCGCCGCGCGCTCGCATGGCCTGCAGCACGGCGGCGTTGTTGACCATCGTAAGCACGACGACGGGCAACCTGGGGTAACGACGACGGATGAGATCGATCAGGCCGAGCCCATCGCCGTGACGACCGCCCGGCATCGAAAAGTCGGTGACCACGACATCGCACGGACACGCGGCGAGTACGTCGAGCAAGCGATCGCCGTTGGCTGCCTCACCGACCACCTCGATGTCACCGGTAGCCTCGAGCGCGGCGCGCGTACCCATCAGGACTACCGGATGATCGTCGGCAATGATCGTTCGCAGAACCATGTTTTCCCTCAGCGGCGGAAATGCGCAGCCGCTTTCCATGCAATATGTTACTTCTGTTCGCATCGCGGAGATTACAGTAAAGCTCCGTTCGTGGTCGAAGGAACGCCATGAAGCTATTGAGAAAATTGGTCAAATTGGGATGTCTCGCCATCGCTTGGGGCGCGGCCCTCGACACGGCGTACGCGGGTGATCACCCACCGTTTGCATCGGCATCGCTCTGGCAGAGCGATGGGCGCACGACGGACGATCACGCGTGGGCGTTACCATCATCGTCGGAAGCCGATGTCCCGCTGAGCGAGGACGAACGACGCTGGCTGGCGACGCTTCCGGTATTGCGCATCGGCATCGATCCGACAGCCGCACCGCTATCGATGATCGGCCGGGATGGCGAAGCCGAGGGTCTGTCGATCGACTATCTGGAGGCCGCGCTGCACGCACTCGGCCTCAGGACGCGGACGGTACCGACAACGGACTGGCATGAGGCGGTACGCGCCGCGTCAGCCGGCGACATCGATGTACTCCCGGCCGCGTCGGCGCGTAACGCGGAACTCGGCAGGCATTTCATCTTTTCGGCGCCCTACGCCGAATTTCCGGTGATGATCGTCACCCGGGAGGATTTCGCCACCATCGGCGACAGTCACGACCTCGCGGGACGGCATGTCGCGGCCAACCTGTCCCAGGGCGCCGTGGCCGCAGCGGTCAAGGCGATACCTGGCGTCGGCGTCATCGATGTCCGGACCACAGCGGATGGATTGCAGGCCGTGGCCACGGGCACGGCGGAGGCTTACGTCGGTGACATCGCCACCGCGGAGGCGCTGATCCGGCGCGATTATCCGGCGAAACTCAAGCTGGCCGCCCCGACGAACGAGCGCGCTGAACTCACCGTCGCCGTGTCGGCTCGCTACGCCCCCCTGGTCCCGTTGATCGACCGGGCTCTGGCCCGCTTGCCGGAACGCCGCTCGCAGTCGATCCGCAATACGTGGCTGCGTTCGCACTACACGTGGGGTGGGTCCTGGACGGAGATCGCACGCAAGGTCGGGCCAGCGGGCGTGCTCGCACTGCTGTTGCTGATGGCCGTGTCGTACGCCTACCTCCAGCTACGCAGGGAAACGCGAAGGCGCGTGCGCAGCGAAGCGCAACTGGCCGATGTCACACGCCATATGCCGGCCGTCGTCTATCGCTTCATGTACCGGACCGATGGTCCCATCACCTTCATCTACGTCGGCGGCAACCCGGAGCCCATGTTCGGCATCGACGCGGAAACGATCCTTCGCGACGAACGTCGCGCCTTCGAACGGGTGGACGAACGCGACCAGTCATCGCTCCTGGCTGCGATGGCGCAGAGTGCCGCGACGTTGCAACCCCTGCATGCGGAGCTTCGAGTCAGGGATGTCGCACCGGAGCGCTGGGTGGCGTCCCACGCCTTGCCACGGCGCGTCGGCGACGCCGTCGAATTCACCGGCTACTGGATCGATGTGTCGGAACGCCACCGGCAGTCGAGCCAGCTGGCCTCGGCAAAGCTCGCAGCCGAAGCCGCCACTCAGGCAAAGAGCCGATTTCTGGCCACCATGAGTCACGAAATCCGCACGCCGATGCATGGAGTCCTCGGCACGCTCGAAATCCTGGGTGAAACCGAACTGGACGAGGCACAACGGCGACTGCTGACCACGGCGGAGAGCTCGGCCGAGGCACTGCTGCAAATCCTGGACGATGTGCTGGATTTTTCGCGGATCGAGGCGGGCCGCGTCCTGCTCGATCCCTCACCCGTGGACATCCGCTCACTGGTATCCGGAGTCATCGACCTTCATCGCTGGCAAGCGGGCAAGAAGGGCCTGCGACTGGGCACTCGCATCGATCCCCGTCTTGCGGCATGCCTTCTTGTGGATAGCAGCCGTCTGCGCCAGATTCTCCTGAATCTGGTCAGCAACGCGGTGAAATTCACGGAGGAAGGCGGCGTCGAGCTGACGGTCGACGTCGTCGAGGACGCACATGAAGTCCAGGCCGTGCGCTTCTGCATCGGCGACACGGGGATAGGGGTTGCGGCCGACGATATCGAGCGGTTGTTTTCTCCGTTCAGTCAGGCCGAAGCGTCGACCGCACGACGTTTCGGCGGTAGTGGACTGGGCCTGACCATCAGTCGCAGCCTCGTCGAACTCCTGCATGGGCAGATCGCCATGAGCGGTTCGCCAGGCCAGGGGACGCGGGTCACCGTGGACCTCAGCCTTCCCGTCTGCGAGGCGACGAGTCCCACCCACACCGTGCCCGAGCCAACCGGCACCGTGGCGCGTACGTGCCATGTGCTGGTCGCCGAGGACCACGCGATCAACCGCGAACTCGTCGCCGCGCAACTCGAACGCCTCGGCCATCCCTACCGAATCGCGAACGACGGCGCTGAAGCGCTGGCCATCGCCGGGCAGTGGCGTGTCGACGTGCTCCTCACCGACATCCACATGCCCGTCATGGACGGACATGAACTCATACGCGCACTTCGCGAGCGCGGCGAAACGATGCGCATCGTCGCCATGACGGCGGATGTCATGGCGACGGAACGGGATCGGTGCCTGGCCGATGGCGTAGATGCGTTCGTCACCAAGCCGCTGCGACTGGCGACCCTGCGCGACGCGATCGTACCGCCGGCAGACGAGCCGCAGACGACCAGCGATTCGTGGGACTTCGACCTGTGGCGCGAAACCTTCGGGGATCTGACGGCACTTCCCGCGATGGTCGATCGCTTCGCCGCGGGCCTTCGCCACGACGTCGGCGAACTGCGTGCCGCGGCAACGCCCGGCGCCGCAGGCGAACGGCTGCATCGCATACTCGGGGGTATGCGCATTTTCGGCGTGTCGCCGGAGGCGATCAGCGTCGAAGCACTCCAGCGCGCACTCGTATCAGGTACAGGAGCGGAGGACGCCATGGCACGGCTAGCCGACGTGCCCCCGTTACTGGATCGCTTCGTGGCCCGGCTGCGGGACGCCGTGCAGCACGGACACCTAACTTGAGGACTTTCTCAAAAGAAAAGTCGATTTTTCAGAATCGTCTGATTCTTTGTCTCAGTGTCTCAAGTCCATCCTGTCAGGTAACGCGATCGCGCGGGGACGGAGGCAAGCATGAGCGGGCACATCATCGAGTACCACATCGCCGACGTAGGGGATGCCTGGGGCATTTTCCGCGATGGCATGCAGATCGCTGTCCGCACCGATGCGGCGGACGCCATCGCTTTCGCCAACTTCTTCGCCGATCGCGAGACGCTCATGGGCCGGCAACGTGTGCACGTATCGGCTGACAGGGTGCTACATCGGACCCTGCGCGACCTGCGCAGAGCCGCCTGAGGGTCAGCGCCCGGTCGCGCCGCCGAGGTTGGTCATGTCCAGGTGCAGCAGGCGCAGCCGCGCGATGTGCCGGCCCACCGCCGCACGGTCACCGGATGACGCCTCGAGACGAAGAAACGCCTCAAGCAGGCGATGTTCCATCTGTTCGAGAGTGCGTATCCAGGTCACGTCGGGATCGTGAGACAGCTTTACCGTCGCTTCCATCATCGTCCGACGAACGCCACTCATGGCGCCACCGACCAGCGCAGGCTTACCACCGGTGGCGCTCACCTGACCCTGCAGATCGCCCGCAATGGCGGTCAGGGAGTCGGCGGACTCTTCAAGGATCGCGCGGAGCCCCGGCTCGCGGACGCTACGGGCCGCCTGACGATAGAGATCCCGATCCGCGATGACGCGGCGGATCAGCCCATTCACGACACGGATCGAAGTACGTTCCATGGGGCGGACGTTAGCCCCCCGGGACTTAGCGCCCCCTAAATGCGGCCTGTCCCGGTCAGCCAGCGGTCATTCGCCGCTCTCGAGCAGAAGCAGCGGGTGCCCGCTGGCATCGCGCAGCCCTGACTGGAGGTCGAGCAACTGGCGGATGGACGGGCACAAGGCCTGTACACGGGGCCTCAGTGCGTTTTCCACGCGGGTCATGACACGCGCCTGCCCGCCAGTGGACACCGACGCGACCCTGTCACGAAGCGCGGCCGCACCCTGAAGATCGCCGTTCATCGCAAGCTGCATCGCTTCGCCTCCCACGTCCTCGGTCAGGATGGGCGTTATGTCGGAAACGATTTCCTGCGCGTAGGCGCGCATCGCGTCTTCCTGCCAGTCGCGGGTGCTCTGGCTGGCGGCAATACGGCGCTTGATGTCGGCCACCCGCGCATTCAGGGCGCGATCGAGATCGCCGCTCGCCGCCGCACCCGGAGCCGCCGTCGCCGCCTCATCGCGTACCGCCTGGGCAGCGATGTCGACCCCATCGCTCGCCAGGGCCTTCGCTTTGGGTAACAACGCACGGACGCTTCGCTCGAACAACGCGACGCGATCCTGCTCGTCGGGCCTGAGGCTGACGTCCCGGCCATCCGTGGACAGCGATCCGTCGTGCATTCGCACGGTGCGGGGAGCGACCTCCGGCCGCTCGAACAGCAGCGCATCAGGCCGTACGGTCAGATCGTAGCTGCTTGCGATGCGGCAGCTGTGATCGAGATCCTGGGCTGCGGCACCGCCCGCGAAGCAGAAGGCCAGTACGAATGCGGTCAGGCGAGCGGTCATGAAGGATCCCGGCGAAAGTGACTCGATACCTTCCGCCGGACTAATCCTCGCTGAACCGTTCTCACAGACCCGATGCCAGAAACTGCTGCCGGACACGCACGCTGCCGAGCGCCCACGCCAGCCAGCCCAGCAGGGGCACCGACACGACCTTGAGAATGACGCTCACCAGCATGATGGTGTGCTGCCTGCTTGCGACCGCCACCAGATCCGGCGGCAGGCCCGGCTGACCGAGCACGACGCCGATCTGTTGCCACTGACCGTAGGCGAACCAGGCCGTGTAAGCCGCCCAGACCATGAGCAACAGGGCGACGAGGCGCATCGCATCCCGAGCCCATGCACGCCAGCGCAGTGTGGACAGCGCGACGACCATGATGCCGAACGCGGCCAGCGTGTAACCCACCGACCAGGCCAGGGCGATGCGGGGACTTGGGCCGCCGGCTACGGCTTCCTCCGTGAGCGCCCCGGCCGCATGCGCAACGACCACGGACGCATAGGCATTGATCACGAAGCCCGCCGCGGCGAGCAGCATGACCAGCCATACGACGATGCGCCACGGCGCGAAGGGGCGTGCATTGCGGGATGCCTGGAGCACGCTCAGGCACCCGCCTTCTTGAACTGGTCGAGATCGGACAACACCTGACCGGAGTTCTTCTCCGGGTCGACGTCCTTGTAAACCTTGACGATCTTGCCGGCCGGGTCGATCAGGAAGGTTTCGCGGCGGGCGTACTTCATGCCGAGCTTGTTGTTGAGCACGTCGTACTTCACGGCCGTGGCGCCATCGGCGTCCGACAGGAGCGGGAACGGCACGTGATACTTCTCGGCGAACTCGGCGTGCGACTTGACGTCGTCGAGGCTGACGCCGACCACGTCCGCGCCGGCCTTGTGCAGCTTGGCGATGTCGTCGCGGAAGGTGCAGACCTCGGTGGTGCAACCGGCCGTGAAGTCCTTCGGATAGAAGTACATCACCAGCCACTTGCCCTTATGGGTGTCGAGGGTGTGCCAGTCACCCTTCTGATCCTGCAGGCGGAAATCCGGGGCCTTCTCGCCGGCGACCGGGGTGGCGGCCCAGGCGGCGGCGGTAACTAGGGACAGGGCGATGACGCTGAGGAGGCGGCGCATGGGAGAAACCTCAAAGGGATGGAATAGGGTGAGTGTACTCGCCGGCCTCCCGGGGTGGCCTCACCCCACTCTGCCGGCCATAAAAAAAGGGCGCCCGATCGGGCGCCCCTCGAAACTCACCGCGGTCGCGATTACTTGCTGCCGAGACGCTCGATTTCGAACTTGCTCAGATCCACGCCGAGGTTGAAGCCACGGCCGGTGCCGGTGACGGCAAGCGAGACTTCGCCCTTGGTCATGGCGGCGCTCTCGGCGCTCTTCACGACACCCGCGTTGGCGCCGCCCGAAGCGTATTCGCCGTAGATTTCGCTGATGCCCTTGACGTTGGTGAACTCGCCCTTGCCGCCTTCGATGCTGAACTTGCCAGCCGTCAGACCGCCGCCACGAACGTGGATGAGCACGTCGGCGCTCTGGCCGTTGTCGCAACGGACGTGGCCGCGGCCGTCAGCCTTCTTGTAGATGGCGGCCCAGCCGGTGGTGCTGAAGGTCATGTGGCACTTCGTTGCGGCGGTCGACTCGGCCTTCGCCGGCTGCACCGTGAAAGCACCTGCCGCGGCCACTGCGATAATGGCCATACCCGCGATGCGCTTGATCATGTTGATTCTCCGTAAGAGTGAGTGGCAGGGACTGTGTGTGGGCGGATTCTCCACTCACGAATGTGAAGAAATGCGGAGTCCCGCCGTGGCCGTTCAGGAAGCTGCAGGCTACGTGGACGCCCGGTGAACCCATCTCGCCGCGTCGACATGGCCGATCTACTATCGAACCCGTTCGTCAGAGAAGGTTGAGAGAACTGCCATGCCCAGGAACATCCTCGTCGGCTACGACGGCTCGGAAACCGCCCGTCGCGCCTACCTGTTCGCCATCGAACTAGCCGCCTGCGCCCAGGCCAGCGTGCACGTGGTCTCCGTCTGGCAGCTCGACAACGGCGCCGACACGTCGGCTCTCATGATGAGCGACAACGGCAGGGACCGCCTCGATGCCCTGCGGGCCGAAATCGCCGCGCTCCAGTCCGCGCCGGGTATACAGGTGGAGGTGGGCATGGTTCACGGCAGCCCGGGCGACGCCCTGCTCTCGTACGTGGCTCAGCATGGGGTCGACCATATCGTCATCGGACACACCGAGCGGGGCGCCCTGGCCCGCTGGCTGGTCGGTTCGACCTCGACCGACGTGCTGGCCAAGGCACACGTTCCCGTGACCGTGGTGCGCTAATCGCCTGGCTTTGTCACAATTCGGCAATGCCCCGGGGGGCAACACGTCAAGCGATCGAGGAACACCTTAAGTGAGCTACGCCACTACCTTGCCATGGACGCTCGAACAACTGGACCTCTCGCGCATCGACGTCGAGAAGGTCAGGCACAACGAAGACCTGTTCCTCCTGCTGTGCAGCTCGTCGTTCGTCGAGAGCGGTTCGGACCTGTACACGCACAACCTCGTCGATCATTTTGCCGGTGACGACGAGCTGCAGGCCTGGCTCCGCGATCACTGGGAGCACGAGGAGATGCAGCATGGCCGCGCACTGGCGGCCTACGTTCGCCATGTATGGCCCGAGTTCGACTGGGACGAAGGCTTCAGGAACTTCTTCGCGCATTACGGTTCCGTCTGCACCGCCGAAGAACTCGAGCCTAACCGTGGCCTCGAACTGGCGGCGCGCTGCGTCGTCGAAACAGGCACCGCCAGCCTCTATCGCGCGCTCAACGACGTCACCGATGAGCCGGTGCTGCGCGAACTGACCAACCACATCAAGAGCGACGAAGTGCGTCATTACAAGCACTTCTACCAGCACTTCCGGATCTATCGAAAGCGCGACGGTATCGGTCGTTTCAGCACGTTGCGCGTGCTGGTCAAGCGCCTGAGCGAGATCAAGAACGAGGACAGCGACATCGCACTGCGCCACGTCTTCAACGTGCGGTATCCGGAGAAAGCGCACGACGACGCGGAATTCCGGCGCGTCACCAGCAAGGCGGAAGGCCTCCTCAAACGGCATATTCCCGCGGAAATGACCGTAAAAATGCTGCTCCGCCCGCTGGATCTTCCCGCGAAGATGAACGCCATGCTCGAATGGCCGCTGACGCGGATCACCGAGAAGCTGTTCCTGCACTGATCATTTCTTCTTCGGCAACGGCGTCCATTTGTCGTTGTCGAAGCCGCCGGTCTCGAAGGTAAGGGTGGTTTCGCCACGGGTGATCGTCACGACGTCGATCGTGAGCCGCTTCGTCTTCGCAAGATCCTTGAGGAAGGCGGCGTCGTTGCGGAACAGCAGTGCGGGTTCTCCCGTCGGCGGGCGGAAGGCCTTGATGGTTTTCGGCTTGCCGTCGAAGGTAGCCTTGAGATCGCAGTCGCCCTTGCAGACGAAGCCCTTGCCGCCGGTCGCGTAGAGAAACACGCTCTGGCCCCAGGCGGTATGCCGCCGCAGGATCAGGCGCACCGTCTCTTCGCCCGTGGGGCGCGTGGTCTGGATCGTGGCCGTGCTCTGCGTGCCGCCCTGCATGGGTGAGGTCTGGTAGAGCCACAACGCGGACAGGCGCGCCTTCTCGCTGGCGGCCTTGTAGTTGGTTTCCAGGTCGGCGAGCGTCTTTTTCACCTCGGCGGCGGCTGGCGTATCCGGATATTTGTCGACGATCTCATGTCCCAGCTGCACGGCCGGGCCATCGTTGTGCAGCTTCAGCAACTGCTGGTAGGTCTCGAGCTTCTTCGCCGCTTCGTCGGCCTGATTGTTGGCGACGGGCGCCTGCTCGGCCGGCTGATCCTGCGGTGACGAACAGGCGGCGGTGAGCGCGGTAACGGCGATGAGCGTGGCGAGTCTGCGCATGATCTTGCGATTCCGGCATGGAAAGCCGTAGCTTCGCCCTTCGACGACGCGATTGGCAAGGCGACGCGTAAAATACGCGCACGCTCCCAAGGAAGTCCTCATGTCGTCCATGCCCCCGGCGCCCGTTTTCCTGCTGCGCCATCGCGCCTTCCTGCAGTTCTGGTTCGCCAGGAACGCGTCGAGCTTCGGCTTCCAGATGATGTCGGTCGCGGTGGGCTGGCAGATCTACGAGATCACCGGGCGTGCCCTGGATCTCGGCCTTATCGGCCTCGTGCAGTTCGTGCCCTCGGTATTGCTGGCGCTGCCGGCAGGACATGTCGCGGACCAGTTCGACCGTCGGCGGATCGTTACGCTGTGCCAGGCGATCGAATGGCTCGCCATCGCGGCGCTGGCGGTCTTCAGCTTCACCGGCCATCTGAACGAAGCGGGCATTCTCGCGCTGGTCTTCGTGATCGGCGTCGGCAAGGCGTTCGAGTTTCCGGCGTTGTCGGCGATGCTCCCGGCCATCGTTCCCGCGCATGTGCTTCCACGGGCGATGGCGTCCACCTCCGCCGCCGGACAGGCCGCGATGATCGCCGGTCCGGCGCTTGGTGGCCTGTTGTATATCGCGGGCCCCGCCGCGGTGTACGGCGTGTCCGCCGCGCTCTACCTCGTCGCGTTCACGCTGATGTCGCGCCTGTCGTACGACCACGCGCCGCCCCGCCGTGAGCCGGCGACCCTGAAAACCCTGTTCGCGGGCGTGCACTTCATTCGTCGTCGGCCGGCGGTGTTCGGCGTGATTTCGCTGGACCTGTTCGCGGTGCTGCTGGGTGGCGCTACCGCGCTGCTCCCCATCTTTGCCAAGGACATCCTGCACACGGGCCCCTGGGGCCTGGGCATGCTGCGTGGCGCTCCGGCGGTGGGCGCGCTGCTGATGTCGATCTGGCTGTCACGGCACACGCTCGAGCGCCGGGTCGGGCCGATCATGTTCGCCTCGGTGGCCGGATTCGGTATCGCGACGCTGGTCTTCACCCTGTCCACCTCGCTCTGGCTGTCCATCGTCGCGCTGTTCGCGCTGGGCGCGTTCGACATGGTCAGCATGGTGATCCGCGGCGCGCTGGTGCAGTTGGAGACACCCGACGACATGCGCGGCCGCGTCAGCGCCGTCAATGCCATCTTCATCAA
The DNA here is from genome assembly GCF_900167995.1 of Luteibacter sp. 22Crub2.1. Lineage (NCBI taxonomy): Bacteria > Pseudomonadati > Pseudomonadota > Gammaproteobacteria > Lysobacterales > Rhodanobacteraceae > Luteibacter > Luteibacter sp. 22Crub2.1. The sequence continues at coordinate 28,929 of NZ_FUYT01000018.1, forward strand.
CACCTCCAACCAGCTGGGCGAATTCGAGTCGGGGATACTCGCCGCGGCACTTGGCGCGGTCAACGCGACGCTTATCGGCGGCATCGGCACACTGGTCGTGGTCGGGCTCTGGATGTGGTGGTTCCCGTCCCTGCGCCACCGCCAGGGGCTGGTATCCGAGCCGGAGCCCGTCGAAGGCGCCAGCGACACGATCTGACACACCCGTCAAAACGTGTTATTAGGGTGGACGTCTATACCGCCAAAAAGGGGACGTCCACCATGAAGCGCCTGCTCGCCGCCACCCTTGTCGCCCTCGCCGCGCCGGCTTTCGCCGCCCATGAGGGTCCTGCCAGTCTCGATGCCGCCCTCGCCCAGGGCAAGCGCGAGCACAAGCCGGTGCTCGTCGATTTTCAGGCGGTATGGTGTTACTCGTGCTACTTCATGGCCAGTCACGTGCTCAACGGCAAGGAGTGGACGGATCTCAATACCAAGGTGATCTTCTATGAGGCCGACGCCGACCAACCGGCGGACAAGGCCTGGATGACGAAGTGGAACGTGCACTTCCTGCCCACGTACGTGGCCATCGGCCCGGACGGCGAGGAGCTCGGACGCATCCTCGCCGAACGTCCCCGCGACACGTTCTATAAAGAAGTCGGCGGACTGCTCTCCGGCGATGCACGCCTGTCGAAGCAGAAAGCGGATGCCGCGAAGGGCTCGCTCGCCTCGGTGGCCGACGTACTCGACACCTACCAGCTGCGCTATCAGGGCACCGAAGGCATGGCATGGTTCGACACGCTGCCACCGATGGTCCGCAACGTGTCCGACAAGGACAAACGCGTCGCGCTCGCCAAGCAGCGTCTGCTTCTGCTCCAGGCGAAGGAGAAGAAGGATGATGCCGCGATCGTTGCCGCGGCGACCAAGATTCTCGACGGCAATATCGGCTGCGATCGTCCGTACGTACTCGACGATCTGATCGGTGCCACCGAAGCGCGACATCCCGACTCGCGCACTGCCGCACTGCGCCCGCAGAAGGCGCCGTACGAGCAGTTCATCGCGGCGCAGGTCTTCACCGCTGCTCCCGCATGTGCCGATCAGCGAAGCGCCGTACTGACGGCTGCCGATCTCGATGCGGCGCTTGGCGATCACGAGGGTGAGCAGGCCGTCCTGCGCAAGGCGATCGATCTAAGCCGCGAGAAGCTGCACGGCGACCTCAGGAGCGATCGCAATCTCGCCGACAACCTGCGCGTCTACCTCGTGCGGGCGAAGGCGGGCGATGAGCTCGACACGCTGGAAAAGCAGCTCATCGCGGCGTACCCGGACGATTACGTGTACAGCTACCGCTATGGACGCCGCCTCGTCGAGAAAGGCGATGCTGCCGGCGGGCTCCCGTATCTGGACGCGGCGGCCACGAAGGCCTATGGCGCGAATCGCTTTACGGTAGCGACGTTCCGGGTAAAGGCGCTTCGTGCACTCCATCGCGATGGCGAGGCGAAAAAGGTGGTGGCGGAGACCATCGCGGCGGAAGGCAAGGCCTTTCCGGAGCAGAGCAAGAAGCTGCAGGAGTCGTTGGCCGCTGCCGGCTGAGACGGGGCCGCCGGACACCGGGGCGAGCCGGCAGCGGACCCCGGTTCCACATCGTCACTCAGCTCTGTGACGTCCCGTAAACCACCGAATCCAGGTGCTCCACCTTCGCAATCGTGTCGAGCGAGACCGTCGCCGACCATTCGGGGCGGGCGGGGTCGATCAGCTTGACCACGCCGTTGACGCCTTCGGTGCCGGCTGGGTCCACAAAATTCTGCACCGTGGGCACCACCGCCACGACGCCCTCCATCCGCGAGCCGTCCCGCAGATGCAGCACGACCTTCGCGTTATCCCTCAGTTCCCCGATGAGCGCCTGAAGGCGCTCGATGGATCCGGGGCCAGTGTGAATCGTCTCGGCTTCGCGGCTCATGGCATCGCTCCTCGTGAACAAGATCCCAGACGCTACTCTCCGCCCGTCGATGGAATGTCTACGTGGCACGCTGCTAACCTGCGCCTCCCTCCACGCGCGAGTCAGCCATGATCACCGTCCATCACCTGAACAACTCGCGCTCACAGCGCGTCCTGTGGCTGCTGGAGGAACTCGGCGTGCCGTACGAGATCGTCCGCTACGAACGCGACCCGAAGACGATGCTGGCACCCAAGGCGCTTCGCGCCATCCATCCGCTGGGCAAATCGCCGGTAGTGGTCGACGGCGACATCACCGTGGCGGAGTCGGGCGCGATCATCGAATACCTGGTCGGTCGATACGGCAACGGGCGACTGAAACCACCCGCGGATACCGCCGATGCGCGGCGTTACACCTATTTTCTGCACTACGCGGAAGGCTCGGCCATGCCACCGCTCCTGCTCAAGCTGGTGTTCGTCCGCATGGAGAGCGCCCCGGTGCCGTTCTTTGCGAAGCCGGTGGCACGAATGATGGCGAAGGGCGGGCAGAAAACGTTCATCGATCCGCAGCTCAAGCTGCACCTGGACTATCTGGAAGGCGAAATCGGCCAGTCAGGCTGGTTCGCCGGTGACGAGTTCACGGCCGCCGACATCCAGATGAGTTTCCCGCTGGAAGCCGCCGCAAGCCGGGGCGGACTGGACGCGTCGCGCCCTCGCCTCACCGCCTTCCTCGACCGGATCCACGCACGTCCGGCCTATCAGGCGGCCCTGAAACGTGGCGGCGATTACGACCTGGCGCCGAAGCCGCCCCGCTGAATCGCCGTTCAATCGCACCCTCGGCTGTTTACACCGTGCTCACGGCGGGGATCGCAAAGTCGATCCCCGTCCGCATCACTTGAGAGGGAGTCACCATGAGCAGAAATCGTGAATTCGCGCGTCAGGTCGAAAGCGCCGTCAACGGTGTATCGGGGCGCGTCCGTCACTACGCCGATGAGGCGCAGAGCTCGGGCAACGATCTGCTCGATCGCACCCGTCGCGTCACCAACAAGTTCGCCAGCCGCAGCACCGGTCGTCGTGCGCGCTACCTGGCCGAGGATTTCGCCGACGAGGCGACCTATCAGTATCGCAAGCTGCGCAAGCAGGTCCGTCGCAACCCGGGCGTCACCATCGGCATCGCCGCGGCAGCCATCGGCACCTTCCTGCTGATCCGCCACGCGCTGCGCGACGACGACTGATCGACGTCGAACCGCCCGACGAAAGGCCGGAATCACTTCCGGCCTTTTTTATTGCCCGAGGTTTTTGCTATCGAAGCGATCGGGTTCAGCCATCGATCACGGTGTCGGCGGCATCGACTCGGCGTGCTGTTCGACAATCTTGTCGACGTGCCAGGTAACGCGCGACGCATCCATCGGCGCATTCTTCGAGTGAACCTCGGTGATCTTCAGCAGGTACTCGTTACCTGGCTTCCAGTCGAGGCCCTCGACCGGCACGTATGTCACCTGCCACGGTTTGCTCGGCTCCTCGCGGTACTGAAGGCATTCGGTCTTCATAACGCCGTTGGTGCATGGCACCTTGCTGCCGGCGATATACAGCAGCCGCGATGTCGAGCCCTGCTGGGGCGAGGTCGCGCACGCAGCGAGCGTGACGACGGCAACAGTGAGCAAAGGAAGGCGCATGGCAGGAATTCCGCAGTCGGTTGCGTTCATGGATAACAGCCCCGCCATCGACATGACGTGATGCCAAAAAAGAAAGGGCCGGATCGCTCCGGCCCTTTCTACGCGTCGCACATGACGGCTGTCAGACCGTCATCGGGTTCGGCTTATCCATGTCGAGCTTGTATTCCTTGATCGCGCGGCTGACGTCCTTGGCGTTGACCTTGCCTTCCTTCGCCAGCGCAGCCAGGGCGGCCTGGGCGATCCAGTAGCGATCGACCTCGAAGTGGCTGCGCAGGTGCGCACGCGTATCGCTGCGGCCGTAGCCGTCCGTGCCCAGCACCGTGTAACGCATGCCGTCCGGCATGAAGGCGCGGACCTGATCGGCGAACTCACGCACGTAGTCGGTCGCGGCGATCGCCGGACCCTGACGGTCGGCGAGCAGACCGGTGATGTACGGCACGCGCTGCGGCGATTCCGGATGCAGACGGTTCCAGCGCTCGGCGTCGAAACCTTCGCGACGGACTTCCGAGAAGCTCGGCACCGACCAGATGTCGGACGAGACGCCGAAGTCCTTCTCGAGCAGCTCGGCGGCCGCGATGACTTCGCGCAGGATCGTGCCCGAACCCATCAGCTGTACGCGCGGCTCGTTCTTCTTCGCCTTGCCGCCGTCCTTAAACAGGTACATGCCCTTGACGATGCCTTCCTCGCTGCCCTTCGGCAGATCGGGGTGGGCGTAGTTCTCGTTCATCACGGTGATGTAGTAGTAGACGTCTTCCTGCTCCTGCATCATGCGGCGCGTACCGTCCTGCATGATGACGGCCAGCTCGTAGGAGAAGGTCGGGTCGTACGACACCACGTTCGGGATCGCGCCGGAGAGCAGGTGCGAGTGACCGTCTTCGTGCTGGAGGCCTTCGCCGTTGAGCGTGGTGCGGCCCGAGGTACCGCCGATGAGGAAGCCACGCGCGCGCATGTCGCCAGCGGCCCAGCAGAGGTCGCCGATGCGCTGGAAACCGAACATCGAGTAGTAGATGAAGAACGGCAGCATCGGCACGTTGCTGATGCTGTAGCTGGTGGCCGCCGCCAGCCAGGCACTCATACCGCCGGCCTCGCTGATGCCTTCCTGCAGCACCTGACCCTTCTGGTCTTCGCGGTAATACAGCAGCTGGTCGGCGTCCTGCGGCCGGTACTTCTGGCCGAACGGCGCATAGATACCGATCTGGCGGAACATGCCTTCCATACCGAAGGTGCGGGCTTCGTCGGCCACGATCGGCACGATGCGCGGGCCCAGCTCCTTGTCACGCAGCATGAGGTTCATGCCACGCACGAGGGCCATGGTGGTGGAGATCTCGCGATCGCCGGTGCCCTTGGTGATCTGCTCGAACGACTCGATCGTCGGTGCCTTGAACGACTGGTCGGACTTGCGGCGCCGCTGCGGCAGCGAACCGCCGAGCGCGCGACGGCGCTCGAGCATGTACTGCACCTCTTCCGAGTCCTTGCCCGGATGGTAGTACGGCACTTCGTCGAGCTTGTCGTCGGGAATGGGAATGTTGAAGCGGTCGCGGAAGGCGCGGATCGCGTCGGTGTCCATCTTCTTCTGGTTGTGCGCCGGATTCTGCGACTCACCCGCGGCGCCCATGCCGTAGCCCTTCACCGTCTTGGCGAGGACGACGGTCGGCATGCCCCTGGTGTTCACGGCCGCGTGGTAGGCCGCATAGACCTTGTGCGGATCGTGGCCACCGCGGTTCAGGCGCCAGATGTCGTCGTCGGACATGTTGGCGACCAGCGCGGCGGTTTCCGGGTACTTGCCGAAGAATTTCTCGCGCGTGTAGGCGCCACCGAAGGCCTTGCAGGCCTGGTACTCGCCGTCGACGGTTTCCATCATCAGCTGACGCAGCTTGCCCGAGGTGTCGCGGGCGAGGAGCGGATCCCAGTAGCTGCCCCAGGCGACCTTGATGGCGTTCCAGCCGGCGCCACGGAACACGCCTTCCAGTTCCTGGATGATCTTTCCGTTGCCGCGAACCGGGCCGTCGAGACGCTGCAGGTTGCAGTTGATGACGAAGATCAGGTTGTCGAGGCCCTCCCGGCCGGCCAGCGAGATCGCACCCAGCGACTCCGGCTCGTCCGACTCGCCGTCACCCATGAAGCACCAGATCTTGCGATCGGACTTCGGAATGAGGCCGCGGTGTTCGAGGTATTTCCAGAACTGCGCCTGGTAGATCGCCTGGATCGGGCCGAGACCCATCGAGACGGTCGGCACCTGCCAGTAGTCGGGCATGAGCCAGGGATGCGGGTAGGAGGACAGGCCACGGCCCTTGCCTTCCACTTCCATGCGGAACAGGTCGAGCTGTTCTTCGCCGATGCGGCCTTCGAGGAACGAGCGGGCGTAGACACCCGGCGCCGAATGGCCCTGATGGAACACCAGGTCGCCCGGGTGGTCCGCGCTGGGGGCGCGCCAGAAGTGATTGAAGCCGACGTCGTACAGGGTCGCCGAGGAGGCGAAGCTGGAGATGTGGCCGCCGAGGTCGCCCGGCTTGCGGTTGGCGCGAACGACGGTGGCGAGGGCGTTCCAGCGGACCAGCGAGCGGATGCGCCACTCGATGGCGGCGTCGCCCGGGCTGCGCGCTTCCATGTGCGGCGGGATGGTGTTCACGTACTCCGTCGTCGGATCGAACGGCAGGTAGCCGCCCGCGCGACGGGTCGAATCGACCATGCGCTCCAGCAGGTAATGCGCGCGCTCGGTACCGTCATGATTGATGACGGCGTTGAGCGACTCGACCCATTCCCGGGTTTCGGTAGGGTCGAGGTCCTGGTTCAGGATATCGTCGATCTGGTCCATGGATGCTCCGCTCGCGCTGGCCGCGCGCTCATGGGGTCTGAAGAAGCCCGCGGGTGGCGGGAAAACCTTCACATGATACCGCAACGTATTCGCATACGCGGCGGTATGGGGATTTGCCTCGTGATAAACCCGGCAATCAGTCGTTTACGACCGTCCTGGGCTTACCCGCACGGATCTGCGCCTCGACGCAGGCCACGGAGGTCATGTTGACCACACGGCGGACCGTCGCCTGGGGCGTCAGGATGTGCGCCGGCTTGGCCACGCCCATGAGAATCGGGCCGATGACGACGCCGTCGCAGAGGGTGCGGACCATGTTGTAGGCCGTGTTGGCGGCATCCAGGTTCGGGAAGACGAAGACGTTGGCCTTACCTTCCAGCCGCGAGTTCGGGAAGATCCGCTCGCGCAGTTCGGGGTTGAGCGCCACGTCCGCCTGCATCTCACCCTCGACTTCCAGCTTGGGGACGCTCTTGCGGATCAGACTGAGCGCCTCGCGCATCTTGCGCGAGTTGCGGGTCTCGCGGCTGCCGAAGTTGGAACTGGACAGCAGGGCGATCTTGGGCTGGATGCCGAACAGCTTCAGGCGGATGGAGGCCTGCAGCGTGGCCTCGGCGATCTGCTCGGCACTGGGATCTTCCTGCACGTAGGTGTCGAGGAAGAAGAACGTGCCCTTCTCCGTCGCCACCGCGGCCATGGCCGAGGCCTCCGAAACGCCCTCGTCCAGGCCGATGATGTCGGCGATGTATTCGAGCTTGCTCTGGTAGGTGCCGACCAGGCCGCAGATCATCGCGTCGGCCTCGCCACGCTCCACCATCAGCGCCGCGATGACCGTCGGACGCGAACGCACCACCGCCTTGGCCGACGCGGGAGTGACCCCGCGGCGCTCCATGATCGAGTGGTACAGACGCCAGTAGTCTTCGAAACGCGGATCCGAATGGATGTTGCACATCTCGAAGTCGATGCCGGGTTTCAGACGCAGGCCTGCGCGCGCGATACGCTTTTCGATGACGTCGGGGCGACCGACCAGGATCGGCTTGGCCAGGCCTTCGTCGACCACCGTCTGCACGGCGCGCAGCGTCGTTTCTTCTTCGCCTTCAGCGTAGACGACGCGCTTGGGATCGGCCTTCGCCCGCTCGAACACCGGCTTCATCAGCAGGCCGGTACGGAAGACGAAGCTGGTCAGCGTTTCGATGTACGCCGGGAAGTCTTCGATGGGACGCTCGGCCACGCCGGAATCCATCGCCGCCCTGGCGATCGCCGGCGGCAGCTGAATCAGCAGACGCGGATCGAACGGCTGCGGAATCAGGTATTCGGGACCGAAACTCGGCGGCTTGCCACCGTAGGCGCGCGCACTCACGTCGGACGCTTCGCGACGTGCGAGCTCAGCGATGGCCTTGACGCAGGCCACCTTCATCGGTTCGTTGATGACGGAGGCACCGACGTCGAGCGCGCCGCGGAACAGGTAGGGGAAGCACAGCGCGTTGTTGACCTGGTTCGGATAATCCGAGCGGCCCGTCGCCATGATGCAGTCGGGACGCACGGCCTTGGCGTCTTCCGGCAGAATTTCCGGATTCGGATTGGCCAGCGCGAAGATGATGGGGCGGTCGGCCATCGTGGCGACCATTTCCGGCTTGAGAATACCGCCGGCGGAAAGACCCAGAAAAATATCCGCGCCTTCGACGATCTCGGCCAGCGTGCGCTTGTCCGTGTCACGCGCGTAACGCTGCTTGTCCGGATCCAGATCGGTGCGCCCGCTGTGCAGCACGCCGTCACGATCGAAGGCGAGGATGTTTTCGCGCTTGAGGCCCAGCGTCACCAGCATGTCGACGCAGGAAATGCCCGCGGCGCCCATGCCGGTGGTGGCGAGCTTCACGTCTTCGATCTTCTTGCCCGTGACCAGCAGCGCATTGATGACCGCCGCGCCGACGATGATCGCGGTGCCGTGCTGGTCGTCGTGGAACACGGGAATCTTCATCCGCTCGCGCAGCTTGCGCTCGACGATGAAGCACTCCGGTGCCTTGATGTCTTCGAGGTTGATGCCACCGAACGTCGGCTCGAGACTGGCGATGATATCGACCAGCTTGTCCGGATCGGTCTCGTCGATCTCGATGTCGAACACGTCGATCCCGGCGAACTTCTGGAACAGCACGCCCTTGCCTTCCATCACCGGCTTGCTGGCCAGCGCACCGATATTGCCCAGACCGAGCACCGCCGTGCCGTTGGTGATCACCGCCACCAGGTTGGAGCGCGCGGTGAGCTCGGCGGCGGAGGTCGGATTCGCGACGATCTCATCGCAGGCGGCGGCGACACCCGGCGAGTACGCGAGCGAGAGATCTCGCTGCGTGAGCAGCGACGTCGTCGGCGTGACCTTGATCTTGCCGGGGCGCGGAAGACGGTGATATTCGAGAGCGGCTTGCCTCAGTTCCTCGGAGATGGCCATGGAGTCCTGTGGGAGCTTAGGTGGGAAAGTAGCCCGCGATGTTAGCACCGCGACCGCGGTTCTCCCGCGTCGCGGTGTGTTGCATTGCGACATCCAGTGATATGAAAAACCTACATTTCTGCCTTGCGGAATCCGGCAGAACCGGGGCGCCCCGCTCCCTAACGTGGTCGGCCCTTCCCGTCTCCCGGCCGTCCTCATGCGTTTTATCGCTCCCTCGGTTCTCGCGCTTCTTCTCGCCCCGGGCTGGGCCCTCGCTGCCACGGTCACCGTCGACGAAACGGCCCTGCGTCAGCGGCTTCTTCGGCTCCCGCTGGCACCGCGCCCCGGCACCGATGTCGTCCTTCCACTGGCGGACGGTCGCGCGCGCGTCTTTCATGTCCGCGATTCCGGCACGTTGCCGCGCGGGCTGGTGAAGCGATTTCCCGGCCTTCGCAGCTTCCGTGGCGAGGATGACGAAGGCCGCACGCTTCGTCTCGACCTCTCCCCGCGCGGTATCCGGGCGAGCGTCCGGTCGGGCAGTACGGAGTGGCTCATCCGCCCCGGCGACACGTGGAAGAGGGAGCCGGAAGACTTCCTTGCCCTCGGCAACGCGAGTACGCCAGTCACCAAAACGGGTGGCGCCGCCCAGACGCGGCAGGCACCCACCGAGGCGGTCACGCCCCTGAAACGTCGGCGGAGCGCGCGCCAGGGAGGCATCGTGCGCTACGACTTCCGGCTCGCCGTCGCCGCGAGCAGCCGTTACGTCGCCAGGAACGGCGGTACCGTCGCCAGCGCGCTCGCGGAGATCGTCCATCTGGTCAACCGCGCCAACGAGGTGCTCGAAACCGACCTGGGTGTCCATCTCACCCTGGTGGATCGCAACCACCGCATCGTCGTCGCAAGCGCGCGTGGCGACCTGTTCGAAACGCATGAACCCGGCCCGGCGGCCGTCACGCTGATCGACCGGGAAATCGGATCGCGTCACTACGATATCGGCCATGCCTTCAGCACGTTCGAGGGCGGCGACAGTCATGTCGGCACATCGTGCAGCGACGCACGCGATGCGGACTTCTTCGCCACGCACAAGGCCGCCGCGTGGAGCGGACATGGAGACCCGGCCGGGTCATCGCATGCCTTCGGCTATTTCATGCACGTCCTCGGACGCCAGCTCGGCGCATGGCCGACCGCCGATGCGTGCCGGCGCATCACACTCGACGACAGCGCCGTGGAACCGGGTGGCGGCAGCACGATCATGGGCTACGCCACGTCGGGCTGCGGCACGGAAGACCACTGGCTCCAGCCGCGCCCGGGCCTGTACTTTCACGCCCGAAGCATCGAGCAGATCCAGGCGTGGCTCGGATCGCGCGGCGGGCGTTGCGCCGGGCGACGCCTGACATCCGCCGTCGCACCCTGGATCGATCCCGTGCCGCTGGCCGAAACCACCGTGATTCCGGCGCGTACGCCGTTTACCCTCGACGCCGCCGTGGAAGCGGCATCCCCCGGCGATCGCCTGACCTATACCTGGGAGCAGATGGATGCGGGGACAGGGCAGCGGGGGCCGCTCGTCGACGACGGGAAGGGGCCCTTGTTTCGCTCCTTCGCCCCATCATCGACGCCGCAACGCACCTTCCCTCGTCTTCCGGTACTGCTCGGTGACGAGCGGGCGAGTCCGGGAGAAACCTTGCCAACCACATCGCGCGACCTGCATTTCCGCCTGACGGTGCGTGACAACGCCGGCGCGACGGCCACGCTCGCCAGCGCGGACAGGCGGGTGCGGGTCGTGGATACGGGGCGCGCTTTTGCGATGGCGGCACCGGCCGCCGGGATCGTTGCCGTCGCCGGTGGCGCGCTCGACATCCGCTGGGACGTGGCGGGCACCACGGAGAAGCCGATTTCCTGTCACTTCCTGCATGTCGACCTCTCGGTGGATGCCGGCTCGCACTGGCTTGAAACGTCGCTGGCCACGGACGTGCCGAATAACGGCTCGGCGACAGTGCGGCTTCCCACGGAAGTGACGAGCGATGTCGCCCGTCTTCGTCTTCGTTGCGACTGGCGACCTTTTTTCGCGGTATCGCCAGGCCCTTTTGTGATCCGCGCGCCGTGACGCGAAGGCCATCGCTTAGCGGTCTATCGGGATTCCCCTACAGATGTTGACCACGCACGTGTGGCGTCATGGAGCACGTCCACCCACATCGCATCTCGACGCGTCCCCACGCGAAAAGGAATTCCATGTCCCTGTACTCCCCTCCCCGACGCCTCGTAATCTTCACGGCCATCACTGCGCTGCTATCCGGCCTCCCGGTCGCCTATGCCACTCCTCAGGCGCTCTGGTCGGACGTGACGCGTGCTGGCGCAAGTGCCCGGTCAGCGGCGACGACCAGCTCTCCCGTTCATCAGCGACGTGTCGCACTGCGCGCCGACGGTCTGGCCGCCTTCGGGCAAGCGCGGGCGGTCGGGCGCAGCAGCCAGACCGCGCAGACCATCGAGCTTCCTTTGCCCGTTAGCGGCGCCACTCGCTTCACCCTCGAGGACTCGGGCGTACTGCCCCCCGGACTGGCCGCGCGCTTTCCCGGGCTGCGCAGCATGATCGGTCGCGATGCCGAAGGGCGCACCGCGCGTATCGACATCGATGCGGCCGGCGCGGTGCATGCTCGTGTGACCGATCGCGCCGGCGACTGGATCGTTCAGCCCGAAACGCCGGTAAAACGCGCCCCCGGGGCTCGCTCGCGACATTCCCCGGCCATCCACGTCGTATTCCGGCGAGCGGATGCACCCGCAGGTCCCGCTTTGCGCGAGACAACGCCGCACGGCGGCGGCCTTCCCACCGCCGCGCCGGGAACGCGGGCAGGCAAGGCACGCACCGGCAGCGGCCAGCTCCTGCGAACGTTTCGCATCGCCATGAGCGCCAGCAGCGACTACGTCGCGAAGATGGGCGGCACTGTCGAGGATGGCCTGGCCGGCGTGGCGAAGGTCGTCAACCGGCTGAACGCGATCTACGAGAACGACCTGGGCGTGCATTTCCAGCTGGCGGAGAACAACGACCGACTCATCTTCGCGGATAAGGACACGGACCCTTTCAAAGGTCTCGGGGACGACGACCAGCTCGTCCTGCGCAACGCCGCCGTCGCCGCGCAGACACTGGGCCGCGAGAACTATGACGTCGGCCATCTCGTGCATGCTGTCGCTTCCGGCACCGCGGGACTGGCGGGACGCATCGGCAACACATGTCTTAACGCAACACGCACGATCGACATACGGCCGGGAACGAAAGTCACCGATCAGGACTACGAAGACGGTGGCGCGGATAAGGCGGCAGGCATGACAGGCAGCGCCGATCCCTTCGGTGACACCTTCCATGTGGATTACGTCGCCCATGAACTGGGCCACCAGTTCGGCGGACAACACACCTTCAACATCGCCGACCCCGGGTCGGATCAGCGTGAGCCCGATGCAGCGGTAGAGCCCGGCGGCGGCTCCACGATCATGGGCTACGCCGGCATCACGTCCGCCAACCTGCAGACGCGCTCGGACGATTACTTCCACGGCCGCAGCATCGGAGAGATCCGCGCGTGGCTGGATTCCGAAGGCGGATCGTGCGCCGCCACCCGCGTCAACCCGATCCGCACCCCGATGGTCGACACCAGCTACCCGTCCTATGTGGCGGTCCCCGCGCGGACACCGTTCGAACTGGCGGGGGCACTGAGCTACGTGCATGCCGGTGCCACACCTACGTACACGTTCGAGCAGATCGACCGCGGCCGCGCTCAGACCACGGCCGAACTCACGGATACCGGCAACGGACCGCTGTTCCGGTCGCGACGCCCCACTGCCAGCGGAAGCCAGACCTTCCCGGCGACCGGGGTGCTGCTTGGCAAGGAGCCGATCGGTCGCGGTGACACCTTCCCCATGCGCGATCGCACGCTGAACTTCCGGCTCACCGCACGCGACAACCTCGACCAGCTGGCGCACGTCGTCAGCCGCGATATCACGGTCGACGTCGTCGACACGGGCGCCGCATTCGAGGTCGTCGCTCCCCGGAAAAGCGCAACGCTCAGCCGCGGCAAGGCGATCGCCGTGAAATGGCGCGTCGCCGGCACCGACAAGCCCCCGCTTTCCTGCACGAGGGTGGACGTCAGGCTATCCGTGGACGGCGGCGAAAGCTGGCTCGAAGAGAACCTGCTCACCCGTGTGAGGAACAACGGAACGGCGCGCTTCACCATCCCCGGGACCGTCGCGCCAACGATGCGCGGCCGACTGTCGGTTGCCTGTAGCGACACGAGCACGCCCTTCTTCGCCCTGTCGCCCGGCGACTTCCGTATCCGTTGATCGGAGCCGCTCAGAGGCCGAGCGAGATTTCCTCGGCCTCGACGCCCGCCATGTGGATGTGATTCACGAACAGCGAGAAGGCCAGCTTCCCCGCCAGCCCGTGCACGTGCTGCATCCACGGCGGGAGATAGCGAGGGGCCGCGATATCGCCGTTCGCGAAGTGCGCTTCGAGGCTCATGACGTCGTGCAGTGCCAGTTTGCCGGCGAAGAGGTTGCGCAGCAGGTCGAGGCGGCGCTGACGCAACGCCCAGCGGAAAAAGGTGTGCACCGCGAGCAGGCCGGTAAGGTAGACGTTGTCCTTCGCAAACGCCGAGCCGCCGCTGAGCGGCACGCCACGAAAGACGCGCTGTGCCGAGTGGAAGCTGTCGGCGACGTTCTGCCCGCACTCACGGAAGTACCGGAACACCTCGACGAAATCGGCACCGTTGAGGGCCATGTCGATGGCCAGAATGCGCAGGCTGATTCGTTTCAGCCGCGAGATATCGATGGCGCCGGACATCAGCTCGGCGAACACCGCCAGGCCCTCCTGCGTCGCGGTGACACGTGGCGACGTGCGCGCCAGCGATGCCAGGACCGGCTGCTCGCGACCATTCAACGCGGTAAGCGAATGGACGAAGGCCTCATGGGCCAGCAGCTGGTGACGATCGTATTCGGTAAAACGGATACCACCGCGCAGACGGATGCGGGTCGCACCGGCCGCCGCCTTCGCGGTCAGCTCCGGATCCACCTCGACGGAGATGGTGCCTGGCGAGAAGAAAGCGTCCAGCTGGGAGGCCATGTCGCGGCGCAGCTCTTCCGCGGGGATGTTGCCGGTGGCGTCTTCGGTTTCCAGATCCGCGCCCAGTTCGTCGGCCAGGTCCACGAAATAGCGGGCGGCATCGAGGTTGCTGCGGTTGCTGCCGGGTATGGCATCGCCGGGGCGACCGTAAAGCGCGACGGATGCCTGCGTGACGCCGTCGGTGCCGGCGGACTCGAGCATCTGCGTGGCGATCCGCCACGACTCGGCCGTGCGCCGCAGGTAGTCGGCGATCGGATGATCCTCGGACGCTTCGGTCTCGATCGCTTCCAGCTCGGCGCGCGTGTCGCCCAGTTGCGGCGGGTGGTACGCGATGGTCGGGACCGAGAGCCGTCCGGCGCCAAACTCCGCGATCAGGCGTTCTTCGACCGAGGCGGGCCAGGAGACCGTGGGCAGGATACGGATGGCGCGGACGGCAGCGAGCAGGCGCTGGTCGAGCATCGCGTACCGCCGCATCTCGGCAGAGAGGTCAGACGGGGCGGCGTAGGCGTGCATGGGGGGCGAGTTTAGCGCGAGGAGATGTATTTCTCCCGGCGAATATGCTGGACGGGCAGACCATGGTCTTTCAGTGCCGAAAACGCGGCATCGACCATGTTGGGATTGCCGCAGAGATAGGCGATATCCCCCTCGGCGCTGGGCTCCAGCTCCGCCAGCATGTCCTGAACGTAACCCAGGCGGTCGTGCGGACGCGGACTGGGACGGGCGCCGCGGGACAGGCAGGCGTGAAAGGTGAAGCCCTCATGCTTGCGCGCGAAGGCCTCGAACTCCTCGCCGTAGAGCAGTTCACCCTCGTTGCGGGCGCCGTAAAGCAGCACGAAACGGCAGCCGCGACTGGCGATCAGGGCCTCGATCTGCGGCAGCATGGCCCGGTACGGGGTCACGCCGGTGCCCGTGGCGATCAGGATGTAACGCGTGTTCCGGTCGCCGTCCATCAGGCAGAAGCGGCCGTAAGGGCCGCTGGCGTCCACGGTCTGGCCGTGTTCCAGGTCGCCCAGCAGCTTCGTCGCTGCCCCGCCCTCGACATAGCTCACGGCGATCTCGATCCGCTGGACCGGGCCGCTGCCGTCACCCACGCTGCCGACCGAGTAGCTGCGCTTGGTCGCCTTGCCGTCGTCGTAGTGGAAGTGGACCTGCAGGAACTGGCCCGGGGCAAAGGCCAGCGGCTGACCGTCCACCCGCTCGAACGACAGGTGCCGGACCGAGGGGGCAAGCATGAAGCTGTCGGTCAGACGGAGCTCGAATTGTTCGGCCATGGAAAGTCTCTGTTGACGCCAGGGAACGAGGGGACCCGGCAAAGCCCGGTATAATAGGCGGCTTGTCATCCCGGCGCAGCCCATGACCATCCCCGCTCTGCACGTCACGAATCTCCGGAAAACCTACGGCAACGGCGTGGAGGCCCTCAAGGGCATCTCCCTGACCGTCCAGCCGGGGGATTTCTTCGCCCTGCTCGGCCCCAACGGTGCCGGCAAATCCACCCTCATCGGCATCCTGTCCTCCCTGGTCAACTCGACCTCGGGCGACGCCGAGATCTTCGGGGTATCGATCCACAAGCACCGCAGCGACGCGATGCGCCTGATCGGCCTGGTCCCCCAGGAGATCAACTTCAACCAGTTCGAGAAGCCCTTCGACATCTGCGTGAACCAGGCCGGTTTCTATGGCGTCGGCCGGGGGGAAGCCCGGGTCCGCGCCGAGAAGTACCTGAAGGAGCTGCGCCTGTGGGACAAGGCGCACCTGCAGGCGCGCACCCTGTCCGGCGGCATGAAGCGCCGCCTCATGATCGCCCGCGCGATGATGAACGAGCCGAAGCTGCTGATCCTCGACGAACCGACGGCCGGTGTCGATATCGAGATCCGGCGCTCGATGTGGCAGTTCGTCTCGGGCATCAACGAGGCCGGCACGACGGTGATCCTCACCACGCATTACCTCGAGGAAGCGGAACAGCTCTGCCGCAACATCGCCATCATCGACCAGGGCCGCATCGTCCAGAACACGTCGATGAAGAGCCTCCTCGCCACCCTCGACGTCGAGACCTTCGTGCTCGACGTGGCCAGCGTGCCGGCCAACCTGCCGACCCCGGCCGGCGTGGTGCTGCGCGTCCTGGACGACCACACCATCGAAGCCGAGATGTCCCGCTCACACGACCTCAACTCCCTGTTCGCCACGCTCTCCGGTCACGGCGTCACCGTGACCTCGATGCGCAACAAGTCCAACCGGCTGGAGGAACTCTTCGTCCGCCTGGTCGAGCACGGCCGGGAGAACGCGGCATGAGCGCCTCCACCAACCTCGTCGCGCTGGGCACTCTCGTCCGTCGCGAGATCATGCGCATCATGCGTATCTGGACGCAGACGCTGATCCCGCCGGCCATCACGATGACGCTGTACTTCGTCATCTTCGGCAAGCTGATCGGCAGCCGTATCGGTGAGATGCATGGTTTCACGTACATGCAGTACATCGTGCCGGGTCTGGTCATGATGAGCATCATCACCAACAGCTACGGCAACATCTCGTCATCCTTCTTCGGCGCCAAGTTCGGCCGTTACGTGGAAGAGATGCTGGTGTCGCCGATGCCCAACTGGGTGATCCTGCTCGGCTACGTCATCGGCGCCGTCGTGCGTGGCGTGGTCGTCGGCGCACTGGTACTGCTGATCGCGCTGTTCTTCACCGACCTGCACGTGTCCCATCCGGTCATCACCTTCCTGTCGGTCGTGCTGGGTGCCACGGTGTTTTCGCTGGCCGGCTTCGTCAATGCCGTATTCGCGAAGAAGTTCGACGACATCGCGCTGGTCCCGACCTTCGTGCTCACCCCGCTGACCTACCTGGGCGGCGTGTTCTACTCGGTCGACCTGCTCGGCCAGCCGTGGCGCTCGATCTCGCTGGTCAACCCGATCCTGTACATGGTCAACGCGTTCCGCTTCGGCGTGCTCGGCGTCAGCGACGTGCCCATCGTCACCGCGTTCATCGTGATGATCGTCTTCGTGGTCGGCCTGTCGGCCGTGGCGCTGCGCCTGCTCAGCCGCGGCGTCGGAATGCGTTCGTAAGCCGATGCGCGTCAACAAGTACATCAGCGAGGCGGGACTCTGCTCGCGACGCGAGGCCGACGAGCTGCTCATCGCCGGCCGCGTCACGATCAACGACGAAGTCGTGAGCACGGGCGCCAAGGCGCTCGACGGCGACGTGGTCAAGGTCGATGGCGAGGTGGTGGTCGCGCGCACGCTGATCGCAAGCCCGTCCAGAAGCCGCGGCGTGTACATCGCACTGAACAAGCCGGTCGGTATCACCTGCACGACGGACCAGACCGTCGACGGCAACATCGTCGACTTCGTCGACCATCCGCAGCGCATCTTTCCGATCGGTCGGTTGGACAAGGACTCCGAAGGCCTCATCCTGATGACCAGCAACGGGGACATCGTCAACGAGATCCTGCGGGCGGAGAACAACCACGAGAAGGAATACCTCGTGGCGGTGAACAAATCCGTGACCGACGAGTTCCTTCGGGGCATGGCCAGGGGCGTGCGCATCCACGGCCAGATGACCCGGCCGTGCAAGGTGAGGAAGATCGCGAAGTTCGGTTTCGCCATCATCCTCACGCAGGGTCTGAACCGGCAGATCCGCCTGATGGCCGCCGAGTTCGGCTACCGGGTGACCCAGTTGCGGCGCGTGCGCGTCGTCAACGTGAAGCTGGGGCACCTGAAGCCCGGCCAGTGGCGCAACCTGACCGAAGCCGAACTGAAGGGCCTCCTGCCCTCGCGGACCCAATGGTAGGTAGTTTCGCCTACGACGCATCAGCGTAAGGTTGACTGAGCGATACCGGTTGCGCCGACACGCGCAAACGAATCCTTGATGGACAATGGTGCCCGCCTGCCGGAGTGGCAGCGCGCACCACATCAAGGACGATCCCGACATGAAGTCACCCCTCCGGCCGGCCATCGTCGCCGTGCTGTTCAGCGCGTCAACCGCGGCAAGCGCCGCCGCGCCCGTCGACGCCTACAACGAATACCTCGCCGCACGTATCCGTATCATGGGTACGACACGGGCGATCGAGCCCGATACGGCCACCTTCCTCGCTCAGTTCCTGCAGACGCCTGCTTCGCCCTATAGCGACCTGGTTGAGCAGCCACTCGTCACGAATACGCCTGCATGGAACGAATACCTGGCCGCCATGCAGCCGGCGGGCGCGGCCGATGGCGACGCCGCGCTGAACGCGCTGCGCCTGCAGACAGGCCTCACCAAGGCCCGACCCGGTGAGGAAGTCACGCTGGAACCTACCGCCGCGCGCGACTACCGCGGCCGCGAGGCGGCCGCCAATGCGATCAAAGCAGGCATCGACCCCGATATCTTCTGGAAGGCGCGGGACATGAGCGGCTCGGCGATCACCGCCGCCGCTGGCTATGCGCTCGCCTTGCAAATGCTGCGCGACGCAGTCGCCGCCAACCCGCCCGAAGACTACGCGCGCATGGCGATCAAGCCAGACGTTCTCGCGCGATACATGAACCAAAGGTACCCCGACAACATTCCCGACGCGGATCTGCGCTATCTGACCACCTGGTTACGTGGATCGCTCGATCTACGGGGCGCACAGATGAAGGGTACAGCCGCACAACGCCTTCCTGCGGCGTATCGACTGGCGCGCGTTGCCGCAGCCTACGCCGATGCCAGCGGCTACTTCACCTCCAAAGGCTATTGCCAGGGAAACGCCGCGCGCCCCGGCGAGCCGACGGGCCCCGAAGCGCTGGAGAACGACCGGCCACTTTGCTTTATCGCCGCGACGGACCGTGGCGTACTCGCGTGGTTCCGTCGACAACTGCGGCTCGACATGTCGGGAATTCCGATGCATGAGAACCCGCACCATGGCCTCGCCAACCTGGCGCGCCTTATCGGCGTGGTTCTGGTGTTCATGGATATGGCCTCGTTCATCGAAACCGCGGACGCATTCGTCACCGAGCGCCTTGCCACCCATGGCGATATCGATGAGGCCGACGCGCAGGTCGCGTCCGAGCGCTCCACCCGACTCAGCTGCAGGATTTCCCCATGAAGACTTTCGTTATGGCTCCGCACGCCATACTCCTCGCGCTCACCCTGGCGGTCGCGCCATGGAGCACGTCTGCCGGCACTATCACGATCGATATGGCCGACGGCAACGCAGTCAGTGAGCTAGCCGCGGAAGGCCGTTCGCACGTCGATGCGATGCGCTCGATGCTGGCCACTGACTATCCGGGCATGGCCGCCAGCGCCAATCGAAACACGATCAGCTACATCCGGCGCGAACTCGTCGGGGCCACTGTCGCACGCATTGAATATACCTACGAAAAAAACGGCAGAACTTACAGAACCGTCTACCACGCCCGAAGCGGTCGTTCTATGAAAACCATTGCCGATGTCGGCATTTCCAAGAAGGAAAAGGGCAGCGGTTCCTCGGCATCCGACACCAACGATACCGATGCGTCGACAGGCAATGCCTCCATCGATGAGCTCCCGGGACAGGAGGCGAAAGAAACCGTCTTCTACACGAACGACGCACCGGGGGATGTGCGTGCAACGTCCCTGCCGGATGTAGAGGGAGGTATCGAGGAAACCAACTTCGGCGATGTCGCATCGCATGCGAACGACGCCGAACTGAAGATCGTTCGCCGCATGGATGTCGACATCCGGGAGGGCGCCGTAAGCGCAGGCGGAACGGTCGATGGCTTCGTCAGCAAGACAGTCTGCGCGTCATGCAAAGCGGCATTCAATGAGCTTGCGAGCCGCTACGATATCAACGGGTCGATTCACCAGATGATCGAGCCGGAGAAGATGGTGGTCGGTAACCGCGTCGTCACGATCAAGCCCGTCGGCGACGATCCGATCGCGAAAAGCCGTAGAGCCTCTATCGAGCTCCGATCGAGCCGCAACGCGTACACCAACGAGCAGATCACGAAGGAGAACCTGGGTCGAACCCGTTCAGCCTTGAGAGCGGCCGGCGCCATCGAACGCGCCGAGACAACGACCGCCACCGCCGAAGAAGCCGAGGCCTGCAACTCGTGACAAAACGCATGCGTTTTATCGTCGTCGCGTTCGTCGCACTCGCCGGCCCTGCCGAGGTACAAGCCACCCGCGTCACGGGTGCGGACGTCCTCGCCCGCTGGCAACGGACGCGCATCGCGCGCCTTGGCGGAGAGCAGGCATCGTTGGCCGCGCAGGACATCGCCCGGCAAATGCTCTCGAATCCGGGCTCTCCGTACAGCGACCTGATCGCCCAGCCCGAGTTCACCAATGACGTGGACTGGGTGGCCACCGTCGACGCGTTCTCGGCCCGCGGCCTCACGGCCGCGGGTGCGCTCGCCGCGTTGCAGTGGGATCTCGGCATGACGAGAGCGCGTCCCCGGATGGATATCAAAGTGAAGGCGGGCTTTCGCGATGACTTCGTCGCCGCCAGCGCGATCAAGGCCGACGTCGATGCCGACGTGTTCTGGCATATGCTCGATCTGACGGGTTATCGTCACTCCACGAAGGCCGCGGTGTACGCGGTCGGCATGCAGATTCTCCGTGCGCAGGCGATCGCGGTTCCTTCTGACGAGTGGATAGCCAAAGCGATCGACCCAGACGTATTTACGCGTGTGATGCGTGCGCAGCATATGGACCAGCTGCGTCCCTACGATCTGGAGTACCTTTCTACGCTCGTGCAATACCGGCTGATCCACTGGAAAGCGGGCGCGGAAAGCTCGTCGGGGCATCGAAGCCTGCCGGTCGTTTACCGTGTAGCGCGCACTGCGGCCGCCTACCGCGATGCCCAGGGATATGCGGGCAGTTCGCCCTGCACCCGCGATGGCACACCTCGCGCGTCATCGGCGGGCACAGGTGGCGATGACGACCGGCCCCTGTGCTTCGCCGCTGCCACCGACCGCGCAGTGCATGCCTGGTATCTGGCGGAGTACACGCGCCAAAGCACCTACGTGCCGGAACACCATGATGACGGCCTCAGCCGTCTGGCCAGGTTCGCCGGCCTGGTTCTGACGCTGGTGGACCTGGCCGGCGTTCTCGAGTTCGTCGAGGCCACCGTGGCAGAGAGCCTGGTCACCTCGGAAGCCATCGGCGATGCCGAGGCCGAGGCATCGTTCGCGCGCGCCGACCTGCTTTCGTGCCCCATTCCGGAGTGAGGCCCATGCATCGCCACCTGATCGTTTCCCTGGGGGCAGGCGTTGCCGCCCTCGTCGTCGTCCACGCGCGCGCGGCACCCGTCGTGATCGAGTCGGTCGGCCTCGACAAAGGCAATGTCACGGCCCAGCTCGAACGCAGCAGCCAGTACTTCGTCAATGCGATGCGTAAGCTCATCGTGCAAAGCTATCGCGAGCAGTACCGCGCGATCCGCTGGGAAGGCCTCGAGGAGACGATGACCAGATCGCGGGTCGCCCGTTTCGAATACCGTTTCACGCTGAATGGGGTCGACCAAGTCAGGGTCTACCACGCGATGGATGGCCTACCCCTGAGCGTCATCGCCGACGATGCCTTCGGCGGCACCACGCCACGGGGATCACCTACTCCACCGCAGTCGCCGGGCAGCCTCGACGGATCATCGGGCAGCGACATCGAGGAGACGAGCGCCACGGAGACGTTCGGCGCAGCGAACGATCTCGTCGACGCGGATATCGGCGACGACCTGCTGTTCGATGAGTTCGACAGCATGAACGTGCGTGCGCGTGTCCTCCCCTCGTCCGGCTCGGTACTGGCAAGCTACACGGCCCCCGGCGCGCAAGGCGGCCTCGATGCCGAGTTCAAGGCCATGCGCACGATCGAAAATGACATCCGTGCGGGTGTGATCCCTCGTGGTGGACGCATACGCGGTGCAATCGGCGGCGCTACGTGCGGCTCCTGTGAGGATGCCATGCGCAGGCTGTCGGACGAATACAGTGTCGACGTCAGGGTCAGCCACATGTTCGGCTCCATTCCCAGCGGCGAGCAGCGCGCCCTGATCGAGTCCGGCAGCGCCCGTCTCAAAGGTCGCATGCTGGTCGGCTCCGAGGGTGAGCCGCTACTGGCCCGCGACGTGCTGGACAGCGCGCGCGCCGCCCAGATTCACCGCGACCTGAGTCCGCGCGCTCTCGACCGGACGTTCAAGGGCTTTTCGTGGCGGCGGCGGTCGTTTCGCCTGGGTCCACCGCGCCTGCCCCGGGTCTCGGAGGGGTCGTCCACGGAAGACACCGCCGTCTCTGCGGAACCGTCGGCCGCGCCCGGATGCTGACAGGGAGGGGTACCGGGGGACGATGTGCGATCATGCCGCCATGGATACCTTTGCTTCCCTGCCCCTAAAGCCCGCCCTGCTCTCCGCCGTCGAGGGCATCGGCTACACGTCGATGACGCCCATCCAGCGGGACAGTCTGCCGCCGATTCTCGAGGGCCGCGACGTCATCGCCCAGGCCCGCACCGGCAGTGGCAAGACGGCGGCGTTCGGGCTGGGGCTGCTACAGCAGCTCGACCCCGACGAAATCCGCCTGCAGGCACTCGTGCTGTGCCCCACCCGTGAACTGGCCGACCAGGTCAGCAAGGCGCTGCGACGGCTGGCCGTGAACATCCCGAACGTGAAGCTGCTGACGCTCTGCGGCGGCATGCCGCTCGGCCCGCAGCTGGCGTCGCTGGAACACGATCCGCACATCGTCGTCGGCACGCCGGGCCGGGTGCAGGAGCACCTCAAACGCGAGAGCCTGCACGGTGGCGGCATCAAGATGCTGGTGCTGGACGAGGCGGACCGGATGCTCGACATGGGTTTCGAAGAGGCCATCGACGACATCGTCAAGCGGATCTCGAAGCACCACCAGACGCTGCTGTTCTCCGCCACGTATCCGGACGACATCCGCACCATGAGCGGTCGCGTCCAGCGCAACCCCGTCACGGTGACCGCCGATGAACCGCACGACGTCCCGACCATCGAGCAACGCGTGGTCGAGGTCGAGCCGGCGCAGAAGGCCGATGTTCTCGCACGCATCCTGTCGCACGAAAAGCCCGAGGCCGCCCTGGTCTTCTGCAACATGCGCAAGGACACCGAGAGTCTGGCCGCTGAGCTCGACCGGCGTGGCTTCACGGCGCTCGCCCTGCATGGCGATCTCGAACAACGCGATCGTGACGAGGTGCTGGTGCGCTTCGCCAACCACAGCTGCTCGATCCTCGTGGCGACCGACGTCGCCGCGCGAGGACTCGACATCGCCGCGCTGCCGCTGGTGGTGAGCTTCGACATCGCGCACGACGTGGATACGCACACGCATCGGATCGGGCGCACCGGTCGCGCCGGTGCCAACGGCATGGCCATCTCGCTGGCGAGCTCCCGCGAGTTGCCGAAGATCAAGGCGATCGAAGAGCGTCTCGGCGGCACGATCCCGCGGCATCCGGCCCGCGCGCAACCCGAAGGGAAGAAAGTCCTCAACCTCGCGCCGATGAAGACCCTGGTCATCGACGGTGGCCGTAAAGACAAGATGCGCCCCGGTGACATCCTCGGTGCGCTGACCGGCGACGCGGGCCTGGACGGCAAGGACATCGGCAAGATCGACGTGTTTGCGACGCGCGCATACGTGGCGATCCGACGGGATCTCGCCAACCGGGCGCTCGAGCGCTTGCGCGCCGGGAAGATCAAGGGGCGCACGTTTCGCGTACGCCCCTTAGGTTGAGCGGCTCGCTCAGTCGGCCACCTCGCCATCCCCCGGTGTGTCGATGCATGCGACCCCAACCCGGGCAGCCGGCGACTCAGCCGACTGGTTCAACAGGTTCAGCTGCCCCCCGTTGACCGCCACCTCAATGGACGTCAGATGCTGGTGCCGGAGACGGTCGAACGCCGTATATGCCGCGCTGCCAAAACCGAGAAACGAGACCCTCACGGTGATGTTACGGCGGTCCGACAGTGCCTGTAGTGCCGCTTCGCAGGACGCACAAGGCTCCTGACTCGAGAACCCATAGAGCTGACCTCCCGCCGGAACGCGACCCGCCAGAATGTCGCGCTCGATGCGCTGGGCGACCTTCAGCTCCGCGTCGCGCTTACGCTGCTGCGGAAAGTTGTCGCCGGGAACGGGAGACACGGTCACCGTACTCGTGTTGGGCCGTGCATCGTGCCAGGCGACGATGTCGGCGCCCTGATGCGTGAAGAAACTCCGGTAGGACCTGGGCGCACGAACACCGGCCATGCCCGTGTTCGGCTCGTTATGCCCCGAGCGTGCGTGATACACGCGCTGCATCGACCGGCCGTTGACTGAGTACTCGTAGGTGAAACTGACGAAGGTGGCCGTCGCGAACTGCCGCGAGAATGCCGCGAACTGAGCGGTGCTGGGTGTGCCGCCGTCGAGCACCGTTACATACCATTCCTGAGCGGGTCGTATGTGCGTCTGGAACGATGCGAGGATTCGTGCGTTGACGCTGCCCGTACCTACCGCGTCTACGCGACGTTTCAATACGGGTCCCGCTACGGACCAGGCCGACGCGAACAGCAAGCCGATGGCAAGAAGATAAGCCCCGAAAAGCCCGTAACGATGTTTCATGGCAGGGACCTCCGGCAGATGAGCAGATTGGCTCGTTCGACGAGACGGTAGAAGGTGATGTCGTGACTGCCCGAGGCGTCCCCAGCGAGCGCCATCTGTGCCTCGACAACCTCGACATGGTTCGACCAGTCCAGCGCCTGGTTCGTGTACGCGCCCGCCCAGGCGGGACGGACGTCGGCAAAGGTGTCGATCAGGCGCGCCGCGACGTCGAAGCGGGAGAATGCTTCGGGCGCCTGCGCCAACTGGTGTGCGCGAGCGGCGCGATACCACCGATAGACGGCCCGGTCGGTTGCGTCGGTAAAGCAGATGGGGCGCGACAAGTCCTCGGGATTGTCGCCCGATGTCGCCGGATCTCGCTGCCCGTCGGCCAGACATGCCGTGTAGAGGGGCGGTTGCGACGTGCGATAGGCGGCCGCCACCCGGGCGATGCGCAGGGGAGTCGGCAGTTCTCGCTGAGGTACCGCATTCGAGCCTTCGGCATTTGCCCGGCCCGCATTCCATAGCGACAGTTCCAGACGCAGGACATCCGCGAGGTAGGCGAGATCGGCGTCCGGGATATCCGCAAGATTATCGGCAGCCTCGAACCGTCCAAGCGCATGCGCGTTGACGCCCAACATGCCGCGGTCGTCGACCGGTGTGGTGTCGACCCAATGCCGGAGCACTTCCAGAGCCACGGCCATCTCCGCCGTGATCATGGAGAGCTCCGTGCCGCTGAGCTTGTATGCGAGATCGAAATAACGCCGCCGCACACCCGCTTTTTCCAGGCTGGCGGAGACCAGGGGATGATGTGCGGTGACCGGAAGTCGTTGCGGATACCCGGGAAGGACCTGATATCCGATGAGGGCCTTATCGAAGCCCAGGTCCCATGCGATCTTTCGTCCGCTGGAAACATCGGCGGGGAAGACATCGGGGCGTGGCGGCTCGCCGGCGATCCTGGAGAAGAGATGCGGATGCAGGTCGCTGTATATGGAGCCCGGGTCTTTCAGATACTCGCTACGCCAGGCGACATCCGCCTGGAGAGGATGAAAGTCGCCGAGACTATGCGCGTCCATCCTGGCGAGCGAGTGAAACGTCCACGCCTGAAACGCGTCACCGAGTGACGGGGGCGCGTGGAATCGCTCCGCCGTTGGCGTAGCGACGGCATGGGCGGACGCCAGCAGCAAAAAGACGATCGTCCTTCCGTGGTAACGATGAACGCGCCGCGGTGCTTTGAGGTGTCGTTTCATTCGGCGACCTCCACCTGCGACGTTCGCATACACGTCGGCACTGGCGACGCCCCGGAAGAAGCAGCGTACGGGCGGTTCAACGAAGTGCCATTCAGCGCCGCATAAATCGACTCGATATACTGCTTGCGAAAGTTCTGAAAGCGTCGATGAGCGGAACCGCCCTCGACATAATGAGTGACTCTGACCGATATCCCCCATCTGTCCGAGAGCGTGCGCAAGGCGCTTTCGCAGGTCCCGCAAAGGGCTGCGCTGCTGAATCCGCGCAATGTTCCGCCCGAAGACACCAGACCGTCACGAATATCGCGCTCGATCTGGCGGGCAATCTTACGTTCGGCATCGCGGCCCGCAGGAAGCCTCTCGCGATTCCACACTACCGTGTCTGCGGACACACGGGAAAAGTACGACGCGTAGGGCGCGGCGCGTCGTGAAGAAGGCAGGGCACTCCACGGGTTATTGGCGCCGGAACGACCATGGTAGACGTGCGTCATGGCGTTTCCGTCCCGGTTGTATTCGTAGGTAAAACTGACGATGCGATCGGTCTCCAGCGACTGGCCAAAGCGATCGAACGTTTCGCGAGCCACGGGTCGCCCATGAAAGGCATCGACGTACCATTTCCGGGCCGCATCGGCATGCGCGTCGAAAGACGCCAGGAGCCTGGCCATGACACCTGACCTGAGAAAGTCATCCTTGAGCGGCTCTTTGATCACTTCCGCCGCTCCGGACGAATCAGCCACGGAAACCAAAGCAAGAAACAAGCCGCCGATGACGAGGTTTCGCCGACGAAAGGTCATGGCTCACGACTCCGGCAGATGCGCTGATTGGCGCGGGTTGTCATGCGCAAAAAACCGGCCTCGTCGGACGCCATTGAGCCAAGCGTCTGAGTCGCGACCAGTTGCGCCTCGATGATTTCGGCGTGGACCGCCCAGTCAGCCGCCTCGTCGGCATAGGCACCGGCCCAGACAGGACGAACATCGGCGAAGTGCGCGATCAATCGCGCAGCCTGGTCGAAATGGGCAAAGTCGTCGGAAGACGTCGCAAGCTCGGTGGCACGCCTTGCGCGATACCAGCGGTACACGGCACGATCCGTTGCACCCATAAAGCAGATGGGCCGATCGAGTCGTTCCGGTATGAGGCCCGCTTGCTCCGGATCATGGCTACCGTTGGCATGGCATGCGGAATAACCGGGTCGGCTGCCATGCCAGGCTGCCGCGGTTCGCGCTACGCGTAGCGGCGTCGGAATGGCGATGGCGCCATTGATGTCACCCGGGGGAACGCCCAGTTGGGCCACTGTGAGTTCCATTCGCAGGATGTCTGCCAGGTAGGAAAGGTCTTGTTCGGTGAGATCCGCCAGCGTGGTCGCGGACCAGAAGTGCGCGAGCGTGGCCCGGCGAATGCCGTACCGCTCCGGATCATCCATCGAGTCCGACCATCGGTTGAGCGTTGCGATGGAGAGCGCCAGCTGTGCGCCGAGCGTCGACAGTTCGGCGCCACTCAATGCCATCGCCT
This sequence comes from Luteibacter sp. 22Crub2.1, assembly GCF_900167995.1. NCBI lineage: Bacteria > Pseudomonadati > Pseudomonadota > Gammaproteobacteria > Lysobacterales > Rhodanobacteraceae > Luteibacter > Luteibacter sp. 22Crub2.1. Next base: position 56,088 of record NZ_FUYT01000018.1, read on the forward strand.
TTTCGAGTATGTCCGGCCCGATATCCGCCTTGAACAGGTTGAAGCGCGCGTTATCGTCAAACGGTTCGACGTGATACCAGCCGAACGGCTGCGAGGTGACCTTGCGCAGATCGGTGGGAAGCGCCTTATACAGCCCGAGATTCCAGGCGATCATTCGATTGACACCGGCGTCGATCGGGAAAGATCCAGACTCGTCACTCTGCACCCGGGGACTCCGGGGCCAGACAAGGGTTGGATGCGAGCCCGTGCCTTCGCTATAAGCCAACCCCTCGCGCGGGTTTCCTGTCCGGGGGACGTACTCGTTCGCCGCCAGAGCGACAGGAGCGGCGAGGTCGCTGTAGATCGAGTCGGGCGTCTCCAGGTATTCACTACGCCAGACTTCATCGGAGTGAAACGGTGATCTCGTTGTCGGACCGCCCTGCCCCGCGCGTTTCAATGAAAGCAGGGTCCACCGGGCGTGGTGATCGCCGCGGATGAATTCCTCGTGGATGAGCCCCTGACTCCGGGCATCCGCGACGGACGCCGCCAACAGAGCAAGCAGAGGTACGCAGGCTTTCGCCGCTGTGACGACCTTCATGGTCGAGCGCATAAATGACCTCCCTGGTAGAGGCGGTCATTCCATCGATTTTCGTGCGAACAGACCATCGGGCGAGCCCGCGGAAAAGTGTAGGCACGACGGTGCAACCAACGTGGTTGGGAACTAGGTACCCCGCGGCTTCGCCCGATGCGTCGCCGTGGCCGTCCACGGATCATCCGGCCACGGATGGCGGGGATACCGGCCCTTCAGTTCTTTCTTAACTTCCGGATACGTACGATTCCAGAAACCCGCCAGATCCTGCGTCACCTGGATGGGTCGGCCTGCTGGCGAAAGCAGATGAAGCATCACGGCGATACGCCCATCGCCAACGCGCGGCGTGTCGGCAAGGCCGAACAGCTCCTGCAGCTTGACCGCGAGCACGGGCGGAGCGCCAGGCTCGTCATCGCGTTCACCGTATTCCAGTCGCCGCGTCATGCCACTGGGCACTTTCAGTTCTTCCGGTGCATGTGCGTCAAGCGCGCGGCGTTGTTCGTAGTCGAGCATCGCGCCGAGCGCCTCCGACAGTTCCGCCGCCTGGAGCGCATCCAGACGGCGCTTGCCGGAGAGATACGGTGACAGCCAGGTATCCATCGAAGCCAGCAAGGCGTCATCGTCGACGTCGGGCAGACCCAGCTCGGGTCGCCATGCGCGCAAGGCACCGATACGTGCACGAAGGCGGCGCGCGGCGTCGCTCCACGGCAGCGAGGAGATACCTCGCGAGCGTATCGCGGCGAGCAGTGCGGGGATGGCATCGTCGGCACGCATCGGCAGGGGCTTTCGCGATATCGGCAATGCGTCGAAGCGGCGCTCCTCGAACGCTTCGGCGATCTGCCGCGTATCGTCCCAGCGCAGCACGCGCTCGGTGACGAAGCGCCCGGCATGGTCGCGCTCGAGAACGTCGGGGTCGAACGGTGCGCCCGCGTAGATCAGGCTGTCACGCGCTTCGAGCCGCAGGTCGAGGACGACGATCCATGGTTCGCCGTGCAGCGCACTGTTTTCGTGCAGCCGTGCGCCGCGCCCGTTGGCAAGGAGGTAGCGTGACGCCTGCGACTCCTCTCTCCGGGCGACCCGGTCGGGAAAGGCATGCACGAGCAGATCGCCGACCGTATGCGTGTCGGGCACACCGCTCGCCGCGGTACGCACGTTGAGCCGGCGTCGCCAACCCGAGGCCGCCTTCTCGATCGCTGCCAACGCGCCGATATCCGCCGAGCCGGCGCGCGCACCCCGCGCGCCCGCATCGCGCCACAGGTGCAGGGCCGCGACACGGTGACGGAAATCGTCGCTGCGAGCCTGCTCGCCGCGCAACGGCGAGCGCGCTTCCACCAGCGCGAGCAGATCGGCCACCAGCGACCGCAACGCCATGGGCGCGCGCAAGGCCGCCGCGGCGAGCCGGGGCGTGGCTCCAAGGGCCAGCATGTCGCGCCCAAGCCGCGTCATCGCCGACGCGTCATCGAGCGCGCCAAGCCGCCGGAGAAGGTCGCGGGCCTGACTCATGGCCCCCACCGGCGGCGCATCCAGCCAGGGCAAGGCGTCGCTGCCCCATCCGGCAAGCTCCAGCGCCAGGCCGGACAATTCCGTATGTTCGATCTCGGCCGAGCGCGAGGGCTCGAGGCGGCGACTCTGCGGCCATAGCCGGTAAGCGGTGCCTTCGGCTACACGACCGGCGCGACCCGCGCGCTGGTCGGCCGAGGCCTGCGAAATGTTGACCGTCTCCAGGCGGGCGAAGCCGGAGTTCGGATCGAAGCGGGGCTCACGCGCGAGACCGGCATCCACGACCGCGCGGATACCCGGCAGCGTGACGCTCGATTCGGCGACGTTCGTCGCCAGCACGACCCGGCGTGTGCCGGGATCCGCAGGCGTCAGAGCGAGCTGCTGCTCCGCGAGCGAGAGCTCACCATGCAGGGCGACCACTTCGACGTGTTCGTCGCGCCGCTCGATCAGGCCCCGGGCTCGCTCGATCTCGCGACGGCCCGGGAGAAACGCGAGCACGTCGCCATCATTCTCCGCGAGCGCCTGCATCACGGCGCGTGCGAGGTGCTGCTCCGTCGTCTCCTGCGCGCGTGCGGCGACGTGCTCGATACGGACAGGAAAACTCCGGCCCGGGCTGCTGATCCTCGGCGCATCGAACCATTGCGCGATCCGCTCGCCGTCCAGCGTGGCCGACATCACCATCAGGCGCAGATCCGGACGAAGCCCGGCCTGCACGTCCAGCGCGAGCGCCGCGCCGAGGTCGCCCGCCAGATGACGCTCGTGGAATTCGTCGAACAGAATGGCGCCGATGCCGTCGAGCGAGGGATCGTCCTGAATCATGCGACTGAGGATGCCCTCGGTCACCACTTCGATCCGCGTCCGGGGGCCCGTACGGGACTCGAAGCGGATCCGGTATCCGATGGTACCGCCCACGTCTTCGCCCAGCTGGGCCGCCATGAACGATGCCGCCGCGCGCGCCGCGATACGGCGCGGCTCCAGCATGATGATGCGCTGCCCCGCCAGCCATGGCGCATGCAGCAGCGCAAGGGGCACCTGAGTGGTCTTACCGGCGCCGGGAGGCGCCTCGAGCACGAGCCGGGGCCGCTGATCGAGCGAGGCGACGATCTCGGGCAGCAGCGGCGAAATGGGAAACGAAGAAGTCATGCGCCGGCTATGGTACGCAAGCCGGCGCCGGATCGTGCATTTCGTCAGCCGCCTTCGACGGTACGCGTTCCCGCAGGCGCGGTGGCGGAGGCTTCCAGGGGTCGCAACGCGCGGAACGACCGCCTGTAATCGTCGAGCACCCGCCTGGCTTCCATGCCGTTCGCGATCACCCGGGGAGTGATCAGCACGACCAGTTCCGTCCGCCGGCCGGTGGTTTCCTTGTTGCGAAACAGTGCGCCCAGCAGGGGGATGCGCGACAGGCCCGGCACGCCAACGGTCGACTGCGTGTCCAGCTCGCGAATGAGGCCACCGAGGAGGACGGTCTGTCCGCTCTGCACGGCGACCTGCGTGGTCAGCTTGCGCTTCATGATGGGGAGATTGGGACCGGTCGCCGTGCGGTCGGCGCGGCTGACCTCCTGTTGCACGTCCATGTAGACCAGACCACCGGGATTGATCCGGGGCCGCACGTCGAGAATTACGCCGGTGTCCTTGTATTCCACCTGGCCGACCATGTTGCCGCTGCCGGCGGCGGTATTGACGTACGTCTGCGTGACCGGCAGCTGGTCGCCCACCTGGATGCGCGCCTTGCGATTGTTGACGACGACCAGCGAGGGAGCGGACAGGATCTTGGTCTTGCCGGACTGCTCCATGGCCCGGAGCTTCACGCTCAGTTCGTTGTTGACGAACGAATAGAAGAGCGCATCCGGTCGCGCCTGCATGGCGTCGAGCGCGCCACCCAGCGCCCATTGCTGCTTGTTGCCCGGTTGGGTTACGGCACCGTTTCCGCCCGCCAGCCCTTCGAGGTACCACTGGACGCCGAAACGGAACTCGTCACTCAACGCCACTTCGAGGATTCGCGTCTCGATCTGCACCTGAAGCGGGACCGCATCGAGGCGCTCGATCGCCTTGCGCACATCGGCCCATTCCGAGGGACGGGCGCGGACCATCAGCTGATTGTTCGCGTCGATCGCGGTCACGCGAATACCGTTCGCCGTGGGACCCGCCGAGGATGGCGAAGGTACCGAAGGCGGCTGGTAGAAGTCCTTGTCGTCGGCGCCCGTTCCGCCGAACGCATTCGACGTATCGCCGCTGTCGTCGCCCAATGCACCCGTACCCAGACCCGGAGCGACCCGCCCTCCCGCATCGCCGTCGACCGCGGCACCGAAGACACCGGCAATGTACCGGGCGACATCGGACGCGGGCAGGTTGCGAAGATCGTAGACGAACAGACGCGGCTCGTTGCCACCACCGCCGTCGATGCGCGCAATCCATTCGCCCACGCGGGCCACGTGTTCCTCGCGCGTACCGATCACGACGAGACTACCCGTGCGCGCGACGGGAATGAAGCGGATGAGCCCGGCCACGGGGGCGCCGCTGCTGGCGCCGAACACGGATTCGAGCGCAGGCAGCAGCTCGTTGACCGACGCGTTCTTCAGGCTGAACACGCCGACCGACATGCCGCCGACCCAGTCGACGTCGAAGGTGTCTATGGTCGCCTGATAGTTGGCGAGTTCGTCCGGCGTGCCCGACAGGACGAGGACATTGCGTGCCGGGTCGGCAAGCAGGACGGCCTCTGGCAGCACGAACGGCGCAAGCAGCTTGGCCATTTCGGGAGCGGAGACATAACGCAGGGCATACAGGCGGGCGGACATGCCCGCAGCGGGCGCACCCGCTTTCAGACGGGGCACCAGATGGCCCGCCACCGCCTGCCCCGCCGGAAGAACGTTGTAGCGTCCATGCTCATGAACGAGGGCATTCCCCGTCCAGGACAGGAGGGTTTCGAGAATGGGCAGGGCTTCGTCACGCGCGACCGGTTGCGCGGTGGAGAAGGAGATCGTGCCTCTTACGCCAGGGAGCACCGCGTAGTTCGCCTCGAGCAGATCGCCGAGAATCGCCTTGACCACGGCCTCGACGGGTTGATCCTCGAAATTGAACGTCACCGCGCCGCTGCCCTTCGCCGCCGCGCGTGGCGAGCGCAGCGCCTGCGGGTGAACGAAGCGACCGCTGCCCGCGTGGATTTCCGTCGACGCCGCGGTGCCGACGGTGCCATCCGTCTGGTTGGCGTCGTCGAGTGGCAACGGCGCGGGCACCGGCTTGTCGGTTCCCGCCATCGCTTCGCGTTCAAGCGCGACCGAAGCCATGCGCGATGAATGCGAGGCGCAGCCGACCATCAGCAGGGCCGATAAGGTGGCCGCGCCGAGTGTGGATGGTTTCATGTGCTGCTGCTCCTTCCTTGGGGGCGCGTGGTGCGCCCGCTACTGCGAGTCCTGTGCCTGCTGGCGCTGTTGTTGCTGTTCCATGCGGCGCTTCTGCACCGCCTGCTTCAGTGCCTCGATACGCGCACGCTGCAAGGCGTCGTCATCCTGTCGAGGCGGCGACTGTCGTGCACCGGCATCGACCGGGTGCGGAAGCGCCGGACCAGTCATACCCGACGACTGGGATGGTTCCACACGCATCGCCCCGGGTGGCAAGGGCTGAACCGGCGTCGCCTGCGGCGGCTGACCGGGGCCGTTTCCGGGTCGCCTGGTGTCCTTGGCGAGCGCATCCGGCGCGCTCACCTTGAGCGTGAGTTCGCGATGCTCGCCACCGTTGTCGAATATGGCGCTGCGCGGCGTGAGCGACGCGAGCGTCCAGTGGCCTTCGGCCAGCGGCGAGCCCTCTTTTACGCGGACGGTGACATCCTTGCCCTTGTCGCGCAGGAGCGCCATGCGCAAGCCGGGCGTCACGATGATGCCCGTGAGTTCGAGGTCGCCGATGTTGCTGGCGTTGTCGTCGTCACCCGCGGCCGCGACCGGCTTGCGATCGGCCATGAACAAAGGACGCTGCCAGACCTCGGCAAACCGTACGAGCGGCACGGGCGTGGGCATCGCCACAGGGCGGGTCGCGGGCAGCGGCTGCGGGCCGGCGGGATCGTCCCAGCGAACGCCACGACCCACGCCTGCCGCGAGGACACAAAGTACGCCCACGAGGACGATGACGACACCACCCAGCACGGGTGTCAGACGACGCTGGCCGGCCGCATTCATGTCGCCGCCTTTGCCGTGCGGGCGGCATGGATGTAACCGGATACGGTGAACTGAACTTCCATGGGCGCCGCGCCTCCGGCGCGTGCCGCGACCGGGTTGCGGTAGATGCTGAAGTCCTCGATGAAGAGATACGGCGTGGCGTTTTCGATGTCGTGGATCACGGCCGTCATGGGCTGCATCTGGCAGCGAAGGCTGATGTTCACGGTGACCTTTCGGTAGGGGTCGCTCGCTTTTTCCTGACTCGGAACCGGCATTTTCTGGACCACGTCGCAGGCACCGTCTTCCTTGTGCGCCGCGGCGACGTCGACGATGCGCTGCATCAACCCGGCGGCGGCGGCGTTGGTGTCGTCGCCCGGCAGGAAGGCATCGCTGTGCGTCTGTCCCTGCTCGAGCGAGGCCAGACGCTTTTCGAGCTGCGGGCGCTCGGCGATGGCCGCCGCGTAACGCCTCTGCGTGTCACGCAGGTCGTCCATTTCGTCGGCCATGGCGGACTGCGGCGCCACGAACCACCAATGGATGAAAATGAAATACGCGATCGCCAGGACCACGATCGCGAGAAGGATGGCGGCGACGCGGGATTCAGCGGGCTTCATGCGCACGGGGTGCCTCCTTCGCGCTGGTCGAAGCCGCTGCGACGGCTGTGCCGCCGGCCGGCGCGGATGCGCTGCCTGCACGCGCGGGGTGAGCCACGGCGGGGACTGTTTCCGGTTTCGGAATCAGTGCCTTCGCCTGCATGTAGAAGCGCTCCTTACCGGAGGTGGGATCGGCCTGGATGGTTCCCTGGAAACTCGGGTCGCCGATGCTGCGCGCACCCTTGAGGGCATCGATGAGCCGCGCCGCCTGAGGACTCTGACCCTGGAAGCCCAGCTGACCGCTGGCATTGAGCGTAAAGCGTTCGAGCCAGGTGTCGTCCGGCAGGCGCTGGGTCAGCTCCTCGAGCACGGGGAGCACCGCGGCCGTCTCCGTCTTGCGACGGGCCAGGAAACCCGAGGCGCCCGCGCTGTCCGTGAGTTTCTGGCGCAAGGCCTTCACCCGCTGCGCATCGCTTTCCATTCCTTCGACTTCGGCACGCATCGCCTCGAGCGAGAGATGACGGTTGTGCAGCCACATCGCCATGACGCCGAGCGTCAGCAGAGCGATGGCCGCGACGAGGAAGAGATTGAGGCGGCCACGGCGATCGACGCGGCGCGGAGCGCGTGCGGGTGGGAGAAGATCGACACCGGCCAGATCGTATCCGTCCGCGACATCGACGCGGTCCGGCGCGATGCCGAGCACGGCGAGTTCATCCAGCAGGGGATCCAGCGCGCTGCGAGGCGTGGCGGCGAGTTCGGCCACGAAGCGGCCCTCCGCGCCGGCCGCGCCGAGATCGCGCACGCCGAAATGGATCTCCTCCGCCCGGAAAGGGGTCTGCCTGTCGAGATCGAAACCGACCACCTGACGCAGGTTGTCGCGCGCCGCGATCGGCAGGACGAGGCGGCGACGCAGGACCTGCGCCGCGGGCAAGACGAGGGCGACGCGCCGGTCGGCGGGATCGGCTTCGGCCAGCGCTGTCGCCAGAAGGGCGACCCGATGCTCGGTCGTATCCAGGTCGGCCGCCTCGGCCACGGCGGAACCCTCGCCGGCGCGACGCAACGACCAGCCGTCATCGTGTCGTTCGACCGCATACCAGCGTTCGCCACCGGCGAAGGTATCGCGCCAGCGCGCCGGCATCAGCGCCGACAGCTCGCCACCCCACCAGCGCAGGAACCCTGGCAGCGCGCTGCCTCGCCAGGCGCGGCGAAGTCGCTCGATCTGCAACTGGGAGGCGTCCTGCAAAGCGGTCATTCCTCGTCTCCTTCGCGCCAACGCAGTACGGCGTAGGGCTGATTTCCCGATCTTATCCCACGCAGTCGGATCGTCGATGTAAGGGAACTCCTGGTTCCGTCGTCAAGGATCGCCTGCGCACGTATCGTGTGCGTGACACCGTTGCCACCCGCCGCCGCCGCACCGGTGGCCTGCCCTCGCGCCGAGAGGATCGCCGTCGCGCCGGCGCTGCCGAGACCGGGGATCGCCGCCAGAGCGAGTGGCTGCGCGTGTTCGGTGTTGGGGCGTTCGCGACCCGACCAGATGGTCAGAACCGGGGCGACCTGGGCCCAGAGCTGCGCATCCATACCGAGCACCATGCGCCCCTCTTCCACCGTCGCGAAGGGCCCGTTGCGAGGGCCGTAGCCCAGGCCCGCCGCTTCATACTGTGGTTGCTTCGCGCCGTTGGGCAGCGCCGCATCACCCGCGCGGCGCCAGTCCTGGATGGCCGCCGAGAGGTGGCTCGCCTTATCGTCGTTCGCACCCGCCGCTTTGAACAGCCCTGTCAGGACGTCATCGGAAGCCGCGTTGAGATCGACCTTCCCATCTTCGTCGACGATGGTGAGGGTGACCTTCGCGTCGTCGAATTCGAAGAGGTAAGGACGACCGTCCGCCACCCACCGCGAATCGATGTCCGTGGACTGCAGCGCCTGAATGGCCCGGATCACACCGGCCTCCGCCGCGTAGTGCGCGCGCGTCTGAGCGAACTGATAGCGGGCCTGCAGGCCCTCGGTACGGGCCAGCGCCGCGAAGCCGCCAAGCATGATGGCCAGGAGCGTGCAGCCCCACAGCACGATGAGCAGCGCGACGCCGCGTTGCCGTACGTCCATCATCGGATCACCGGCCCGCGCGTTCCGCGCGTCAGGGAAAAGCCGTTGCGCGACGCCGTCGGATCGAGACGGATGGGCGCGACCAGCGTGGGAAAGGCGACGTTGCCGCCGACGTCGAGCGCCAGACGGATAAGGGAAGGCGTACGCCGGGTATCGTCCCAGCTTTCCTGCCAGTCACCTGGCTGATTCTTGTCGTCCATGCCGCGGTAACTGAAGGCGCCCTTGCGAATGCCGCGAAGCAGTACCTCGGGTTCACCGATCGGCCTGGGCTCACCGCCGTTGGGCGGCAGGAGCGAAAGCGCGACTTCGAGACGATAGCCATCGTTGCCGTCGCGCACCAGCGACACGGCCTGCAGTTGCGGTCCGAGTCGTGAAAGGTATCCCGGCATGGGTGCGACGAATCGCAGCGTCGTCGCGTCGCCGGAAAAGACGATCGGATCGCCGTCGTCGGTTTCAGCAAAGGGAACGATCAACGCCTGGGCGATCTCGGTGCGCAGGTAGCCCTGGGCGGAACGGATCTCGTCCATGCGCTGGATGGCTTCGCTACCACTGCGGACGATGCGCGACGCGGTACTGATGCCCGAATACACGCCGAGCAGGACGATGGTCAGCAGCGCGAGCGCCGCCAGTACTTCCATGAGGCTGAAGCCACGCTGCCGCGTCATGGCTGACCCTCCTGGCCCGAGCCGCCCATGCGCAGCGTGGAGAACCGCGCGTGCCGCTCGCTGCCCTCCGGCCCCCACATGACGTCGAGGTCGATGCGATAGAGCACGGCCGCGGCCATGGCGCCGTCCGGCACCGGACGGACACCGGGGACCTGATAACGGCTGACGTTCATCCGCCAGCGGTAGGTGTCGTCGATACGGCCCTCACTGTCACCCTCGCGTATCGGATCCATGACGAACGCGCCGTCGAGCAGCGAACGGGCGCGCAGCGCGGCCTGGGTACGCTCGTTGGCGCGTGCCGTCAGGCTCATCGAACTGCCGGCCACCTGCATCAGCGCCGCGAAGGCGATGGCAAGCACGGCGATGGCGGCGATGACTTCGAGCAGGCTGAAACCATTCTGTCGGGCGATGCGCTTCATCGCGTGTCCACGACCTGGATGGCGCCGGTCAGCCACGCGACGTTGACGTGCCACTCGCGTGCGCCACGCTTGAGCGTGATGCGACCGCCGGTGGAACTGCCGTCGGGAAAGAAGCGGATACGCCCGGTGGTCGCGTTGGCCTGGTCTTCGCGGGCGCTGGTGATCGACACGCGCATGTCCCTGGGTAACCGTACGTCGCCTTTCCCGGGCGCACGATAGGTCGCCGCCGAGGTGTCGACTTCGAGCGCCAGGCTTTCGCCTTTCACGATCGACTGCGCCCGAGTCCAGCGCAGCGCCGCCGCGAGTTCACCGCTGGCCGCGTTGACGCGGGCGCTGGCAAGTCCCTGGGTCACCGGGATCGAGACGGCCGCCGCCGCGATCCCGATCAGGAGGATCACGGCCAGCATCTCGAACAGCGTGAATCCGCGCGTGCGCATGGCCGTTATCCGTCCGTCCTGCCGGATTACTGCCAGTTGCCGTAGTCGGCCGAGTAGCCTTCGCCGCCCGCCTTGCCGTCCTGCCCATAGAACACGAGGTCGAAGCTGCCGTGTTCACCCGGGTAGCGGTAGCCGAACGGATGCCCCCACGGATCCTTCAGATCGGATTCCTTGGCATACGGACCTTGCCAGTTCTGTGCATCGGCCGGCTTGGTGGTGAGGTCGTCGAGGCTGTGCGGCGGGCTGCCGTTGTCGAGGGCGTAGTTTTCGATCTTCTGGCCCAGCGTGGTCACCTGGGCCTTGCCGGCACCGTACTTGCCCTTGTCGACGTTCTTGCCGACCTGGGTCACCACGATGGCACCGATGATGCCGATCAGCACGATCACGGCGAGCATTTCCAGCAGCGTGAAGCCGCGGGCGTGGCTGTGACGGAGGGTACGGTTCACGCGCATGGGACAAGCTCCTTGAAACGGGTTCGATCAGTTGATGTTGCTGGTAAGACTGAGCAACGGCAGCAGGATTGCCGCCATGATGAAAGCGACCATCACGGTCATGACGATGGTCAGTGCCGGCACCAGCGCCGCCAGCAGGCGGTCGATAGCGCGCTTGGCTTCGACGTCGAAGGTGTCGGCGACCTTGAGCAGCATGGTGTCGAGCGCGCCGGCTTCCTCGCCGACCTGGATCATCTGCAGCGCCAGCCGCGGGAAGCGCTCGGTCTGGGCGAGGGAAGTGCCGAGTCCCGCACCACCCTTGACCCGCTCGGCCGCCTGTTCGAGTGCCTGATCGAGTGCGCGGTTGCCGGTGACCTGACGGGCGATCGCCAGCGACGACAACAAGGGCACGCCGTTCTTAAGCAGGGTACCCAGCGTACGGGCGATGCGCGCCGTCTCGACCTTCAGAAGCAAGGGGCCGGCGACACGCATGGTCAACAGGCGGCCGTGGAAAGCGAGCTTCGTATCGGGGTCGCGCAAACGCAGACGCAGGAAGGCGCCGAGCACGACCATGACCAGAACGATGGCCCACCACCAGTCGCTGATGACCGTGCCGAGTGCCAGCACGACCTGCGTGATCAGCGGGATCGGGACCTGCATGTCGGCGAAGATCGGCACGAACTGCGGCACCACGTAGGCGAGCAGCAGCACCAGCGAGCCGAGCACGCCGACCATCAGGAAAGCCGGATAGATCAGGGCATTGATGATGCTGCCGCGCAAGGCCTGCGCACGCTCGAGGTAATCGGCCAGGCGCCGCAGCGTTTCGTCGAGCGAGCCACCGGCTTCGCCCGCACGCACCAGGCTCACGTAGAGACGTGGAAAGACCCCGTTCTCTTCATCCAGCGCCGTGGACAGCGTCGTGCCGCCGCGCACGCGATCGCGCACGCGCTCGACCAGATTCTTCGCGCGATCGCCCTCGGGGAGGTCGAGCAGGATACCCAGCGCGCGGTCCAGCGGTTGTCCGGCACCCAGCAAGGTGGCGAGCTGATGCGTGAACTGAGCCAGCTGATCGCCCGTGAAAGGTCCCTTGCGGAACAGCGCGGCGATGCCGCCTCCCGACGCGGCGCCGTCCGCGGGCGCGGCCTCCAGCGGCGTGTGGCCCTGGTCCTGGAGGCGCGCCACCACGTCCGCGACGGAAGAAGCTTCCATCCGACCGGTAAGGGCTTCGCCTGCGGCACTGATCGCGCGGTAACGGAACATGCTCATGAGTGTGGGCCTAGGATTCCTGCGTCACGCGCAGGACTTCCTCGATCGTGGTGATCCCAGCCACCGCCTTCGCGAGACCGTCCTCGTACATCGTGCGCATGCCCTCGGCGCGAGCCAGCCGTTCGATCTCACCGGCATCCGCGCGCTGCATGACCAGGCGGCGCAGCGGATCGCTCATGATGAGGAACTCCATGATCGCCCGACGTCCGCGGTAGCCCGTCGGATTGGCCGCGCTGGTGCCGGGCTTCCACAGACGGATGGGGCGCTCGTCGGTGTATTTGTGCAGTTCGAACTGCTCGATGACTTCGGGCAGGGCCTCGTACGGGACGGCCGTCTCGGGATCGAGCCGGCGAACCAGACGCTGGGCCAGGATGCCGTTGACGGTGGAGCCCAGGAGGTAATCCTCCACGCCCATGTCGAGCATGCGCGTGATGCCACCCGATGCGCTGTTGGTATGCAGGGTCGACAACACCAGATGGCCCGTGAGCGCCGACTGGATCGCGATCCGGCAGGTTTCCAGATCGCGCATTTCGCCGATCATGATGACGTCCGGATCCTGACGGACGATCGAGCGCAGCGCACCGGTGAAGTCCAGTCCGATCTGCGGTTTCACCTGAATCTGGTTGATGCCCTCGATCTGGTATTCGACCGGATCCTCGACGGTGATGATCTTCACATCGGGCGTATTGATCTGCGACAGCGCGGTGTACAGCGTGGTCGTCTTACCCGAACCGGTAGGCCCGGTGACGAGCAGGATGCCGTGCGGCCGGTCGAGCACCTCCACGAAGCGGTCGCGGAAATGCCCCGTGAAGCCCAGCGATTCAAAATCGAACACGACCGATTCGCGGTCGAGGATACGCATGACCACCGACTCGCCGAAGCTGGTCGGCACGGTGGAGACGCGAAGGTCGAGCTCCTTGCCCTGCACGCGGAGCTGAATACGACCATCCTGCGGCAGGCGACGCTCGGCGATGTTGAGCCGCGCCATGATCTTTACACGGGATATGACAGCCGCCGTCGAACTGGACGGCGGTGCTTCGACCTCGTGCAGCACGCCATCGATGCGATAGCGCACCTTCAGGCGGTTCTCGAACGGCTCGATGTGCACGTCCGACGCGCGCTGCTCGACCGCACGCTGGAGAATCAGGTTGACCAGGCGGATGACCGGCGCTTCGGAAGCGAGATCGCGCAGGTGCTCGACGTCGTCCTCGACCGCCGCGGTGCCGTCGAGACTTTCGACGATGCTGCCCATGGCGGAACGACCCTGGCCGTAATAACGCTCGATCAGATCGTCGATCTCCGAGCGCAGGCCCACGCGCAACCGGACCTCACGGCCCGTCGCCAGGCGCACCGCCTGCAGCGGGTAAGGATCGGCGGGGTCGGCCACGAGCAGGCCGAGGCCTTCGTCGCCCTCGCGCACCGGCACGACATGATATTGCTTGAGAAATCTTACGGAGAGTTCGACGTCGGCCGGCGGCAGCTCGGGAGCGTCCTTGGCGGCGAGCAGGTCCAGCCGCAGCAGGTCGGCCCAGGCGTCCGCAAGATCGCGCTCGGAGACCAGGCCAAGCCGCGCCATGAGCGAGGTCAGCGTGCCATCCGGGGTCTCATCGTGCAGGCGGCGCGCCCGCGCGAGATCGGTGTCCTTCAGGCGGCCGTGCGCGACCAGATGCGCGCAAACCTGGGCTTCGCCGGGTTCCCCGGTGAGCATGTCCTTATATTCGGTCATCGCAGACATGCCAACTCCACACGGTCCGTAGGTTACGTCTTGCCAGGCGGTCGTTCCTGACCGCGCGGGCCGCTATTGGTAGCACAGACCGTGTGTCGGGGGCGACCGGGAAACCTCCGATTCGCGACAGGGCTCAACAAGCGAAAGCCGGCGTTGCCGCCGGCTTTCAAGGACTTGGCGGCGCCGTGTAGGCGCCGCCCGGCGTAATTACCAGCCCACGCCTACACCCACGCCACCCGACGACTCGCCTCCGCTGATCGATGCGCCGAAGGTCAGGCTGGCACGGGGCGACAGGGCGCGCGAGTAGCCGACTGACAGGGCTCCCTGCCCCTTGTAGCCGCCGACGCCCACACCCATACGGTTGTCACCGCTGACCCCCTGCGTGCTGAAGGCCATCTGCGACATCGCCGCGCCCATCGCGCCCACCTTGTTCAGGCGGTCGTTGAGGTTGCTGAAGCGACGGTCCACCGTGCGCTTGTAGTCATCGAAGGCGCCGCCGCTGACCACATCGCCGAACTTCTGGTCGGTGTAGGCCTTGGCGCTGCTCAGCGTCGTCGCGTCGCCCTGATCGGCGTACGACTTGGCGGTGGCAACGGCCTGATCGACCTGGCCGAGATTGGCGGCGTCGGTCGGTGCCGTTCCCGCCGCGACGTTGGTCACGCGACGCTCCGCGCCCGCGCTGCCGACCGATACGGTGTTGGCCTGATCGGCGACCGAGTTGGCACCCAGCGCCACGCTGTTGGTCGCGGCCGCCGTCACGGTGGCTCCCGTACCCACGGCGGTGCCGTTCTCGGCGCCGACGCTGGCATTGGTACCCACCGCGAGATCGGTAGGATCCTTGGCGTAGCTACCCGCGCCGATGGCGGTGCCGTTGCCGGTGCCATCGACGACGGCGGCGGCGACCGCGGGCGCGGCGGCAACCACCGGCGCGGCGGCCACCGGCGCGGCAACCACGGCATCGGCCGTGACCGGTGCGGACGCGCCGACCACCGTCGGCGATATCACCGAATTGCGCCGCACGGGCGTCCCGCCCGGAATCGTGGTTCCACCCGACTTCGACTCGAGCTGACCGACCCGCGTATCGAGGGACGACAACGCACCGTCCAGCGCACCGACCGCATCGCCGACCGTCCCGTACGAGCTTCCCTGCACCCGGTACACCGGCCCGACGAATCCGCTCGCGCCCATCGTCGCGCCGCCGCCGAGCGCCATCGCCACGGCGTTACCCGCCGCGTTCGAGGTGCCCGAGAAGGCGCTCGAGAGTGCCGTGTTCAGCTGCCCCAGGTTCACCGCATC
Organism: Luteibacter sp. 22Crub2.1; assembly: GCF_900167995.1. Lineage (NCBI taxonomy): Bacteria > Pseudomonadati > Pseudomonadota > Gammaproteobacteria > Lysobacterales > Rhodanobacteraceae > Luteibacter > Luteibacter sp. 22Crub2.1. Next base: position 71,237 of record NZ_FUYT01000018.1, read on the forward strand.
GGTGGTCTGAGTACCCGCCGCCACGTTGGTGATCTGCCGGTTGCCCGACGCGCTGCCCACCGACACGGTGTTCGCGCGGGTTGCCACCGATCCCGCACCGAGGGCGACGGAATTCACCCCGAGGGCGCGAGCGCTGTCACCGATCGCCGTGGCGCTGGCCGCACCGGCGTTGGCGGATGCACCGATCGCCGTCGTCGAGGTTTTGCTGGCCGTGGCGAACGCACCCTGTGCCGTCGACAGATCGCCGCCGGCGCTGCTTCCCGCACCGGTGGCCGTGGCATAGGCACCCGTCGCACTGGCGTCGTCGGAGCCATCGCCCGCACCCGTGGCGGACACGTAGTGCGCCGCGGAGCTCACGCTGTCCGCAAGGTCCGTCAGCTGCTGGACGTTCGCCGCGTCCGTGCCCTGCGTACCCGCGGCGACGTTGGTGACCTGACGCTCGCTGCCGCGCGCGCCGACGGAGACCGTGTTGGCGCGGTCGGCATTGGCGTTGGAACCGAGCGCGACGCTGTTGGCGGCCGAAGCCGTGGCGCCGTTGCCGATGGCGACCGCGTTCGTCGCGGGCGTCGTGACGAGGCTGTTGGCGCCGAGGGCGACACTGCCTGCGCCGCGCGCCGTGGAGAAGTCACCTACGGAAACGCTGCTCGCACCCGAGGCCCAGCTGTTGATGCCCAGTGCCGTCGCGTTGCCGCCCGGCGCATATGCGAAGTAGCCGAGTGCCGTGCTCCCGACACCTTCCGCCGCCGCGACACCACCGAGGGCCGTCGCATAATCCGCCGTCGCCTGCGCCCCCGCACCGAAGGCGGCCGCGCTGTCACCCGTGGCACCGGTGTAGATGAGGCCGAAGCCCGCCAGGTTGCTCGGGCCACCCACGGCGACCGAGCCCGCGCCCGACGCCGTGGTCGACGTACCGACCGCCGTCGAGTAGTCGCCGGTGGCATTGGCGACCGCACCCAGCGCCGTCGACTGCGCGCCGCTGGCGTAAGCGCCGACACCGGCCGATGTCGCGGCGAAACCGCTCGCCTGCGAGCTCGCACCGACCGCGGTACCGCCGACGCCGGCACTCGTCGCACCGGTATCGACCGGATTGCCGTTGGCATCGGAGATCAGCGCGTTGCCGTCTTCATCGATGGCATTGCCACCCACCGCGACGCTTCCCGCGCCGGTCGCCTGCGCGCCGGCACCGAACGCCGCGGCGTTCCTGCCACTGGCGACGCTGCCATACCCGTTGGCCGTAGCGAAGTCGTTCGCGGCAACCGCACCCGCACCGGTCGCCGTCGCTCCCGTACCGGCCGCGAAGGCACCCGAGCCGGACGCGCTGGCGTAGTCACCGACCGCCTGCGCATCGTCGCTGCCATCGCCCGCACCATTGGCGCGGAAGTAATGGCTCGCATCGCTGGTCGCGCTCGACACGGCATCCAGCTGACCCTTGTTCACCGCGTCCGTCGCTTCGGTACCCGCGGCGACGTTGGTGATCTGCCGCTCGCTGCCGACATCGCCCACCGAGACGGTATTCGCGCGGTCGGAATACGAGCCCGCACCGAGTGCGACCGAATTCGCCGCACCGGCAATGGCGGATTCGCCGATCGCCGTGCTGCTCACGCCATCCGCCCAGCTGTTCCAGCCCAGCGCGGTCGCGTAGTCCGCCGTCGCCCAGGCGCCCGCACCGAAGGCGGAGGCACCCGTGCCCGCGGCCTGCGCCGGAATGAAGCCGAAGAACGTACTGCCACCGACGGCGACGCTCTCGTCGCCCGTGGCCTGCGCACTTTCACCGACGGCGATGCTGCTGGCACCACTCGCCGCGCTTTGCGTGCCGACGGCCGTGGACAGATCGCCTGTCGCGTTGGCCACCGCGCCAAGCGCCGTGGCCTGAGCACCGCTCGCGTACGCACCGACACCCAGCGACGAAGCCGCAAAGCCGCTGGCCTGCGCGCTGGCGCCGACCGCCGTTCCACCGACATCCGCGCTCGTAGCGCCCGTGTCGACAGGCACACCGCCGCTCGTGATCAGCGGATTGCCATCGGCATCGACCGCCACGCCGCCGACGGCGACGCTTCCGGGACCATTCGCCTGCGAGCCCGCGCCGTACGCCGCACTGTTCTGGCCGGTGGCGACGCTGCCGTAGCCCGTTGCCGTGGCATTCGTACCCGTCGCCACCGCACCGCTGCCGAACGCACTGGCACCGTCGGCCGCGGCGAATGCACCGGAACCTGCGGCGGTCGCGTAGTTACCCGAAGTCAGCGCATCATCCGATCCGTCGCCGATGCCGTTAGCCTTGAAGTAATGGCTCGCATCGCTGGTCGCACTGGATACCGCGTCCAGCTGTCCCTTGTTCACCGCGTCCGTCGCCTCGGTACCTGCCGCGACGTTCGTAATCTGCCGTTCGCTGCCGACGTCACCCACCGACACGGAATTATCGCGATCGGCCGTTGAGCCTGCGCCCAGTGCGATGGAGTTCTCGCCCAACGCCCATGCATTGGCGCCGAGGGCCGTTGCGTTGTTGCCGAGTGCCCAGCTATTCGTGCCGAGCGCGATCGCATTCTCAGCCTCGAGCCCGAACAGCCCGAAACCGGTTTCCGCGTACTGACCGATCGCGACACTGCCGACACCCGATGCGCTGGCACCGCCACCGACGGCCGTCGCACCGGCGCTGTACGCCGACGAACCATAACCGTTCGCTACAGAGAGACTGCCATCGGCAAAGGACTGCGAACCGGTGGCGGTCGAGCCTGCGCCAGAGGCCTGAGCGAGGAAGCCGCTGGCCGTGGATTGCTCACCCTGCGCGAATGCCGCCGTGCCCAGTGCCGTCGCGTAAGCACCTTCGGCCTGCGCGCTGGCGCCAATGGCGGTGGCGGCCAGACCGGAGGCCGTCGCCGGACCGACGGCTTCGCCGGTCGCGTTGTAGGTAATCAACGGATTGCCGTCGGCATCGAGGGCTTGCGCACCGATCGCGGTCGCGCCGTTCGCCGAGGCCTGCGCGCCGGAACCGTAAGCCGAGCTGTTCTGACCCGATGCAACGGATCCATAGCCGCCGGCGGTGGCGAACGACGCGTTGGTGCTCGCCCCGCTGCCGATGGCCGACGATCCGATACCCTGCGCGATCGCGCCCTGACCGACCGCCGTCGTGTAATCGCCGCTGGCGAAACTCCCCGAGCCGACGCTCGACGCACCCGTACCGTCGGCAATCGCGCCATGGCCGTGTGCAAGCGATTCATCGCCGAACGCCGCGCTGCTCTCGCCGGTCGCGGTGGAACCCGTCCCGGATGCTTCCGCATTGGCGCCCGTAGCGGTCGAATTCTCGCCCGTCGCCGACGCGAGACCACCGACGGCTGTGGCGTTGTTCGCCGCCGCGTAGCTTCCGCTACCGATCGCGGATGCGAAGTCGCCCGTCGTCGTCGCCACCGCGCCGACCGCCGTGGACTGCACGCCACTGGCCAGCGACTGCGCACCGAGTGCGCTGGAACCGAGATCCTGCGCGCTCGCGCGTTCGCCGACCGCCGTGCTGCTTTCGGCGGCGGCGTACGTGTTCCAGCCCAGCGCCGTCGCGTAATCCGCCGTCGCCCAGGCACCGGCACCGAAGGCCGCCGCGCCCGTGCCCGTCGCCTGTGCCGGAATGAAGCCGAAGAACGTACTGCCACCGACCGCGACACTCTCGTTGCCCGTGGCCTGCGCACTTTCACCCACCGCGACGCTGCTCGCGCCCGTCGCCGCGCTCTGTGTGCCCACCGCCGTGGAATAGTCGCCGGTGGCGTTGGCCACGGCGCCGAGGGCGAGACCCTGCGCGCCACTGGCATACGCACCCACGCCAAACGACGAGGCCGCGAAGCCACTTGCCTGGGCACTGGCACCGACCGCGGTGCCACCGACACCGGCGCTGGTCGCACCCGTATCGACCGGCTGACCCGCGTTGGTGATCAACGGATTGCCGTCTTCGTCCACGGCCACACCACCCACGGCGACACTGCCTGGACCGGTCGCCTGCGAACCCGCACCGTAGGCCGCGCTGTTCTGTCCCGTCGCCACGCTGCCATAGCCTGTCGCCGTGGCATTCGAACCCGTGGCTACAGCTCCGCTACCGAACGCGCTGGCACCGTCAGCACCGGCAAACGCACCGGCACCGGAAGCGGTCGCGTAGTTTCCGGTGGCGAGCGCGTCGTCCGACCCGTCACCATTGCCGGTCGCCTTGAAGTAGCGCGTCGCGTCGCTCACGGACGTGTCGAGCTGCGCCTTGTTCACCGCGTCGGTACCCTCGGTACCAGCCGCGACGTTGGCGATCTGGCGCTCGCTGCCGACATCGCCGACGGAGACGGTGTTATCGCGATCCGCTGTCGAACCGGCGCCCAGCGCCACGGAATTTTCGCCCAGCGCCCACGCGTTGGCGCCCAGCGCTGTCGCGTTGTTGCCGAGTGCCCAGCTGTTGGTACCGAGTGCTACCGCATTCTCGGCTTCGAGACCGAACAGGCCAAAACCCGTTTCGGCGTACTGACCGATCGCGACGCTTCCCGCACCGGAGGCGCTGGCACCGCCGCCGACAGCGGTCGCGCCCGCGCTGTATGCGGCCGAACCGTAGCCGTTCGCGACCGAGAGGTCGCCATCGGCGAAGGCCTGCGAACCGGTCGCCGTCGAACCGGCGCCGGACGCCTGGGCAAGGAAACCGCTCGCCGTCGACTGCTCGCCCTGAGCGAACGCGGCCGTACCCAGCGCGGTGGCGAATTCACCTTCCGCCTGTGCACTTGCACCGATGGCCGTGGAAGCGAGACCCGAGGCCGTTGCCGGCCCCACCGCCTCACCGGTCGCGTTATAGGTGATCAGCGGTTTGCCGTCGGCGTCGAGCGCCTGGCCGCCGACGGCCGTGGCGCTGTTGGCCGATGCCTGCGCACCCGACCCGTAAGCGGAACTGTTCTGTCCCGCGGCGACCGAGCCGTAGCCCGTTGCCGTCGCGAACTGTCCGTTGGCGACGGCGCCCGCACCGCTCGCGCTCGCACCGGTGCCGTTAGCGAAGGCGCCGGAGCCCGACGCCGTCGCGTAATCGCCCGTCGCCTGCGCGTCGTCGCTGCCGTCACCGGCGCCGTTGGCCTTGTAGTAGTGCGCCGCGTCGCTGACGCTGTCGGCCAGCGCGGTCACATCGCCCTGCACGCCATCGACGCGCTTCGACAACGTGTCCACGCGCTTCGATACACCGGTCACGGTCGTCGACACCTGGTCGAGCTGACCCTTGTTCACCGCGTCCGTCGCCTGCGTGCCCGCCGCGACATTGACCACCTGGCGTTCGGCGCCGGCGCGGCCGACCGAGACGGTATCGGCGCGGTTGGCAATGGAGTCGCTGCCGATCGCAACCGCGTTCTTTGCGATGGCGCGTGCGCCGCGGCCGATCGCCGTGCTCGATACGGAGGCGGCATTCGCGCCCTGTCCGATCGCCGTACTGTCCGCACCCGTCGCGCGCGTCCCCTGACCGATCGCCGATGAAAAATCACCGGTCGCCTGCGCGTCCTGTCCTACCGCCGAGCTGGAATGGCCACTCGCCTTCGCGTCAGTGCCGATGGCGATGCTGAAATCGCCCATGGCCTTCGCGGCCTGACCGCACGCGAAGGCGTCGTCGCCCTTCGCGCTCGGTGCCTTGCCCTGCAGACCGAAGAGGAAGCCACCGCATACCGTGCCGTTGTCTTTCGCCTGTACAGGCGCACTGGCCAGTGCCAGCATCACACCGGCCGCCAGCGGCAGTGCCGCCATGGCGGCGCGAAGGCGTCGGGAGGCGCCGCCCTTGCCGTTTGCCCGAGCCAGCTCCGATGCCACGACCAGGATGCCAAGCGATTTGTTCCAGACCTTGCTGTAGATGGTGTTCATGTAACCTTCCTCCCAGATGTCCGCCATGAGCGATCGATGCGCGGGCGCGCTTTGCGCTGCCCGTCGCCTGTCCGTCGCGACCGCGGCGGACAAAGTGTCCATAAGGCCGGACGACGCGTCGTCGTCCGGCCATCCATACGTCTATTCGTCAATCCCCTGGAAACAGATCCCGGCATACCGGGATCTGTTCCGTCGCGTCACAGCGTGTACGCACCCAGGACACTCACGCCCGAATACGCCGCTTCCCCCTTCACCGTCAGCGTCCACACACCGGCCGCAGGCTTGGCGGCCGTGAACGGCTCGCTGTTGCCCGGACGGTTCGGCTGCGCCTTGACCACACCCTTCGGATCGGTCACCGAGATCGACACGTCGCCCGAGCCACCGTAGGTGCGCAGGGTCAGCGTCTTCGCGTTGGCCGGCACCGTCAGCTGGTACGCGGTCGTGGCACCGGCTGCGCCCTTCTGGCCGTTCAGGGCGGTGTTGTTGGCGAGCACGATCGCGGGCGGCGCGGCCGGCGGACCCCAGGCGTCGTACTGCGCCTGCGTCTGCGTATCGGACAGGCAGGCGTTGAGGCTCGACGCCTGCGCCGCCGTGACCAGGCCGTCGGTCGCCAGCTGCGTCGCATACGCGTGCACCGCGGAGCGATAGTCGCCGACCGTGGCAGCCGCACCAGCGAGGATCTTCGCGTTGGAGATCACGTTCGCACCGATGATCACGCCGCCCGGGACGAGGGTCGGAATACCTGTGTCGCACGTGAGCAGCTTCTGCGAGGTGCGGTTGAGACCCCAGCCGATGTCCTGGAACAGCGCGGGCGTGAGGTCGACGTCGATCTGTCCGACGAGGTCCTGGTTGATCGCGTATTCCATGATCGCGTTCGGCGTCAGGCGCGTGTCGTAATGCGAGAACGACGAGCCCTGAGCGAGGACCGTCGGTGCATACAACTGCACGTTACCCTGCGCATCCGCACCGGCCAGACCCGTGCCCTTGCCGACCGCGCCGGTGAGACCGGTCAGGTTCGCCTTGAGCTTACTGCCGTCCGCCTGGCTGATCGCGATCACCGGAATGGTGACCGGCGAGGCGGGTGTGCCTCCCGGCGTGATCGCGCCCGCCTGGTTGTTGGCGATGAGCACCGCCTTGGCGCCCGCGCTCTGTGCGTTCAGCGTTTTTACGGTGAAATCGCAGGTGCCACGGTCGATCAGGGCGATCTTGCCGGCGAGTGCCGAGCCGTTGGTGATGGCTGTGCAGCCGTCCGCGGGGCTTGCCTGGACGACGCTGCCCGTGAAGTTGGAGGCCGTCGCCAGCGGACCGAACGAAGCCTGCGAGAAGGTGTAATCACCCACGGCGGCGGCCGGCGCGGTGACGTGGAAGACATCCGGCGTACCGAGCGCCAGCGGTGCTTCGGCCTTCACCGTCGGCCCCGTGAAGACGAGCTTGCCGTCGTCCAGCGCGGCCGTGACGCGCTGCGCGGCGGTGAGGTCGTACCACTTCTTCTGCTGCGTGTCGTTGTAGACGAAGGTGGAGTAGATGTCGGGACGAGCCACGCCATCGTCACCGACATACGGCGACCCCGTGGTCAGGCTGTTGAAGCCCGAGAAACCGAGACCGTGCGCCATTTCGTGCAGCACGACGTTGAGGAAGTTGATCGAACCGGCGGGCGTCTTGCCGTCCAGACCGAAGTACCACTTCGATCCTTCGAGGCATCCCGTGGAACCCAGCGCACCGTTGAACTGGCTCTGGATATCGTCTTCGCCCGGCGCACCGTCTTCATGGGTCAGCGCGTCGAACAGCGCGGAGTGATACCACGTGTTGCGCACCGCGCCCGCGGGCAAGGTGCTGGTGTCGTCGAAGTAGAAGATGTACGTCGTGCCGGACGATCCGAGCACGCCCGAGGTGGCATCGCACGAGAGCGGCTCGAACGTCGCGCCGTTGGAGATGGTGACGTCGCTCTGCAGTACGGCGCCCCAGATATCCGCGGCGAACTGGTAGACGTTCAGCGCCTGCTTGCCGACCGTGGTGCCGGGGTTACCGCCGACCGGTGTGGCCGGGGTCGGATCGTCGAGACCCTTGCCGGTGCCGACGTCCTGATTGACGATCTTGATCTCGGCGGCCTGGGTGCTCACGGCGGTGAACAGTCCGGCGGCGGCGAGCGCGGTGAAGAGAAGGCTGCGGCGAATCATCGTGTGACCTCCGGTGCCTTCGGCGCAGCCTGTACGCCGTGGTCGTCATGGTGGATCGATACGCTGCCGTCGGGCTGGCGCTCGGCGACGACGCTGCTCATCAGCTCCTGCGGAACGCGCACGGCCCTGGCGTGCACGCCATTACCGAGGCTGACCGTACGGAACGTCGACTTCGCATCGGCGGCGGTGCGCGGTCGCGCGCTGAGCGATGCCGACTTGCCAGCGTTGACCTGGAAGGCCTTCGACAACGCCGCGCGCTCGGCGGCGGTGGGCTCGCGGAGGCGACCCGTCGAAGGATCGATGGCCACCTGCACGCCCTGGACCATGACGGTCTGCGGCGCGGTGGCCTGCGGCGTTTCAGCGGCCTGCGCCGCTGTCGCCACGGTGAAGATGCCCGTCAGCACCAGGCCCAGAGCCTGTGCCAGTGTTCGTGAATTCATTACCGATACCTCCCTAGTGCGGCGCCGGGACCCCTCCCTGCACGCCCACCGGCGAAGACCCCCTCGCCGGCGTAAACACCTCAGGATTCGACGTTCCCCTCAACGCCAATCCGGACCCACCGACGCATCGCGCGTCGGTGGGTCGTTACTCATGGCGCGGTGAAACTCGCTTGCACCGTGACGTTGGCGAAATCCTTCACCCCCACCACGGTCACGTACCAGGTACCCGCCGCGGGACGGGCGACCGTCACCGCTTCGTTGTTCGTGGACGGCTTCACCGACCGGTAGTCGTACGCGGTCGACGAAGCGGCTTCGCCGTTTTTCACGTAGAGCGACACATCGCCGCTGCCGCCGAAGCTGCGCAGCGCCAGCGACCGCGCACCCACCGGGACATCGATGCGATAGACCAGCGTGCCGTTCGCGCGGCCGGTCTGACCGGTCAGCGCGACGCCGTTGCTGAGCGCGGTGGCATCGCCGTCGCCCGGCTCGCCAGGCGCGTCATTGCCCAGCGCCTTGTTGACGGCGGCGTACGCATCGAGGATGCCTGCACCGATCGCCTTGTCCGGCGTAACCGGGAATGGCGTCGCGGTCGAGGTCAGCAGCGTGCGGATCTCGGCCGGCGTCGGCGTCGCCACACCGGCGGCCCTGGTCGCCGACAGGATCAGCGCGACGGAGCCCGCGACGTGCGGTGTAGCCTGCGACGTGCCAGCCATGCCGCCGTAAGCGGCGGTGGTCGGCTCATGCGTGCCGTTGTTGATCGCCGACCAGATGAAACCGGCCTGTACCGGCGAACCCGTCGTGCCGTCGTTGGCGTAGATGCCACCACCCGGTGCCGACAGGGCGACCTTGCTGCCGTAGTTCGAGTAGTAGGCGCGCTTGCCCGCGATACCGTTGGAAGCCACGGTGAGCGCACCGGGGCAGCTGGCGGGCGAGTAGTTCGTCGCGTCCGCACCCGAGTTACCCGCCGCGACCACCACGGTCGTACCACGCGAGATCGCCGAGGCGATGGCATCCGAGGTCACCGCGTCGTCCGCGCAGGAACCGCCGCCGCCCAGGCTCATGTTGATGACCTGCGCGGGATGCGTATTGTCCGGCACACCGTCGACGTGGCCGCCCGACGCCCAGACGATCGCATCGGCGATGTCGGAGGTGTAGCCGCCGCAGTGGCCGAGCACGCGGACCGGCAGGACTTTCGCCTTGTACGCGACGCCCGCCATGCCGGTGGCGTTGTTGCTGAGCTCGGCGATCGTTCCGGACACGTGCGTGCCGTGCCAGCTGGAATCCTCCTGCTCGTCGCCCGCCGACGGATCGATGCACCCGCCGTTGGCCAGCAGGTACTTGTCCTCGGTGGTCCAGTCGCCGGTGTCCCAGCCACCGGGCGCACGTGCATCCGTGCTGCGTCCGGAGACGAAGCCGTCGGAGATGAAGTCGTAACCCGCGTCGGCGAGCGACAGGTCGATGTCGGGATGCTGCGTGATGCCGGTGTCCAGCACGGCGACGGTCACGCCCGTGCCATCCGCGAGGTTCCACGCATTGGCCACGTTGCTGCCGCCGCGATTGGCGTAACTGGTCGCGTCGGAACCGATCTTCTCGGCGGTGCCGGTCGGCGGCCGGAAATGCCACTGGTAGCCGGCGTAGTACGGGTCGTTGACGACGACCGGGGTGACATCCGTCGCACGAATGTCATCGATCTTCTGCATCATCGCGTCCGGCTCGACGTGCTTCACCGCCGGGTCGGCGGCGATCTGCCGGATCAGCGTGTCCGCCTCGGTGCGCGTCAGCTTGCGCGACGTGCGTATCAGGTCGGAACCGGTGGCCAGTTTGCGGCCGTAGACGGCCTGGATCGCGGCGACCTTGCCGGCACGCAGCTGGCTGAATGTCCCTGCGGTGCGCGAGAGCGCCGCGCCGACGGACTGTGCCGCCGCGGAAGCGCTGACGCGTTCGGTGGTGCCGTCACGGTAGGTGACGATGAAACGGTCGTAGCCGCCAGGCGCACGCAGGCTGCTGACGTCGAAAGTCGCTTTGGGCGCATCCGCCCCGGTTGCGAAGATCCCGGGCGCGACGCCCAGGAGGAGCGAGGCGACGAACGTCCCCGCGGCGATCCGATTTACCATCTGCACTACCCTCTGCCCGTGGTATTGCTGCAGGCGACCGCTTGCCGGTCCCCTTCCTTTTTGACGTCTCCGGGACGTCCCCTGAAAAAAGGTTTTTTTGAGATCCTTCTGAACTCCCTCTGCGCCCTCTTCATGAGGACCGTCTGGGGAACCTAGCAGTAGGAAAATACGAACGTCAATAATTTGACGCGATGACGGACATCATCCGAACGGCCTAGGCGGGAAATCCCGGGATAGCCAGGATCGGACGTCCATATGCTTTTCAATTCATAGCCTTGCGCGGGAATAACACGCGCGCGGCGCATTCAAACACATGCACCAAAGCGAACCAATTCATGGACTTGATCGACATCGGCGCCAACCTCACCCACGAATCGTTCCGGCAGGATTTCGATGACATGCTGGCCCGTGCCAGCGCCCATGGCGTCGGCCGGATGGTGGTAACGGGTGCGTCGCGAGAGGGAAGCGAGCACGCCCTGGCCATGGCGAAGGCCAGCGGCGGCCGGCTTTTCGCCACCGCCGGCGTGCACCCGCATCACGCCATCGACTATGACGACGCGACCGATGCCCTCATCCGCCAATGGGCACGCGAGCCCGAAGTTCGGGCGGTCGGCGAGACGGGGCTCGACTACAACCGCAACTACTCACCGCGCGAGGTCCAGCGCGAGGTATTCGAGCGGCAGCTCGCCATCGCCGTGGAGGTCGGCAAGCCGCTCTTCCTGCACCAGCGCGATGCCCACCACGACTTCCTCGCCATCCTGAAGCGCTACCGAGACCGGGTCCCGGCCGCCGTCGTCCATTGCTTCACCGACACCGGCGACGCGCTGCGCGACTACCTCGAACTCGACTGCCATATCGGCATCACGGGATGGATCTGCGATGAACGCCGCGGCGCGCACCTGCGCGAGCTGGTCAAGCTGATTCCGGCGGACCGGCTCATGCTCGAGACCGACTCGCCCTACCTGCTGCCGCGGACCATCCGCCCCATGCCGAAGGACCGCCGTAACGAACCGATGTACCTTGCGCATATCCGCGACGAGGTAGCGAAAGACCGGGGCGAGTCGAAGGAGGCCCTGACCGCATCCAGCGTCAGGACCAGCGAGCTGTTCTTCGGCCTCTGAAACGCGAGCCGGCGTCCGCTCAACCGGAATGCAGCCCGGTGAGCGACGCCTCGGCCAGATCCACCTCGCGGACCAGATTGCGCAGCGTTTCGTCGTTGATCGTGTGCTTGCGGCGCAGCTCGTGGAGCTCGCGCCGTTCGGCCCGCAGTGCGGCCAGACGCATCACCCGCTCGGTGCCCGCCTCCGCACGGGCCTTCTCCGGGACGTCGCCTTCCTCGCCCGCCGCTTCGAGGCGCTGCTGGTAATCGCCCATGACGCGTGCCGCGATGCGTGAGGCCAGCGCGATGGCGTTCTCGTCGCCACCCTCCTGCACACGCTGCTGCTCTTTCTCGATGCTGCGAATCGCCGCCTCCGCCGCCAGGGCACGCGCCTTGCGTTCTTCCCGCACGCGCGGATCCTCGCCCGGCAGCTTCAGACCCTTGACCGAAAGCGGGAGCCCGATCGCGCCGAACACCAGCGTGCAGAGAATCACGCCCGAGGCGAGAAAGATCATCAGGTCGCGCGTCGGGAACGGGATGTTTTCGCTCTTCATCAGTGGCAGGGAGAGCACGCCCGCCAGTGTGATCGCGCCGCGCACGCCGGCCAGCGCCGTGGTCCATACCAGCCGCGTGCCCACCGGGGGACGCTTCTCGCCACGGTGCAGCGCGCGCATGAACACGAAGCGCAACGACACCCACACCCAGATGAAACGAAGCAACACCAGCGCCAGGGTGATCGCCACGACATAGGCGGCGAGATGCCACAGCGGACCACCGCCCGCCTGCGCTATATCGACCTTCGCCCCGTCGACGATGGCGGGAAGCTGCAATCCCAGCAGCAGGAAGATGATGCCGTTGAAGGTGAACTCCACCATCTCCCAGACGGCCCGGCTCTGCATGCGCGTGGCGACGTAGCCACCCTTCATCACGTCGGTGTAGTTCATGCTCATGCCCGCCGCCACGGCGGCGAGGATGCCGGAGACACCGAAATGCTCGGCGAGCAGATAAGCCGCGAATGGCAGCAAAAGCAGCAAAGCCACCTGGGCCGCCGGATCCACTTCGCCACTCCAGCGCACCAGCCGGCGACGGAACAGGCCGAAGCCGAGGCCCACGAGCACGCCTGCCGCGAGGCCACCCAGGGCCATCACCACGAAGTCGCCCGTGGCGGATATCAGCGAAAACTTGCCGGTCATCTCGGCGGCGATAGCGAACTGCAGCGCCACCAGGCCGGACGCGTCGTTGAGCAGGGCTTCGCCGGAGAGGATATGCATCAGGCGCGGCGGAATCGGCGACTCACCGCTGATCGAGGAAACGGCGACGGCATCGGTGGGCGACAGCACGGCGGCCAGCGCGAACGCCACCGCCAGCGGCACCGTCGGAATCATCCAGTGGACGAAGTAGCCGACCCCGACGATGGTGAAGAAGACCAGACCGATCGCCAGGGCGAGAATCGGGCCGCGCAGGAGGAACAGTTCGCGTTTGGGAATGCGCCACCCGTCGGCGAACAGAAGCGGCGGAATGAACAGCAGGAAGAACAGCTCGTGGTCGAACTCCACATGCAGGCCGAAAGGACGTGCGAGCAGCGCCCCTAACGCGATCTGGATCAGCGGTAGCGGCAAGCGGATCGGAAGGACACGAACGATCGCGCCGGAGAGCGCGATGACGAGAAGGAGGATGAGGATCGTGATGACTAAAGACATCAGGGAAAGCTAGCGATGGCGCGGATTTCAGGCAAGCGTCATCGTCTAACGGGCGATGAACCGAAGGCCTTCTCCGACCCTTTTCCGCCCGCTTGAACAGCGGCCGTCGAAAGACGCCGGAAAGGCCGAAGAAAGGCCGAAGAAAGGCGCAAAAAAACACCTTATCCCGCAAATACCTGCTTAGGATTTATTCCTATTGTTCCCATAGTTATTAGGGGTTTACGTTATTTTCACGCACTGGGATCAGGGCCATCGACCGGCCGACTCGTGGGGACGTAACGGGCGGCGGCGATTTGCGGTAAGGGACGACATTTGCAGTTCTTTGGGGAGAACCGACATGCACCACACGCGCTCGCTCGCACCCCTTTTCGATTGACGACGTGACGCCGCGCGCCCGCTAAGAGGCGTACGGCCGAACAACCATTCTTTCCATTCCGGTGATTCCACCGCCTCGAAAAGGCGGCCTGCCCACGTGCCGCGTGGGTAAGGGGTTCCTTGTCCCGGTTTTCGTCATGCGTTACATCAGGAGGGTCGTTTTCATGCAGCACCACACCCGTTCCACCGCCCCGGCACGCCGCAAGCTCGCCCTTGCCGTCGCCTTCGCGGTCACCGCCGGAGCCGCCGGTGGCGCGCTCGCACAGAGCAACGCCACCGGCTCGATTTTCGGTTCCGCCACACCTGGCGATGTCGTCCATATCGAAAGCAAGGACACCGGCCTGCGCCGCGATATCACCGTCGATTCGGGCGGTCGCTATCGCGCCAACTCGCTGCCGATCGGCACTTACGACGTCACCCTGATACACGCTGGCACGACCGTCGATTCGCACAAGGGCGTACAGACCCAGATCAGCCAGGGTACCGACGTTTCATTCTCAGCCGCGCCGGCGGGCAGCGATGCGACCAGCCTCGGCGGCGTGCAGGTCACCGCCAACGCGCTGCCGAGCATCGACGTCAGCTCGGTCGACTCGCGCACGGTGCTCACCGCCGATCAGCTGTCCAAGCTGCCCATCGCGCGCACGTCGATCAGCTCGGTCGCTCTGCTCGCACCGGGCACCACGCCCGCGGCACGCGGCTACGGCAACGCGCTCTCGTTCGGCGGCTCGTCCGCTTCCGAGAACGCTTACTACATCAACGGTTTTCAGGTCACCAATCCGCTGACCGGCGTCAGCTCGCGCCAGCTGCCCTACGACGCGATCGATCAGGAGCAGGTGCTGATCGGTGGTTACGGTGCGGAGTACGGCCGCTCGACCGGTGGCGTGATCAACGTCGTCACCAAGCGTGGCTCGAACGACTGGAAGGGAGATGTCCAGGTTCTCTGGTCCCCGTCTTCGCTTCAGCAGACCCCGCGGAATATCTATCTGAAAGATGGAACCCTGTTTCAAAAAGGTAATCCATACGCACAGCGCAATCAGGACAATCTGCAGTATTCCGGCTCTCTCGGCGGCGCGCTGATCAAGGACAAGCTGTTCATTTTTGCCGCCGCGGACTGGATCAAGCAGACCGGCGACTACACCGGCCCCAGCACGGTCAGCGATCAGGAACGTGACACCGCCAAAACCACCCGCTGGCTGACCAAGCTCGACTGGAACATCACTGACAACAACATCCTCGAACTGACCGGCATCGGCGACAGCGAAACGACGGATTCATCGATCTTCGGCTACAGCTACCAAACGGGCCAGGGCGCGTATCTCGGCCACCAGTACACCAAGAATTACAACGGCACCCAGACCAACGGGACACCGGGTGGCGATACCTACATTGCGCACTACACCGGCTACCTGACCGACGACCTCACGATCAACGGCATGTATGGCCGCGCACATTCCGATCATGAGCAGACGGTCGGCAGCGCTACGGGTGTCACCTGTCCGTCCATCCTCGACCAGCGCGCAGCCTTCTCCGGCAACAACCAGACCGGTTGCACCGTCGGCGCCACCACCACGTTGTATCCCGGCGCAAAGGACAGCACCAAGGGCTGGAGCGCAAATATCGAATGGCGCATCGGAGATCACGATCTGCGCGCCGGCGTCGATAACTACGTACTGCGCGCGACGTGGGGCGCGATTCCTGTCGGTGGCACGAACTACACCTATAACGACATCGGCGACGGAAGCTCCATCCAGCAGCGCTTGACCAACCTCGGTCTCGACCCCGCGCTGTACAACCCCGCGGACTTCCCGAATGGTTACTACGTCGAGTCGTCGGCGTTGTCGACGGGTGCGTCGGCTCGCACGAACCAGCGTTCGCAGTTCGTCGAAGACAACTGGCAGATCACCGACCGCTGGCATTCGTACGTAGGCCTGCGTAACGAGCAGTTCTCCAACTACAACGGTCTGGGCCAGGCGTATGCACGTTCGCGCCATCAGCTCGATCCGCGCCTGGGCGTTTCATGGGATGTTTACGGTGACAGCTCGCTGAAGGTCTACGCGAACGCGGGCCGCTACCATCTCGGCCTGCCGACATCGGTCGCCGTCCGCGGCGCCGGCCCGTCCACGTATCCGTCGAACTACTATGGCTTCACCGGCATCGACCCGACCAACGGCACGCCGACCGGCCTCATCAGTGGCGCCTATTCCGGCACGTACTATCTCAACGGAGCCAACGGCACGCCGCCGGACGCCAAAACGGTGTCTTCGAAGCAGCTGCATTCCTATTATCAGGACGAATACATCGCCGGTTTCGACAAACAGCTGGGCGATTCGTGGGTGGTCGGCGCCAAAGGCATGTACCGCAAGCTTCGTAGCCTGATCGACGACACGTGCGACTCGGCACCGCTGCAGGCGTGGGGCGATGCGAACGGGCTGAGCGACGAGGTAAAGGCAGGTATCGGACGTAGCACCGGCTGCTGGTTGTACAACCCCGGGCGCGCAAACACGTTTGTCGTTTCGCCCGCAAACGGCCAGTACATCGATATTCCGCTATCGGCGAAAGATATTGGTGAGCCAAAGCCGAAGCGCTCGTACTACATGCTGGACCTGTACGCCGAGCATCAGTTTGCCGACAAGTGGTACGGCAAGATCGACTACACGTTCTCTCGCAGCTACGGCAACTCGGAGGGCCAGCTGGATTCGGACATCGTGCAGGCGGACGTGTCCACCACCGAGAGCTGGGACTTCCCGGCCATCATGGAGAACACCAACGGCGACCTGCCGAACGATCACAAGCATCAGCTCCGTGTATATGGCACGTATGTCCTGTCCGACGAATGGCAGTTCTCGACCGTCACGCGCATCAGCTCCGGCGCGCCCGTCAGCTGTATCGGTACCCGCCCGGCCTCGGCCGGTGGCGATCCCTACGGCTACGGCAACGCGTATTTCTGGTGCAACGGCGAGCCGTCGCCGCGTGGATCGAAAGGCCGCACCCCCTGGACGTACACCATGGACGTGAGCGCGGCCTGGAAGCCGTTGTTCGCCGACCACAAGCTGTCCTTCACGGTCGACGTGTTCAATCTGCTCGGCAAGCAGCAGGTCACGCAGTACTACGAAGTCGGCGAATTGCCCTCCGGCGATCCCAACCCGCAGTACAAGCGCGCACGTTCCTTCCAGGACCCGCGTTACGTCCGCCTCGGCGCGCGCTACGACTTCACGCTCTGATTCGATAACGACATAACAACAAAAGAAGCAGTTTCCCCGGATATTGGCCGCTCTCCCTGAGCGGCCTTTTTTTTATGGAAGCTGACTGAAAGCGGGTTGAAAGCTGAAAACGCCTCGCAACGCTTACGCAGAATTCTGCTTCGATGAAACTTATTTCATCCACGCGATAACGTCGTCGACGTGTTCTTACGTGCATACACGGACGAACGCCCGCCTGGACGCGGATGCATGTCTTTGCGCACGCGCAAGACCCTTGCGATTCGACCGCGCACAAGCGGGGCAAGGTATTTCGTTCATGCAACTCCCCTTGAGTGCATCCCTCGCCGCGCCTTAGCTTCGCCATGCTTGTTGCGGTTTCGTTAAGTCGCACAGGCGGTGTTTCGATGCGGAGGATGTCGACACCACCAAGGGGCCCGGACGGCCATTTCGATTGAGTCACGACTCCGCGACCGCCCTCTGCCGACGGCGGCGCGGCTTGAAGCATTTGGCCAGTGGCCGGGGAGATCTACATGCAGCTGCGTCATTCATCGGACCGCTCACGGCAGCGTTCGCTTTCGCTCGCCATCGCGGTCGGGCTCGGCATCGTCAGCGCCGCGTCGTTCGCACAGAGCACCGTCGGCGGTGTCTACGGCACGGCGGACGCCGGTGCCCAGGTCACCGCCGTCAACAACGGCAGCGGCCTCAGCCGCAGCGCCACCGTCGGTAGCGACGGCCGCTTCAACATTTCGTCGCTGCCGCCGGGCGATTACAAGATCACCTCGACCACCGGCGGTCAGAGCACGACGCGCACGATCACCATCGTCGCGGGCCAGGGCTTTAACCTCAACCTCGCCGCACCCGCTGCCGCCGCTGGCGCACAGGACCTGACCACCGTCTCGGTGACCGCCAACGCGCTGCCGCCGATCGACATCACGTCCAGTCAGACCAACACGGTGATGACGGCCGAACAGATCAAGCAGCTGCCGCTCGCACGTAACCAGACCGCCGTGGCGCTTCTCGCCCCGGGCGCGACCAAGGGCGACAGCGCCTTCGGTAACCTGGCCTCGTTCGGCGGCGCTTCGGTTGCCGAGAACAGCTATTACGTCAACGGTTTCAACGTCACCAACTTCTTCCAGAGCCTGACCTACGCGCAGGTGCCGTTCGAGGCCATCGACCAGGAAGAGATCCAGGACGGCGGCTACGGCGCCGAGTACGGCAACTCCACCGGCGGCGTGATCTCGGTCAACACCAAGCGCGGTACCAACGAGTGGAAGGGCGGTATCGACTTCACCTGGAACCCGTACCAGCTGCAGGCCAACCAGCCGAACATCTACCTGCAGAACGGCGCGCTCAACCAGAACAACCGTCACAACAGCAACTACGTGATCGGTAACAACGGCAGCGGCAACGCGACCGACTTCGGCCAGCGCTGGAATGCCTGGCTCGGCGGCCCACTGATCAAGGACAAGCTGTTCATGTTCGCCCTCGTCGGCGGTACGCGCACGGCGGACGAGCATTATGGCGACGCCACCGGTGGCGGCAGCTTCAACAAGACCACGATCAAGGATCCGCGCTACCTGGTCAAGCTGGACTGGAACATCAACGAGAGCAACATCCTCGAATACACCGGCTTCAGCGACACGAGCACCACGCAGCAGAGCATCTACGGCTACAACTACGACGAAAACGGTCAGCCGCATCGTGGCGACTACCTCGGTCAGCAGTACGACAAGACCGGCGGCATGAACAACATCCTGAAGTACACCAGCTACATCACGGATGACTTCACGATCTCGGCGCAGTACGGCAAGAGCACCAACAAGCGCGTCGAGCGCGCGACGACAGCCGATGGCACGGTCGAAGAGTACGATGGCGACATCTTCAACGCCGTGAACTCGCCGGGCTGCCCGACGATCGTCGACCAGCGCTCGCCGGTCGTGGCCGGCTCGGTGCCTGCCGCGCCGCACTGCTCGTTCACCTCCGCGGGCGAACTCACCACGCCTAACGGCGAAGACAAGCGCAATGCCGGTCGTATCGACTTCGAATACCACATCGGCGATCACGAGCTGAAGGCCGGCTGGGCACGCGACCATTTCACCACCGACACCGGCACGGCGTACGAGGGTGGCTCGGTCTACACCTACCAGCCGATCCCCGAGGACATCCTGGGTCATACCCCGGGCATCGATCCGGCGGACAACGTGGTCAAGCAGGCGGTGTTCGCCACCGGTGCGAAGGTCGGCATCACGCAGAAGTCCTACTACCTGCAGGACAACTGGCACATCACGGACAACTTCGTCGCCCGCATCGGCGTGCGTAACGATGGCTTCAACAACACGAACAGCCTTGGCCAGACCTATGTCAGCCAGGTGCACAGCTGGCAGCCGCGACTCGGCTTCTCGTGGGACGTCCATGGCGACTCCACGCTGAAGGTCTACGGCAGCGCCGGCGACTACTCGCTGCCGCTGGACGGCAACGTCGCCCTGCGTGGCGCCGCCGCCTCGCTGTACCAGATCCGCTACTTCAGCTACACGGGTATCGATCCGGTCACCGGCGCGCCGACGGGTTTGGGACCGGTGTCGGATGCCTACGCAGCCGCCAATCCTGCGCGTGCCGTGACCCAGTACTCCAATGGGGAAGCCGGCGTCGTACCCAACCCGGGTGCCGTTGCCACCAAGGACCTGAAGCCGTTCAAGCAGCGCGAGTTCATCCTCGGTGCCGAACAGCAGGTGGCCGACTGGACGTTCGGCGCCAAGGCGATCTACCGGAAGATCCTCACGGGTATCGACGACTCCTGCGACTTCCGTCCGATCGCCGCGGCCGCCAATGCGCAGTACGGGCTGAACCTCGACACCACCAGCCTGTCGCCGGCGGCGGCGAACGTACCGGGTTGCTACATCTTCAACCCGGGCAGCTCGGTGACCCTGCGCACGCCGGTCGATGCGACCGGTACGCTGTACGACATCCACCTGCCGGGCTCGGCCGTGGGCGAGCCGAGCTACAAGCGCTCGTACATGGCGATGCAGCTGACCGCCGAGCGCAACTTCGACAACACCTGGTACATGAAGGCGTCGTACGTGTGGTCGCACACCCGTGGCAACTCGGAAGGTGGCGTCGACTCGTCCAACGGCCAGGCCGACACCGGCACGACCGAGCTGTTCGACTATCCGGAGATCATGGCCGGCTCGAACGGTTACCTCCCGAACGATCGCAAGCACACCTTCAAGATCTATGGCGCCTGGCAGATCAACAACCAGTGGCTCGTCGGCGCGAACGGCATCGTGCAGACCGGTCGTCCGGAAAACTGCTACGGCCTGAACCCGATCGACGGCACCATCGGTGGCTACGGCGGCGGCGCTTACCTCTACTGCAGCGGCATGGTCGTGAAGCGCGGCTCGGTGGGTCGCACGCCGACGTACTGGAACATCGACCTCAACGCGACCTATAAGCCGGAATGGGCGAAGGGCGTGACGATCTCGGCCAACGTGTTCAACATCTTCAACAAGCAGCACACCACCTCGATCAACGAAGTGGGTGAGGACAACAACGGCAATTCGCTGTCCGACACCACGTACAAGATCCCGACCAGCTTCCAGCAGCCGCGTTACGTGCAGCTGTCGGCCGAGTACGACTTCTCGCTTTAAGCTCCACCACAAGAAGACAGGGCGCGCGTTCCTCCCGGACGCGCCGCCTTGCAAATCTCCCCGGAATCGCCGCCCGCTCCCACGGGCGGCTTTTTTTCGCCTCGCGGCAGGAGTGGCTGCGGACACCGCTCCTGTAGGAGCCCGTCTTGCGGGCGAAAGCCAACGAAGCGACGAAGAGGGTGCCTTCGGGCTGGCTCGGCTTCGCCTTCGCGGTCGCTTCAAAGCCTGGCCTTGCGGCAAGGGCCGTCGCCGTCTGCCATTCCTGTCGCTAAGTCCTCCTCCGGCCTTCGCCTCCGTGCGGAATCGCTCCAGGAACGGCAGACGCCGACGCCCCCCGAACGCTGACGCCACCTGGCTCATGTAAGAGCGAGCCTGCTCGCGAACCCTCAGCGATCGACATCTCGAACGATGCATTGCGTCCGTCCATGCCAGCGGTGCACCAACATCAAACCTTATCCCATTCCATCTTCGCGTGCGCCCGCGCCACACACTGCACACCCATCGTAATCAACGCACCGACACCACCCAGCGCAAGCAACGTGCGCTGACGCTCGGGAATTTCGTCTTCCTGCAGAGATTCGACAAGCAGATCCGTGATGCCCCGCGCGTACTGCAACAACTCGTTAGCGTCATTCAACAACGCATTGACGCCCACATCGGGGTCGATACAAAAACTCCCTTCGCCAACCGTTCCAAACTTTTCCATAGTCATCTCCATGCGTGCCGCACGCAGCCCCGAGTTGTGGCACGCCAAAACGCAAAGGCGTGCCACCATCGCTCGCACGATGAGCCTCATCGGCCTGTCCGTGACCGGACGCCGGGCGGTGTGTTCAAGAAGTGG
>NZ_FUYT01000021.1:0-63894 GCF_900167995.1 Luteibacter sp. 22Crub2.1
GTGGCTTCTTCGCTTCGTTGGCTTTTCGCGCGCAGGGCGCGCTCCTACAGGCCGC
Source organism: Luteibacter sp. 22Crub2.1 (assembly GCF_900167995.1). Taxonomy (NCBI): domain Bacteria; kingdom Pseudomonadati; phylum Pseudomonadota; class Gammaproteobacteria; order Lysobacterales; family Rhodanobacteraceae; genus Luteibacter; species Luteibacter sp. 22Crub2.1. The sequence goes on from NZ_FUYT01000021.1 coordinate 56, forward strand.
CATGTATCCCACCATTGCGGTCGCCGTGCGGTAGGAGCGAACCGTGTTCGCGAACCCTCAGCCTCACTAAGGCGAACGAGGCCATGCACCCCAGGCAAGCGAGCGGTCCCAACCAACGAAGCGCACCGCCGCTCGACCCCACGCTGCCTCACCGTCCGAAAGAGCCGGCGGGTGCCACCCTCGCGTCCGGTAGCCGCAGGCGAGGGCTCCGACTGGAAGAGGCCGCGAGAGCGGGGCCGGTCAGGGATGACCGGCCGTTTTCGGGGAGGCAGGGATAGCCGACTCGAAAACCCCCAGTCGGAGCCCGACCCGGCCGAAGGCCATTGATACACGGCCGCGGTAGCGGCCCTCCTTGAGGGGTCGCCGCAGGCGTGGACGCGAGGGTGGCACCCGCCGGCTCTTCCACCTGAGACAACACGCTCGCGAACAGCCAAACGCGATGGCGAAGCCGAGCCCCCCCCAAAAAAAGACGACCACAAAAAAAGGCCCGCCACCGGCGAGCCCTCAGTTTTCACCCCATCCCTGAGATCAGAAGTCGTCCCTATCCTCGGTGGCGCCTTCGGCATCGTTCGCAAGCGTGACGACGACGTAAGCGGAGCCCACGAGGGAAGCACAGAGCCATGCGTAAACCATCTGGATAGCCGTGCGCGGGATCGCGGCGGCGACCATGGGCGCGAGTGCCAGGCCGGCGATGCCGGCAATGGCGAGCACGGCCGCGACGGCCCACGCAAGGCGCCGCGACGGCGACGTGGTGGTGGTGAGATTCATTCGGTACTGCCCCTGTTCCCCTGTTTCGCGCCCTTCGTGAAGTCTATGTGAGGACGCTTGATGTAGGAAATACCCTACAAAATTCCGCAAGGCAAGTGACTTTTTCTGAACAATCGGTGGGATTTGCTGAGGGTTTCGATGCAAGAGAACCGGCAACCCTCCGGCTACGTTAGACTTTCCGCCCCATCGAGGTCACGGTACATGGCACAGCGCGAATTCCCCGGCTTTACCCTGAAGAGCAGTGCGATCCGTGAAGGCTCGCGCTACACGGCCCTGATCGCTTCCCATCCGGCGGACGGCAGCTTCCCGTCGTACTTCGCGGTCTACGAGAATCGCAGCTTCCGCGACGAAGACAGTGCCGCTGAGGCGGCGGAGAAGGCCCTCGGCCTGGTGCTGGGCGTGGACGATGACGGCGCGCCTGCGTTTGCCGAAGGCGAGACCGGCTTCGACGACGACCGGACGGACGACGCGGACGACTGATTCGCCGGCCCGCACCCGTACGGTCTGACCGCTCCCGCTCTCGATTCGCTTGACACGCCCCGGCGCCGCGGTGCGTCATAGGGGCGGCGGGGCAATGTGATCAGGGGATAACGAGCGGGCCATGACAAGCGAAGACGGGCTGTACAGGCAATTCGTCGAGGCGTCCGCCGACTGCATGAAGGAACTGGATCGGCACGGCGTGATCCGCTTTATCGCCGGCATGGGCAGCTCGGCGCTGACATCGGAGGAGCCGGAGCGCCTGATCGGCACGCGCTGGGTCGATCTGTGGCCGCCGGAAGCGCACGCGATGGTCACCCGGGTACTCGACCGCGCCCTGTCCGGCGAGCGCGTCGACTTCGTCGCGCCACGGCCGTCGGCGACCGGGGCGTCGCGCTGGTGGGAAGTGATGGTCGCCGGGGTCGTGGCCGACGACCGGCTCGACCATCTGGTCGTGATCAGTCGGGACGTGACCGAGAGGGTCGAACTGCAGGCCGCGATCGAGTCCATCAACGAACTGCTTCAGGAACGTCTCAACGAGACAGTCGCCCGCTCGGCCACCGCGTCGAGCCGGTATGGCTCCCTGCTGGAGCGATTCGAGTCCGAGCACGGAGCGCGCCGCGACGCCGAAAACCGGCTCGCCGGCGTGAGCGAGCAACTCGCGATGGCGACCCACGCGCGCGACCTCGCCGAGGCGAGCGCCCGTCAGGCGCAGAAACAGCAGGCGGTCGGCCAACTGGTCAGCGGCATCGCGCACGACTTCAACAACATGCTGCAGACGGTGATCGTCAGCCTCTCGGGGCTGGAGGACGATGCCGCTGACCTGCTGCCCAGGCACCGCCGCATGCTGACTTATGCGATGGAGGGTGCGCGTCATGCGACGGCGCTCACGCGTCGTCTGCTCGCCTTCGCACGCAACCACCCCTACCAGGCGGAACCGGTCGATATCGGTGTCCTGGTGGAGGGTTTTGCGGACTTCGCCCGCCATGCCCTTGGCGGCCGGGTCGGCATCGAGGTGCTTCGCCAGCCGGCACCACTGCCCGCGTTGCTCGACCGGCAGGGGCTGGAGCAGGCTCTGATGAATGTGTGCCTCAACGCCCGGGACGCCATGGAGGGCTTCGGCACCGTGGTCATCGAAGTGGGCGAGCGACGGGGCGACCCGGTATCTGCGAGCGCGATGCGCGATAGCGAAACCCCGCGTCAGGTCTTCATCACCGTGGCCGATACAGGGGGAGGGATGTCGGAGGAAGTCCGGCATCGCCTGTTCGAGCCGTATTTTACGACGAAGCCCGGTGGCTCAGGCCTGGGCCTGGCGCAGGTATACGGCACGGTGGCGCAGGCCGGCGGCGGGGTGGAGATCGAGAGCGACGCCGGCATCGGTACGCGCATTCGGCTGGTCTTTCCGCACTACGCCGGACCACTCGAATCCGGCGGGTAAAACGTGCAGTAATTGTGACGGAATTCCTCAACTATCGGCCGGTCCGGCCGATACGCACAGGGTTAGGAGGAAGCAAGTCATGCTGGTCATTATCGGGTCCATCGTCGTCCTCGTCTCCGTACTGGGCGGCTACGTTCTTTCACACGGCTCGATCGGTGCGCTCTGGCAGCCGTACGAACTGCTCATCATCTTCGGCGGCGCCATCGGCGCCTTCATCAGCGCCAACTCGATGGACATCGTCAAGGGCTCGGTCCGTGACGGCATCGCGCTGCTCAAGGGCCCGAAGTACCGCCGTCAGGACTATGTCGATCTGCTGTCGCTGCTCTACGACATCTTCATCAAGATGCGTAAGGAAGGGCAGCTCGGCATGGAAGCGCATATCGAGGATCCGGCGAACAGTTCGCTGTTCTCGGCGTATCCGCGTCTCATCGCGGAACATCACCTCATCGACTTCATCACCGACTGCCTGCGCCTCATCGTCGGCGGCAGCATGGATCCGCACGAACTCGAGCAACTGCTCGACGTCGAGCTGGAGACGCATCATCACGAAGCGGCCGCTCCGGCGCATGCCGTGCAGAAAATGGCCGATGCGCTGCCTGGCTTCGGTATCGTGGCGGCGGTGCTCGGCATCGTCATCACCATGAAGTCGATCGACGGCGACGCGGCGGTTATCGGTGAGCACATCGCCGGCGCGCTGGTGGGCACCTTCCTCGGCATCCTGCTGTGCTATGGCTTCATCGGTCCCCTGGCGGCGGCGATGGAAGCGCGCGTCAACACCGATGGCAAGGCGTTCGAGTGCGTCAAGGTGGCGCTGCTTGCCAACCTTCGCGGTTACAACCCGATGGTCTCGGTGGAGTTCGCCCGCAAGTCGCTGCAGTCCGGCACCCGTCCGACCTTCCAGGATCTGGAAGCGCACCTGAAGGCCGCACGGTAAGTACCGATGAGCGAGTTGAAGCAGGTCATCATTGTCCGCAAGAAAAAGGCGGGCGGCCACGGCCACCACGGTGGAGCGTGGAAGGTCGCGTACGCGGACTTCGTGACCGCGATGATGGCCTTCTTCCTCGTGATGTGGCTCGTCGGTGCGGGGACGAAACAGCAGCGCGCCGCCATCTCGGAATACTTCAAGAATCCGAGCATGACGGCGGGGCAGTCCACCATGGCGCCGTCGGGCAAGATGGGGCCCGGCGGTGCCAGCACCAGCATGATCAAGCTCGGTGGCGCGATGGACCTGCCCAAGGGGCCGGGTGACCAGCAGGCATTCGCCAGGCCGGCCACCGCCGCCGACGCCGAGAAGCTGGCGAAGGCGCAGGAGAAGCGCCGCCTCGAACAGCTGATGAAGGACCTCAACGAGGCGATCGCCAGGAGTCAGGCGATGGCCCCGTACAAGGATCAGCTGCTGCTCGATATCACGTCGGAAGGCCTGCGCATTCAGATCGTCGACAAACAGAATCGCCCGATGTTCGACACGGGCAGCGGTGCGCTGAAACCGTACACCGTGCAGATCCTCCACGAACTGGCCGGCTTCGTGAACCAGGTGCCGAATCAGATCAGCATCTCCGGCCACACGGATAACTCGCCTTACGTGCGCGCGAGTCAGGCTTACGGTAACTGGGAGCTTTCGGCCGACCGTGCCAATGCCGCGCGTCGCACGCTCACGGATGGCGGTATGCAGGCGGACAAGGTGGCGCGTGTCGTCGGCCTCGCGGCATCCGTGCCGTTCGACAAGAACGATCCGTCCTCGCCGATCAACCGACGCATCAGCATCGTGGTCATGACGCACGACGCGGCCAAGGCCGCGCTGTCGCCTGAGGTCGCATCGGTGCCGCCAGCCACACTGCCGCAGGCGGCGACGTTGCACTCGGCCGAGGAAGAGCACGCCGCCGGTGGCGCTGCCGCCGCGGCGCCGCCGGCACCGCAGGCAGCGGTCGCGGGCAACGTGGCGCCTGCGCCTGCGCCCGCGGCGGCTGCGCCGGGCGGTTGACCGGGTGCCTTCGGGACGAAACCGAAGTCACTTGCAACAGTCATCTTCCCCGGTCAGTATCGGAGACGTGACAGGGGGGAGGAGTTGCAGTGGAAAACCAGAGCAAGTTCCGAGTGGTTGCGAAAGCGGTGAAACACAATGGTATCGGCGGTGAGCAGGTCTACCGCGCGAGCTACCGGATTCTCGATCACGTCGGTGAAGAAATAGAAGCCAATACCGGCACGCATGACTTCGTCGATATCACCAGCGCCTTCAATCAGGCGTTCGCGATGGGTCACGAGCGATTGCGTGAACTGAACACCGTCACCGTTCAATAACGTCGTCCGCGACGAAGAGGGTGGCGATAGCCCTCTTCGTTCGCCGGCATCGTCGGTCGGTCAACGTAGCGTGCGCAGTTCGTCGAGTTGCGCCGGTGTGCCGACATTTCGCCAAAATCCCTCGAATTTTTCGCCAGAAAGGCGTCCCTGTGCGATCGCGCGCCGATACATCGGAAGCAGTTTGAACCTGCCCGGTGTCTCGTGTTCGACGATCTCCCGCCGGTAGACACCTACGTTACCGAACGTCAGGCGCTGCGCCGACGCGGGCGCGTCATCGCCATATAGACGTCCATCCCCGAGGGCGAAATCGCCCGTCGGATGGAAGTCCGGGTTGGGCACCATCACCAGATGCGCGACGCCTTCCGGTTCGGCGGGCAATGCCGCGTAGTCGATATCGCTCCAGATATCCGCACTGACGACGATAAACGGCGCGGTGCCGAGTAAGGGCAGCGCTTTGAGCATGCCGCCGCCCGTCTCCAGCGGCGTCGGGCCTTCATACGAATAGCGAAGCCGCACGCCCCACCGCGAACCGTCGCCGAGTGCCTCGGGGAATCGATCCGCCAGATGGGAGGTGTTGATCACGATGTAGCGGACATCCGCCGCCGCCAGCTTCTCGATATGGTGCACGATCAGCGGCTTGCCATGTACGTCGAGCAGGGGCTTCGGCGTGTGATCGGTCAGTGGCCGCATGCGCTCGCCGAGCCCGGCGGCGAGGATGAGTGCATGCCTCACGCGGGATTCGCCTGACGCAGGTCACGTCCGCCGATCTTCGCTTCGATCAGGTCCGCAAGGGGAGCGACATCCGCATGTCGGCGTGCGGTGTCGAGCACGTAGCGCAGGACGCGGGGGAGGTCGTCGAGATAGCCCGGTTTGCCATCGCGGTAGCAGAGGCGGCAGAACAGGCCCAGGATCTTGATGTGGCGCTGCAGTCCGGCGAGATCGAACCAGCGGCGGAAACGATCGGTGTCGACGGTCTCATCGAGCAGGCGCGCATCGAGCAGACGAAGGCGGTACGCCTCGACCCAGCCCTCCACGCGTTCGTTGTCCCAGACGATGTAGGCATCGCGCAGCAGCGATGCCAGGTCGTAGGTGATCGGCCCGGACATGGCGCCCTGGAAATCGATAATGCCGGGCGAGCGTTCCGTGGTGACCAGCAGGTTACGGCTGTGATAGTCCCGATGCATGAACGCACGAGGCTGTTCGGCCAGCGTGCGCAGGATCGCGGTGAAAGCTCCCTCGACGACGTCCCATTCCTCACAGGCAAGCGTGACGCCCAGGTGCCGTTCGAGCAGCCAAGTCGGCATGATTTCCATTTCCATCGTCTGCCATGCGTGATCGAACGACGGCAGTCCCGATGTATCGACATGCGACTGCATGCGGAGCAGTGCGTCCAGCGCATCCCCGTAGAGCGCGTCGACGGTCGCGTCGCTGAGTTCGGGCAGATACGTACGCGTGCCGAGATCTTCGATCAGCAGGAAGCCTTGCCCGAGGTCCGCGACCATCACCGTGGGCACGTGCAGGCCCGCGTCGGCAAGACGTTTACCGATCTCCACCCATGGTGCGGGGTTCTCTTTGTCCGGTGGAGAGTCCATCACGATCACCGGTTGTCCGTCGACGTAACCGCGCCAGTAGCTGCGAAAGCTGGCATCGGCGGAAGCGGGTTCGAGCACGAGCGTGGCTTGGCCGGTAGCGTGGCGCGCCCACGTAAGGCGGGCTGCGGAACGGTCATCGGAGACGGTCATGGATGATCTTTGCAGTGGACTGTGCGGGCAGCTTAGAGCCTTTGTGCAGACGTGTCATTGCACCGGATTGGTGCGTGACGTTTGACCAGTTGTTGTGCGTCGCAACATGTGGTTATTCTGCGTGAACGGGGTTCCTGCTCGGGGGTGAAACTTGATGGAAGGCGACTGTCGGCCGACGTCCATGACGCGGCGAGATCTCTTGCGAATGATCGGTGTGGCCGGGGGCGGCGCACTGATGTACCAGTCCATGACTCAGCTGGGTTTTGCGAAGGAATCGCCGTATCGGCGACCCTCGCCACTGCAGGGTTCGGGTAAGGGGACGGTGCTGATTCTCGGTGCCGGACTCGCGGGCCTGGTGGCGGCATACGAGCTGGGCAAGGCGGGCTACAAGGTTCAGGTGCTCGAGTACAACGCACGTGCGGGTGGCCGCAACTGGACGATCCGCGGCGGTGATGTCTACACCGAACTGGGTGGCCATACGCAGACCTGCGGGTTCGACAAGGACCAGTACTTCAATCCCGGTCCCTGGCGCATTCCCTACCATCACCATGGCGTGCTCGACTACTGCCGACAGTTCGGCGTTGCGCTCGAACCATTCGTGCAGGTGAATCACAACGCTTATCTGCACAGTACGAAAGCCTACGGCGGCAAGCCGCAACGGCTGCGCGAAGTCCAGGCCGACCTGCACGGCGGCATAGCCGAGCTGCTTGCCAAGGCGACCGGGAAAGGGCGCCTGGACGACATGGTAACGAAGGAGGATCGCGAGATCCTGCTCGAGGCCATGCGTGAGTTCGGCGGCCTCGACAAGGACTTTCGCTACGTCGCGGGCCGCGCGAGCAGCGAGCATCGCGGTTATGCGAAGCACGCCGGTGGTGGTGTCGACGGCAAGCCTGAGTTTTCGACACCCAATGGCCTCTCCGAAGTGCTTCAGGCAAAGCTCTGGGCCGGTCTGGGGATGAATGCGCAGTACGAATACCAGACGACGATGATGCAGCCGGTCGGCGGCATGGATGCGATCGGCAAGGCCTTTACGCAGCGCGTCGGCGAGCACATCGAGTACAACGCCAGGGTCACCGCCATCGCTCAGGACGAGCACGGCGTCACCGTGACCTACGAGGATGCGCGAAAGCCCGGTCAGCCCCGTCAGGCGAAAGCGGACTGGTGCGTGTGCACGATTCCTCTGTCGATCCTCAGTCAGATTCCCGTGCAGGTATCGCCGGCCAAGGCCGCCGCCATCTCGGCCGTGCCGTACTGGTCGTCGTCGAAGATCGGTCTGCAGTTCGATCGTCGATTCTGGGAAGAGGACGAGGCGATCTACGGCGGCATCAGTGTCACCGACACGCCGATCGGCATGATTTCCTATCCGAGCCATGGCATCGGCACGAAGAAGGGTGTGCTGCTCGGCTCGTATACGTTCGCGATGGAGGCCTTTGAGTTCACCGCGCTCGATCCCGCCGCGCGTATCCGCAAGGCCGTCGAGTACGGCTCGCAGATCCATTCGCAATACAAGACGTCATTCGAGAACGGCATGTCGGTCGCCTGGCACCGGGTGCCGTTCACGCTCGGCTGTTTCGGCGGCTGGACCGACGCGACGCGCGAAAAGCACTTCGCCGATCTCTGTTCGCTCGACGGTCGCATCGTGCTTGCCGGTGAGCACGCGTCCTATCTTCCTGCCTGGCAGGAGGGCGCGATCCTGTCGTCGCTCTCGGCCATCGATCAGCTGCATCGCAAGGCGATGGCGGGAGGTCGCGCATGAGAGGCTTCGCTCTGGCCACCGCCGTCGCGGCCTTGATGTCCGCCGGTATCGCGCAGGCAGCGCAGACCACCGATGCCGACTTTCTCGATGCGAAAGACATCTCGCACGTCACCGGCCAGCAGATCTTCACGCACATCTGCCAGGGCTGCCACATGCCCGACGGCAAGGGCGCGGTCGGTGCCGGGCACTACCCGGCACTGGCTGACAATCCGAAACTCGCCGCCGCCGCGTATCCCACCGTCATGGTCGTGAGCGGGCGAGGTGGCATGCCCGCGTTCGGGAGGCAGCTGTCGGACGCCCAGGTCGCCGACGTGGTCAACTACGTGCGCACGCACTTCGGCAATCACTACGCCGATACCCTTAAGCCGGAAGACGTGAAGCCATTCCGTCCACCCGCCGACAACTCCGAGGAAGACTGACGCATGACCAGGACAAGCCGTTTCCTGCCGATCCTGGCCCTTCTTGCCACGACGCCCGCTTTCGCCGCCGACGTGGTCCGGCACAAGATCCCCAACAGCACCTTTCCGATTTCGGCCGCCGTGGAGATCCCGGCGGGCAAGACGCTGGTCTTCCTCAGCGGCGCGGTGGCGCCGGTCGCCGACGCGAGCGCGCCTAAGGACAGCCCGCAGGCCTATGGCGACACCAAGACGCAGACGGTGGGCGTGCTGACCTCGATCGAGAAGCAGCTCAAGGGCATGGGCCTGACCATGGGCGACGTGGTCAAGATGCAGGCGTTCCTGGTCGGTGACCCGGCCAAGGGCGGCAAGATGGACTTCACCGGTTTCATGGCGGGCTACACGCAGTTCTTCGGCACGGCGGCCCAGCCCAACCTGCCGTCGCGTTCGGCGGTGCAGGTGGCGGCCCTCGCCAACCCCAGTTTCCTTGTCGAAATCGAGGTCACCGCCGTTCGTCCGTGACGCACCTGACGGGGCGGTGGTACTAAGCCGCCGCTCCGCCGTGTACGCTTCGTTTCTTTTGGAAGCCCGGGCGCCTCATGGCTCTTACTCCTGATCCGCGGATCGGCATCATCGGTCTCGGTTACGTTGGACTGCCGCTTGCCGTCGAATTCGGCCGGCACTTCGATACCCTCGGTTTCGACATCGCACCGGCACGCCTCGCCGAGCTGCGCGCTGGCCACGACCACACCCTGGAAGTCACCGGCGAAGCCCTGAGCGCCGCCGCGCGGCTCCGCTATACCGGTGACGTGACCGATCTGGCCGACCGCAACGTCTATATCGTCACCGTGCCCACGCCGATCGACGAGGCGCAGCGGCCGGACCTCGAGCCGCTGGAGAAAGCCTGCCGCATGCTCGGTGGACTGCTCACGCGAGGCGACCTGGTCATCTTCGAATCCACCGTCTATCCGGGTACGACCGAAGAAATCTGCGTGCCGATTCTGGAGGAGGGTTCCGGGCTTACCTTCAACGTGGATTTCCACTGCGGCTACAGCCCCGAGCGCATCAATCCCGGCGACCACGCCCGTCGTGTGGTGGATATCCGCAAGCTCACCTCGGGCTCGACGCCGGAAGCCGCCGACCGCGTGGATGCGCTGTACCGCACGATCATCACCGCCGGCACGCACAAGACGTCGTCGGTGCGGATCGCCGAAGCGGCCAAGGTGATCGAGAACGTACAGCGCGACGTCAACATCGCGCTGGTCAACGAACTGGCCCTGATCTTCAACCGTCTTGGGATCGACACGGGTGAGGTGCTCGAGGCGGCCGGAACGAAGTGGAACTTCCTGCCGTTCCGTCCGGGTCTGGTGGGCGGGCATTGCATCGGTGTCGACCCGTATTACCTCACGCACAAGGCGGAGGTCACGGGATATCACCCGGAACTGATCCTCGCCGCGCGGCGGATCAACAGCCGCATGGGCACATACGTGGCCGACCGCGTCATCCGCCTGATGAGCGAGCGGCGCCTGCACATTGTCGATGCACGCGTGCTGGTGCTCGGGTTCGCCTTCAAGGAAAACTGCCCGGACCTGCGCAATACGCGGGTGATCGACATCGTTCGCGATCTGGAGCAGTCGATGGCCCGGGTCGATGTCTACGATCCGTGGGTCGATAACGAAGAGTGCGCCCGCGAATACGGCGTGCGTACGATCGAGGCAATCGAAGAGGGCGTCTACGATGCGGTCATCGTCGCCGTGGCGCATGACGAGTTCCGTGCGTTCGGTCCGGAGAAGATTCGCGCGTTCGGTAAGGCGGGTGCGGTGGTGTACGACGTGAAGTCCGTGCTGCCTCAGAACAGCGTCGATGGACGCCTGTGAGTGAGCGAAAGAACTTGCGATTCTTCGCTTCGCATCAACCTTGCTGAATGCCGTCATGGCAGTTTTTACGAACGTATTGACTCGCTCAGCCGGAACGGCGACGTTGTGTACCCGCCCACTGGAACAGGAACGCAACATGACGCTCACCACCGGAAGCACCAACCGCAAGCGTTCGCGGGCCCTCGGCATTCTCGTGATGGCTGCCGCCTTCATGGCGCCTCTGGCCGCCAACGCTTATGACCATCATCCGGTTCCTCCGCATCGCCCCGTGCATCATCGCCACCAGGTCTGCAAGCCGGTACGCGTGTACGACCACCATCACCACTATCACACCGAGCGTCGCTGCCACTGGGTGAACTGATCGCTCACGGATGTGGAAACGGAAAGGCCAGGCGATTGCCTGGCCTTTCTTCATCCACCGGACGGACAGAACCGCTCAGGAGAGGTTGTAACCGCGCTCCTCGTGCAGCGCGATGTCCAGGCCCACCTGTTCCTGTTCTTCATCCACGCGCAGACCCATCGTCACGGCGATGCCCTTGAAGATGACGTAGCTCAACACCGCGCTGTAGACGACGGTGAAGCCGACGCCCTTGCACTGGATCCAGAACTGGCCACCGAGGTCGGTGACTGTGCCGAAGCCACCCAGGACCGGCGCCGCAAGCGGACCGGTGAGCAGCGCACCGATGATGCCGGCGATGGCATGCACGCCGAATACGTCCAGCGAATCGTCGTAGCCGAACTTACGCTTCAGCCTGGTCGCGCAGAAGAAACACACCACGCCGGCAACGAGACCGAGTACCAGCGCGCCACCCGGACCGCACGTACCGGCGGCGGGCGTGATGGCGACGAGGCCGGCCACGGCACCCGAGGCGATACCCAGCACGCTTGGACGGCGATGGGTCAGCCATTCGATCGCGGTCCAGCCGATCGCCGCGGCGGCGGTGGCGATCTGCGTCACCAGCATCGCCATGCCCGCGCTGCCGTTAGCCGCGACAGCCGAGCCGGCGTTGAAGCCGAACCAGCCCAGCCAGAGCATGCTCGCGCCGATCAGGGTGTAGCCGAGGTTGTGCGGCGGCATGGGCGTGTTCGGGTAACCGCGACGCTTGCCGATCACCAGGCAGCCGACGAGACCGGCGATACCCGCGTTGATGTGGACCACCGTGCCACCGGCGAAGTCGAGCACGCCGAGGTCGCCGAGGAACGAACCGGGGCCACCCCAGACCATGTGCGCGACCGGCAGATAGACCAGCGTGAACCACAGGGCGGTGAAGACCAGCAGCGCGGAGAACTTCATGCGCTCGGCGATGGCGCCGACGATGAGCGCGGGCGTGATGATCGCGAATGTCATCTGGAACATCACGAAAACCCCTTCGGGGATCGTGAGGTACAGACTGTCCGGCTTGAGCCCCGCCAGCATCGCGTGGCCGAAGCCGCCGATGAACGAGTGGATGTTCGTGGAGCCCGCCGCCATGCCCGTGTTGTCGAAGGCCGCGGAGTAGCCATAGACGACCCAGAGCACGGTGACCAGCGCGGTGATGGCGAAGCACTGCATCAGAACCGAGAGCAGGTTCTTCGCACGGACCATGCCGCCGTAGAACAGGGCGAGGCCGGGGATAGTCATCAGCAGCACCAGCATCGTCGCCGTGAGCATCCAGGCGGTATCGCCGGAGTCGAGCTTCGCCGGTGCGGCGGCGGCCTGCGCAAAGGCCAGGCCGGGAAGAAGGAGAGCGCTCGCGGCGAGCGCGCGTGGGAGCTTAAAGCGCATCGCCGTCGACCTCCTGCGTGCGGATACGGATGGCCTGCTCGAGGTCGATGACGAAGATCTTGCCGTCGCCGATCTTTCCCGTGCGTGCCGCGGTGCTGATGGCCTCGACGGCGCGCTCGAGCTGCTCGTCGGTGACGGCGATCTCGATCTTCAGCTTGGGCAGGAAGTCCACGACGTATTCGGCGCCGCGGTAGAGTTCGGTGTGGCCGTGCTGGCGGCCGAAGCCCTTGACCTCCGTGACGGTCATGCCCTGTACGCCGACCTCGGCGAGCGCTTCGCGGACGTCGTCCAGCGTAAACGGCTTGATGATGGCGTTGATCCACTTCATGTGCCGCGGTTCCCCTTTAGTTTGGCTGGGGAGAGCAGAGCAGGATGCGTGCCAGCTTGAATCGAACCGCCAACCCGTTGGGTCGCAGCCCATTCAGTCACATTGGAGGTCGCACCCCGAGACGATTTGCCTCAAAAAGGGGAAGTAATTTGCACCATATGGGTGCCTTGTGGCGCACGCTTTCCGACGACTGGAAGCTCACGTCGTTGCCGACGCCGCGGAATTCGTCGGCCACCGTATTCACCAGTTCCGACAGATTGAAGCGCGTCGACGGCTCATGCTCACTGTCGTCGCGGAAGAAGTTGAGCGATGTATCCACCATCGTCTGCATTTCGTCGACATCGCGGAACAGCTTGCGCTGTTGTTCTTCATCTAAGCCGCTCCGCGTTGCATCGAGGGCCGGAAAACAGTACCATTTTGGTCCGGTATTGACTGTGCCCCCTTCCCCCATGCTCCGTGTCAGCCGATTGACCGACTACGCGACGGTGGTGATGACTTGCATCGCCGCCCATCCTGCCGACGTTCTGAGCACCGCTCAGATCGCGGAGGAGGCGCGCCTGGAGTTGCCCACGGTGTCCAAGCTGCTCAAGCTGCTGGGACACGCCGGGCTGGTGGAATCGTTTCGCGGCGTCAACGGCGGCTACCGTCTGGCGCGGCCGGCCGAGGCGATCAGCCTGGCCGACATCGTCGAAGCGATGGAAGGGCCGATCGGGATGACGGAGTGCAGCGTGGCCCATGGCCAGTGCGAACGTCAGTCCCAGTGCGGCGTCAGCGACAGCTGGCGCTCCGTTTCCGGGGCGATCGGTGGCGTGCTGCGCGCCCTGACCCTGGCCCAGATGCTGGCCGACCGCTCCATGGCGTCGGCGAAGAACGCGACCACCGTCGCGCAGGCGAACGCATGAACGAGAGTGAGAACATGACACGCGACGTGGCAGACCCCGTGCGCGACAACGCCGAAGTCGTGGAGGCGCTCAACCGCCGCTACGAAGCCGGTTTCGTCACCGATATCGAATCCGACAGCCTCCCGCCGGGCCTGAGCGAGGACATCGTCCGTCAGCTCTCCGCGATCAAGGGCGAACCGGAGTGGATGACCGAGTGGCGGCTGTCCGCTTACCGGCACTGGCTGACCATGCCCGAGCCGGAATGGGCCAAGCTCGACATCGCGCCGATCGACTACCAATCGGTCAGCTACTACTCGGCGCCCAAGGCGGGCCCCAGGTCGCTCGACGAAGTGGATCCGAAGTTGCTCGAGACCTACGAGAAGCTCGGCGTCCCGTTGCATGAGCGGGCGAAGCTCGCCGGCGTGGCCGTGGATGCGGTCTTCGATTCCGTATCGGTCGGCACCACCTTCCGCAAGGAACTGGCCGAAGCCGGTGTGATCTTCTGCTCGATGTCCGAAGCCATCCGCGAACACGGCGACCTGGTGCGCCAATACCTGGGCAGCGTGGTGCCGACGGCCGACAACTATTTCGCGGCGCTCAATTCCGCGGTGTTCTCCGACGGCAGTTTCGTCTTCATTCCCAGGGGTGTGCGTTGCCCCATGGAGCTGTCGACGTACTTCCGCATCAACGCGATCAACACCGGGCAGTTCGAGCGCACGCTGATCGTGGTCGAGGACGACGCCTATGTCTCGTACCTCGAAGGTTGTACCGCGCCCATGCGCGACGAGAACCAGCTGCATGCGGCGGTGGTCGAACTGGTCGCGCTCGAGCGCGCGCAGATCAAGTACTCCACCGTGCAGAACTGGTATCCCGGCGACGAGAACGGCGTGGGCGGTATCTACAACTTCGTGACCAAGCGCGGCGATTGCCGCGGCGCGGATTCCAAGATTTCCTGGACCCAGGTGGAAACCGGCTCGGCGATCACCTGGAAGTACCCGAGCTGCGTGCTGCGCGGCGACCGTTCGGTGGGCGAGTTCTACTCGGTGGCGCTGACGCACCATCGCCAGCAGGCCGATACCGGCACCAAGATGATTCACATCGGCAAAGGTACCAAGTCGAAGATCGTCGCCAAGGGCATCAGTGCGGGCCGCAGTTCCAACAGCTACCGCGGCCTCGTAAAGATCGAGAAAGGTGCCGACGGCGCGCGCAATTACACGCAGTGCGATTCCCTGCTGATCGGCAAGCAGTGCGGCGCGCACACTTTTCCGTACATGGAAGTGAAGAATCCCTCGGCCATCGTCGAGCACGAGGCCACCACCTCGAAGATTTCGGACGACCAGCTGTTCTACTGCCTGTCGCGCGGGATCGGCGAAGAAGATGCCGTGTCGATGATCGTCGACGGCTTCTGCAAGCAGGTCTTCCGCGAACTGCCGATGGAATTCGCCGTGGAAGCCAAAAAGCTGCTCGAGGTTTCCCTCGAAGGCGCGGTGGGCTGACGATGGGCATCGCCGGTTCCGCTCCGGGCCTGACCGATCTGCGCGCGCTGCTCGCCGCGCTGGATCCGGATATCGACCCGATTCCCAAGCGCTTCCTTCACGTCTCGCACGAGAAGGCGCGCGAGCGCATGGCCGACGCCCTGATGATGTTCCGCGAAGCCGAAGGCACCACGCTGATCGTCGATGTCGACGAGGACAGCGCGGGCAACGAACGCATGCTCTGGGCCCGGATCACGCTGCGCGTGCAGTCCAGCCTCACCGCGGTCGGCATGATGGCCGCCGTATCCGCCGCGCTGGCAAAGCGCGGCATTCCCTGCAACCCGGTTTCCGCGTTCCTGCACGATCATATCTTCGTGCCCTGGGAACGCCGCGACGATGCGCTCGATGCGCTCTCGCACCTCACGCCCTGATGGACAGCCACGCCATGCACATGCTCAAGATCGACAACCTCCATGCCCGCGTCGAAGGCAAGGAGATCCTCAAAGGCCTTTCGCTCGAGGTGAAGCCCGGCGAAGTGCACGCCATCATGGGTCCGAACGGTGCGGGCAAATCCACGCTCGGCAACGTGCTGGCCGGCCGCGAAGGTTACGAAGTGACCGCAGGCTCGGTGCTGTTCAACGGTGTCGACCTGCTGGCACTCGAGCCGGAAGAGCGCGCCGCGACCGGTGTGTTCCTGGCGTTCCAGTATCCCGTCGAGATCCCGGGTGTGAACAACACTTACTTCCTGCGTGCCGCGCTCAATGCGCAGCGGAAGTTCCGGGGTGAGGATGAGCTGGATTCGATGCGCTTCCTCAAGCTGGTACGCGAGAAGCTGAAAGTGATGCAGATCTCCGACGAACTGCTCCACCGCGCCGTCAACGAAGGCTTCTCCGGTGGCGAGAAGAAGCGCAACGAGATCTTCCAGATGGCCGTGCTCGAGCCGAAGCTGGCGATTCTCGATGAAACGGATTCGGGTCTCGACATCGACGCGCTCAAGCAGGTCGCCGAAGGCGTCAATGCGCTGCGTTCGCCGGATCGCTCGTTCCTCGTCGTGACGCACTACCAGCGCCTGCTCGACTACATCGAGCCGGACTTCGTGCACGTGCTGGCCGGTGGCCGCATCGTCGAGAGTGGCGACAAGAATCTCGCCCTGAAGCTGGAAGAGCAGGGCTACGCCTGGCTCGCCGACACGCATCCGGAATTGCGCAAGGCCGACCTGACCGGAGCGCCGGCATGACCCAGGCGCCGTCCCCGTTCGTGCGGGCGGCGCTGGATGCCGCCAGCGCGCTGCCTGAGAGCGGCATCGCGTGGCTCGACGCCGCGCGCCGCGACAACCTGCAGGCATTCGCCGAAGCCGGTCTGCCGGAAGGGCGCAACGAGGCCTGGAAGTACACTCCGCTGCGTGCGCTTTCGCAGCGTGCGTTCGCCGTCGCCGACGCGGCGGTGGCGCGCGACGTAGCCATCGATGCGGCGTCGTTCGCGCTGCCGGGTGTCGACAGTGCGCGCATCGTCTTCGTCGACGGCGTCTTCCGTGCCGACCTGTCCGCTCTGAACCGCGTTGACGGTGTATCGCTTGCGCCGCTGGCGGCCGCCCTGACGGAGCAGCCGGAACCGTTGCGCTTCGCGCTGGCCAGTCGTTACCGCCGTGGTGCGGCCGACGCATTCGCGCATCTGAATGCCGCATTCGCCACCGATGGCGTGGTGCTGCGGATCGCCGACGGCATCGACGTGGCGAAACCGCTGCACATCGTCCATGTCTTCAGTGGCGTTCAGCCCGACACGGCCTGGCACGTTCGCGTGCTGGTGGAGGCAGGGCAGGGTTCCCGGGCCGACATCGTCGAGCAGTTCGTCTCGATGGGTGAAGCGAATCAGCTGGGCACCGTCGTCGCCGACTACGTCGTTCGTGAGAGTGCCCGGCTCGGCGTGGTGCTGCTGCAGGCGGCGTCGACGGCGACCACGCTCGTACGTCGCGGTCACGTCCGTCTTGACGCGAACGCGAGCGCAACCGTCCATGCGCTGGAAGTGGGTGGTGCTCTGGTGCGTCATGAACTCACGGCCGAACTGGCGGGCGACCACGCACGCTTCGATTCGCGCGGTGTGTTCGCACTCGACGGTCGCCAGCATATCGATACTCAGCTGGAAGTCCGTCATAACGCACGCGATACGGCGTCGGACGCCCTGTGGCGCGGTATCGCCAACGGTCGCTCGCGCGGCGTATTCCGCGGCGCCATCGTGGTCGCTGAAGGCGCCGATGGGAGCGATGCCTCGCTCAGCAACAAGAACCTTCTGCTCTCTGGCTCGGCCGAGATCGACACCAAGCCGGAGCTCGAGATCTACGCCGACGAGGTCAAGGCCGCGCATGGGGCGACCATCGGCCAGCTCGACGAGCGCTCGCTTTTCTATCTCCGTTCGCGCGGTATCCCGCTCGCCCAGGCGCGCAGCCTGCTGACGCTGGCTTTCTGCCGCGCGGCACTGGAATCGCTGCCGAACGAGGCCCTGCGCGAACACCTCGGCGACCTGCTGGTGGCGCATCTGCCGACCGGTCCGTCCGCCGGCTAACGAAGTACGGAGCCAGCCATGAACGCCAAGCCCGAGTCAGCCATTCTGCCGCTCGACGTCGAGCGCATCCGCGCCGACTTCCCGCTGCTGTCGCGCACCGTCCACGGCAAGCCGCTGATCTATTTCGACAACGCCAACACCGGGCAGAAGCCGTTGTCGGTGATCGAGGCGGTCGATCGTCACTACCGCGAGCACAACGCCAATGTGTCGCGCTCCGTGCACGCGCTGGGCGAGGAAGCCACGGCGTCTTACGAGGCGGCACGCGACGCACTCGCACGTTTCATCAACGCGCCGTCGCGCGACGAAGTCATCCTGACCTCGGGCACCACGCAGGCGATCAACCTGGTGGCGTACAGCTACGCCATGCCGCGCATGAAGCCGGGAGACGCCATCGTCACCACGGTGATGGAGCATCACGCCAACATCGTGCCGTGGCAGCTGGTCGCCGAGCGCACCGGGGCGACGGTGAAGGCCGCGCCGATCGATGCCAGCGGGGAGCTCATCCTCGAGAAGTTTTTCGACCTGCTCACCCCCGAGGTTAAGCTGGCCTGCGTTACCCATGTGTCCAACGTGCTGGGCACGGTCAACCCGATCCGCGAGATCGCCCGTGAATGTCGTAAGCGCGGCATCCCGCTGCTGGTCGACGGCTCGCAGGCGGCACCGCATCGCCCGATCGACGTGCAGGCGCTGGGCTGCGATTTCTACGCGGTTACCGGCCACAAGATGCTGGCGCCCACCGGCACCGGCGCGCTGTGGGCGAAGCGCGAGCACCTGATGGCGATGCCGCCGTTCTTCGGCGGTGGCGAGATGATCCGCGAGGTGCGCTTCGAGGGCACGGTGTTCGCCGATCCGCCGCACCGCTTCGAAGCGGGTACGCCGAATATCGCGGGTTTTGCGGGCGTTACGGCAGCTATCGAGTACATCGAAAACATCGGCTTCGACCGTCTGAAGGCCTATGAGCAGGACTTGCTGGCCTATGCCGTCGACGCACTGGAAACCGTGCCAGGCGTGCGGATCTTCGGCAACGCGAAGGAAAAGGAGCCGGTCATCTCCTTCCTGATCGAAGGGGCGCATGCCAACGACATGGCGACGTTGCTCGATCTGCAGGGTGTCGCCGTGCGCTCAGGTCACCACTGCGCTCACCCGCTGATGCACTTCTTCGGCGTGCCGGCCACGTTGCGCGCGTCGCTCGCCTTCTACAACACGAAGGCGGAAGTGGATGGGTTTATCGAGGCGATCGCCAGGGTCCGCAAGCTCCTGATGTAGGAGCGCGCCCCGCGCGCGATTACAATCCCGCGATGATCTCCCATACCTTCCGCACCGCCACCCCCGCCGACGCGGCCCTGATCGCCTCGCTCGTCGAGTCCGCCTATCGCGGCGAAGCCAGCCGCGCGGGGTGGACCACCGAAGCCGATTTCCTTCACGGCCGCCGTACGGACGTGACCGAGATCGAGGCGCTGCTCACCGGTTCCAACGGCCGCTTCGTGCTGTTCGAGCGCGCTGAGCAGGTGCTTGCCTCCTGCTACATCGAGCGCCAGGGCCCGGTCTGCTATTTCGGCATGTTCTCGGTGCACCCGCCGGCGCAGGGCACCGGCATCGGCCGTCTGGTCATCGAAGAAGTCGAGCGTTTCGCCCGCGACGAATGGGCCAGTGAGCGGATCGAAATGACCGTGATCGACATCCGTGCCGAGCTCATCGCCTGGTACGAGCGACGTGGCTACGTGCGTACCGGCAAGACCAGGCCCTTCCCCTATGGCGACGAGCGCTTCGGCGTCCCGCAGCGCGACGACCTCCGTTTCGAATACCTGGTGAAGGAGCTTCGCGCATGAACGGCTGGGTACGCGTCGGCTCCCGCTCCGAGCTTTTGCCGGGTGAACACAAGGTCGTCTGGGACGGCGATACGGCCATTGCCGTATACAACATCGACGGCCAGCTCTATGCCATCGAGGACGTATGTACGCACGACGGCGGGGAGCTCGCCGGCGGCCCCGTCATCGGCTTCGAGGTCGAATGCATTCGCCATGGAGCCCGTTTCGACGTGCGCACCGGCGAGGTGACCTGCCCGCCGGCGTACGAGCCGGTCACCGTCTTTCCGGTCACGGAAGCCGACGCAGCCATCTGGACCCGCGACGACCGCTGAGCGAGACGCGTAAGGGCAAACCAAAAAGACTATGGCGTGCAACGCTTTCCGGCCCTAAGCTTCCGCCCTGCGTCACCGATCATCCGGGGGGTCCATGTCACTCAACGAACGTCGGCGTGCCGCGATCGCGTTCGCGCTCCTGTTCGTTCTGTACCAGGGCGCTGAAGGCATCGGCGCGCGCCTGCTCGGCAGCTTACCGGTCCAGGCCGCCTTCACGGTGGGCGTGGTGCTGGCGGCGTGGCCGCTCGGCCGCTGGCTGGGGTTCCGCGGATATGACGCGTATGCGCTGGAATGGCGCCGTACCGCCCCGGTGCTCCTGGTCGGTGGACTGGCGTTGGCGCTGCTCACCAAGTACCTCGCTGTCTGTGTCGGCATGGCGCTGAACGTCTATGCGGCCAGGGCACCGCAGGCACCTGCCGTAGCCGCCGTTTCGTTCCTGTCGTCGATTCCCTGGGCGCTCGTGGCGACGTTCGTGCCGGCGCTGGCAGGCGACATCCTCACCCGCGGGTTTCTGTTCCGTGCGCTGCGTATGGCGTGGGCGCCGTGGGTTTTCGTCCTTGCATCCACGCTGCTGCAGACGCTCAATCACCTGTACACACTCGATCAGGGTCCGGTCGAATGGCTGCGGCTGATCTGTTTCGGTCTGGCCTATGCGATGGCCGTGGCCCGCACGGGTTCGCTCTGGCTCGCGGTCGGCGTGCACTGGGGCTGGAATCTCGCCTATGTGCTGGTGGGCGACATCCTGCCGTACGAGACGTTGGCACCGGGCTGGTCGGCACTCCTGTCCGCAGGCGCGCACCTGGTCATGTTCGGTGTGTTGTTCGCCATCCCGACACAGATCGAGCGGGAAGATTTCAACGCGGATCCGGCATGAGCCTGAAGGCTCAGAAGTGATACACGAAGGCCAGTGTTTCGGTGACCTGACGAGGCGATCCGTACGACTTCACCAGCGGACTCGCCGCCGCATCGCCAAATAGCCGTCCATACGATATCGCCAGTGCGAAACCCGTCTGTTTCGACGTCGGAATGAAGGCGTCGTACTCCAGGTTGGCCGACTGCCCGCCGGCCCCGGGACGCCACGATCGCGTGCCGATGCCGGCCGCTTCGGAGGGCGTGACACCGAAGAATCGTCGCATCGCCGGCCCGTTCATGCCTTCGACCTGCAGTTCGACCGAGTGCTGGATGTACCAGACATCCGGTAGCTGGTAGTCGGCATACAGCGCGACATAAGCGCCGGCACCATCGGTGTCGTGCGCGACATGCCCGCCGACGCTGAAGTGTTTGTCGAACGCGTATTCGAGGTATCCGCCGCCCTGGAATCGCGGGGAGAGCGAGGCGACCTTACCGCCGAGCGGACCGAGATCGTCATGCGTACGTCCCCATAGCCAGTTCCCGTAGATCCCGCCATGCCAGTGCTCGCCGGCCAGCAGATCGATGGTCAGGCCATCGGCGGTCGAAAGCTCGCCCTTGCCGGGCAAATCGATGTCGATGTACGGAATCGGCTGGTTGCGTCGGTCTTTTGAGCCCATCCACGCGGGCATGCGCTGAACGCCTGCGCCGAAGGCGTAGGTCGGGCCGTCGTCGTCCTGCGCATGCGCGGAAGCGGCCGCCAGCAACGTGACGAGGAGGGTGAGACAGGTTCGACGCATGGGGGGATGCCGTTCCGCGGTGGACGTGCGCAGGATATCGGCGGACACCTTACGGCATGCTTTGCGCCCGGGAAAGGGCTTCGAAAGGATGTGCGATTAGCCTGCGCTGCAACCTGATCACCGGCCCATCCACGTGTCGAGCCCTTCCTCCTGGAACATCCTCTGCGACTTCGACGGAACGATTGCCGTTGAGGACGTGATCGACTCCCTACTGGACCGGTACGGCCGTCCGGGCTGGGAGATTCTCGAACGCGACTGGCGCGCCGGCGTCATCGGCTCCGCCGTGTGCATGGCGGGGCAGGTCGCCCTGCTCGACATGAGCCGTGACGAGCTCGCTCGTCATCTGAACGGTCTTCACATCGACCATGGCTTCGCATCCTTCGTGAGGGCCACCATCGAGTACGGCGTTCCGATGGAAATCGTCAGCGACGGCCTGGACCATGCGATCCACGCGATCCTGGCCAATCACGGCATCGACACGCTGCCGACCGTCGCCAACCATCTGCTGCAGAGCGGTCCGCGCGACTGGAGCCTCACCTCGCCGTTCAGCGTGTCCGGTTGCCGTGCGGGTACCTGCAAGTGCGCACGCGTCGAAGCGGCGAATACCCGTGGCGGCAAGACCCTGCTCATCGGCGACGGCGCGTCCGATTTCTGCGCCGCCGATCGCGTCGACTTCGTCTTCGCCAAGAACCGCCTGATCGAACACTGCCGCGCCGCCGGTATCCCGTATGCGCCTATCGCCAGTTTCGACGAGGCGCGCGAACTGCTTCCCGAACTGCTTGCCGGTCGTCTGCCGGCACAGACCGTCATTCCCCTTCACGCGACGAGCTCCCAGGAACTGCCTGCATGAACATCCTTTCCAAGAACCCGCAGCTCGTCATCGACGACGCGACCCTGCTGGCCGACGAAGCGAAGTACTGCTCGTTCGGCGACACCGTGCACTACGTGGATCCGCCGAAGATCTTCCGTCACGCGGAAGGCAGCTACATCTACGACAGCGAGAACATTCCGTTCCTCGATCTGCAGATGTGGTATTCGGCCGTCAACTTCGGCTACGGCAACAAGCGCCTGAACGACACGCTGAAGGCGCAGATCGACCTGCTGCCGCAGGTGGCCAGTCAGTACCTCCATCAGGGCAAGATCGAGCTCGCCAAGACCATCGCCGTCGACGCCAGGCAGAAATTCGGCCTCGACGGTCGTTGCCACTTCAACGTGGGTGGCGCGCAGGCGGTCGAAGACTCGCTGAAGCTCGTGCGTAACGCGCGCGGCGGCAAGAGCCTGATGTTCGCCTTCGAAGGCGGTTACCACGGTCGCACGCTCGGCGCTTCGTCGATCACCTCCAGCTACCGGTACCGTCGTCGCTTCGGTCACTTCGGCGAGCGCGCGCAGTTCATCCCATTCCCGTACCCGTTCCGTCGCCCGAAGGGCATGACGCCGGAAGAATATTCCGATGCGTGCGTACGTCAGTTCGAGCGCCTGTTCGAAACCGAATACAACGGCGTGTGGGATCCGAAGGTGGGCGAGGCCGAATACGCCGCGTTCTACGTCGAGCCGATCCAGGGCACCGGCGGTTACGTCATCCCGCCGAAGAACTTCTTCATCGATCTCAAGAAGGTGCTCGACAAGTACGGCATCCTGATGGTCGTCGACGAAATCCAGATGGGTTTCTGGCGCACGGGCAAGCTGTGGTCGATCGAGCATTTCGGCGTCAACCCCGACGTGCTGGTCTTCGGCAAGGCGCTGACCAACGGCCTCAATCCGCTGTCCGGCATCTGGGCGCGCGAAGAACTGATCAACCCCGAGATCTTCCCGCCGGGTTCGACGCACTCGACGTTCAACTCCAACCCGCTCGGTACCGCGCTGGGTCTGGAAGTGATCAAGATGGGCTATGAGCTCGACTACGGTACCCGCGTCGCCGAGAAGGGCAAGCACTTCCTGGACGGCCTGCGCGACCTGCAGAAGCGTCACAAGGAGATCGGCGACGTCGACGGCCTCGGCCTCGCACTGCGCGCCGAGATCTGCACGGACGATGGTTTCACGCCGAACAAGGCGCTGCTCGACCGCATGGTCGACATCGGCCTGGCCGGCGGTCTCACTCACGAAGGCAAGAAGATCGGTCTCGTGCTCGATGTCGGTGGCTGGTACAAGAACGTAATCACGTTCGCCCCGTCGCTCGACATCAGCCACGAAGAAATCGACCTCGCTATCGCGTTGCTCGACCAGTGCCTCACGCTGGCCAAGCGCGGCTGATACCCGGCAGCCACGCGATGGCGTTCGTGAACCAGCTCGAGCCGGATGCCTTGCTCGGGCATTTTGAACGCCATCCACCGCACGGGTTCACCCCGACCCGTGCGGTGGATGGTTCGCCACTTTTCGTGGCTCCGTTCGACCTGCTGACCACCGCCGACGACGAGCTTCGCCGGCGTGTGGCCAGTTTTCCGTTTCAGTCGCTGCTGAAGCGTCTGCTGACGCCGCGTACCTGCTTTGCCGGGACGACGGTCTCCGAATATTCGCTGTTCGATGCATGCAACGACCCTGCCGCGGTGGCCGCCTCGTGGGCGTGCTCGTTCGGTGCCAGCCATCCGCTGCTGATCGTGAAGGACCTCGCGGTGGATTCGCCGCTGACCAGCGTGCGCGATCGTGCCTGGACCGCGCGTTTCGTCGATGCCGCGCGCGACCGCGGTTACATCATCGTCGAAGGGCAGGCACTCGCCTATGTGCCCATCGACTTCGGCTCGGTCGACGAATACCTCGGCCGGCTCTCCGCGTCGCGGCGAAAGAATCTCCGTCGCAAGCTTCGTTCGCGCGACAAGCTCGACATCGCGGTGATCCCCACCGGCGATGCCTTCGCTTCGGACGAGATCGTCGACGGGTACTACGCGCTGTTCGAAAACGTCCACGCGCAGAGCGAAGTCCACTTCGACAAGCTGTCACGCGATTTCTTCGCCGCCGTGCTGCGCGATCCGGGCGGGCAGGTGTTCACCTACCGCGTCGACGGCCGTCTCATCGGCTGGAACCTCTGCTACGAACACGATGGCAAGTTGCTCGACAAGTACGTAGGCTTCGCGTACCCCCAGGCGCGCGAGTTCGATCTGTACTTCGTCAGCTGGTTCGTCAATCTCGAATTCGCCCTGGCGCGCGGCCTCCGGTTCTATGTCGCCGGCTGGACGGATCCCGCGGTCAAGGCGTCGTTGGGTGCGCGTTTCCACCTGACCCGGCATGCCGTGTACATCCGTCATCCGCTGCTGCGCGCCGTGCTTCGGCGTTTCGCCCATCGTTTCGAATCCGACAGCGTATGGGAGGCCTCCGATGCGGACGCCCATCGTACTTGACCTCGATGGGTCGGTCGGCGCATTGCCGGGTCGCCTCGTGCTTCCGCTGAGGGAGTGGGAAGAGCCGATCCGCTTTGGCTGTTCGGTATCCAGCCTTCGTCGCTTCTCGGCCGACCTGGTGGAAACCCTCCCGCGTGAGCACGGCACGGTCTTCATGGGCAGCGGCGATTTCCATCATCTGACCTGGCCGCTGGTCGAGCGCGTCCCCGGTAAGGAAAGTTTTCAGGTCGTCGTGCTCGACAACCATCCGGACAACATGCGTTTTCCGTTCGGTGTCCACTGCGGATCCTGGGTACGCCGCGTCGCGATGATGCGGCGGGTCAGCCATGTCCATGTGATCGGCATCACGTCGGGCGATATCGGACGCGGACATGCCTGGGAGAACTACCTCGGGCCACTGCGTGCCGGCAAGCTGACGTACTGGTCGACGGGCGTGGACACCATCTGGGCGCTGAAGCTCGGGCTCGGTGCGCGTTTTCGTTCATTCCTTACCAGCGAAGGCATGGTCGACGCGTTCGTAAAAATGCAGGCGAGCAGCAGCGAGCCTGTGTATCTGTCGATCGACAAGGATGCGTATGCGCCCGATGTCGCCATGACGAACTGGGACCAGGGCACGCTCAGCGAAGCGGGCGGCGAGGCCATCATCCGGGTCGTGCGCGGGCGCGTCATAGCCAGCGACGTGACCGGCGAGATCTCGCGCTATCGGTACCGGAGCTGGTGGAAGCGCAAGCTCAGCGCCATGGATGGTCAGGATGAAATCGACGCCGGAAGGCTGGCGGTGTGGCAGGCGCAGCAGCATGCGCTGAATCTGCGGATTCTGGCTGCTATTTGAGCTTCTCTTTCATCTGGCCAAGTGGCTACCGACCTTGCGCGATTGGCTATGTGTTTTCACCAACGGCCGATCAGGTGCTGCACGAGCAGGCTGGTGAGCGCCACGGCGGCCCAGACGCCGAGTCCGAGAAGGATCGGGCGGGGGCCGGTGGATGCCATGCGACGCAGGTCGGCCGACAGGCCGATGGCGGTGAGGGCGACCACGATCAGGCATTCCGCGACGAAGTGGATCACCGGCAGGGCGACCTCGGGAACGAGACCCGCGGTGCGGATACCCGAGGCGACCAGAAACCAGAGAATGAACCAGGGAAAGATCTTCGCGAGACTGAAGTCGCTGGCGCCCGAGCGTTTCTGACGCCACGCCACGATGAGGGCGATGCCGAGACTGATGGGAATGATCAGGGTAGCGCGCGTTAGCTTGACGATGGTGGCGTAGTCACCAGCCGCATGACTGAAGCTGTAGCCGGCGGCGACGACCGACGAGGTGTCGTTGATCGCGGTGCCTGCCCAGAGGCCGAAGCCCAGATCCGTCAGGCCCAGCAGATGGCCCAGCAGGGGGAAGAGCAGCACGGCGACCAGATTGAACAGGAAGATCGTCGAGATGGCGAAGGCGGTGTCGTGTTCGTCCGGCTTGATGATCGGCACCACGGCGGCAATGGCGGAGCCGCCGCAGATCGCGGTGCCGATGCCGATCAGTACCTGAAGCTTGTCATGGACATGCAGCATGCGACCGAGCAGCCACGCCGAGAGGCCTGCCACGGCGACGGTGGCCAACGTCACCGAGAGCGATTCCAGACCGATATGGGCGACCTGGGTCAGGCTCAGGCCGAAGCCCAGCGCGATGATCGACCACTGCAGGACCTGCTTCGAGGCGAAGCGGATGCCCGGCTGGAAGCGCGCCGCCGGCGGCGCAAAATGGCGGACCAGGATGCCGAGCACGATGCCGAAGACGGCGCCGCCGATGAGCGGTACGGCGCGGCCGAGCGCGAAGGCCACGGCCGCCACCGCGAGGGCGAGCAGGAAACCGGGAAGACGTGAAGGGGCGATGGGCGAAGCGACGACGGAGGACATGGCGGGGTTCCTGGCAATGTCCCTATTGTCCTGATCGACCACGTATAAGCATATTGAAAATCCCTTATCGGGTGTATAAGTCGAACTTATGTATGCCGTCAGCCCTCGTCAGTTAGAGATTTTCGTCGCCATCGCCGCCACCGGAAGTGTCCGCGCGGCGAGCGAACGACTGTTCCTCAGTCAACCGGCCGCGAGCATGGCCCTCGCCGAACTGGAGCGGCAGCTCGGTGCCGAACTGTTCGCTCGCGAGCGGGGGCGGTTGCGGATCAACGACCGCGGGCGCGAGCTGCTGCCGCTGGCGCAGGAACTGATCGAGCGGCATGCCGAGTTCGGTCGCAGGGCCGCCGGTGAACTGGCCGAGCTTGCCGGGGAAATTCGTGTCGGCGCCAGCAATACCGTCGGCAATTACCTGGTGGGCGATCTGCTGGGGACGTTCGCGTCCGCGCATCCGGGCGTTTCTTTGCGCCTGGGTGTCGCCAATACGGCGCGGATCGCCCAGGGCGTGCTCGACCATGACTTCGACATCGGTTGCGTCGAGGGGCCGGTGACGCACCCGTCGATCGAATCGCGCCCGTGGCGAGACGACCGGCTGGTGGTCTGCGCACGGCCGGATCACGTGCTGGCTGGAAAGAAGCGATTGCGCCGCGAGGATTTCGCCGGCGAACGCTGGGTGCTGCGCGAGCGAGGCTCGGCAACGCGGGCGCTGAGCGAGCGGGCGTTGGCCGAGTTGCCTGAAGGAAGAACCGTGCTGGAACTCGATCAGTCCGAGTCGATCAAGCAGGCGGTGATCGCCGGGCTGGGTATCGCGTGTCTCCCGGAGGTGGCGATCGGGGACGCGAGGGCGACGGGGCGGCTGGTGGTTCTGCCAACCCCTTTCCTGGACCTCCGGCGGGTGTTGTCGGTGTTGTCGCACCGGCAGCGGTATCGCGGGGCGGTGCTGGAAGCGTTTCTGGCCGGGCTGGGCCGATAAAAGCATCGTCAGCGAGGTTTGCTCCCGCCAGGAGAGCGGGAGCCAGCCTGACGGCGATACGGTCAGGCCAGAACGCAGCGGTTCTTGCCGCTGCGCTTCGCCTCATACATCGCCCCATCGGCAATCGCCACGATCTCGTCGTACGCCATGCCGTGATGGAACATCGTCACACCGATGCTGGCGCCAACGCGGGCGGGAACACGAATATCCCCGATGGTCAGCGTGTAAGGCTCAGCCACGGCATCGCAGAGCGCCTGGCAGCGCGTCAGCGCACCCGCGGCATCCGCCGTATCGTGCAGCAGCACGGCGAACTCGTCGCCGCCCAGGCGGGCCACCGTATCCGTACCACGCGTGCGGGCGTCGATGCGCAGCGCGATCGCCTTGAGCAGCTCGTCGCCGGCGGCGTGTCCGCTGGCGTCATTGACGCCCTTGAATCCATCGATGTCGATATAGGCCAGCGCGAAGGTCGCACCGCCTCCGTTGCCGAGCGTGATGGCGCCTTCCAGGCGTTCGCGGAACAACAAGCGGTTCGGCAGCCCGGTAAGCGCATCATGCGTCGCCTGATGGCGAACCAGCTGTTCCATCCGCGTGCGTTCGGCCACCTCGTTGGTCAGCTGCTCGTTTCGCGTCGACAGTTCGTCGAGCGCACTCTGTAGCAAGGCGCGGGCGCGATACAGCTCGAGGAAGATCTTCACCTTCGACTGCAGGATGACGTCGTTGATCGGCTTGGCGATGTAATCGACCGCGCCGGCCGTATAGCCCTTGATGCGGTTGACGTCATCGGCGTAGGCGGCGGTCACGAAGATAATCGGCGTTTCGTTCAGGTGGTCGTTTTCCGAGATGAATTCCGCCACCTCGAAGCCGTCCATCTCGGGCATGTTGACGTCGAGCAGCACCAGTGCGAACTGGTGATCGAGACACAGCGCAAGCGCCTCGTTGCCACTGGATGCTTCGAAAATGTCGGCGTCGGCACGGGCCAGCAAGCGGCGCATGGCGACGAGGTTGGCGGGCGTGTCGTCGACGACGAGGATCTTGGGTCGGATCGGATTCATGTCAGGCATAGTTCGTTGAGTCGCGCGGCGATGGCGTCGAGGGGCAGGCAGGCGTCCGCTCCCGCGCGTTCGAGGCCAGTCAATGGCATCACCTTCGCTTCGGCGGTCTGGGGATCCTGAATAACGGCATAGCCACCGGCGTGGCGTACGGCGACGAGGCCGTTGGCGCCGTCCGAGTTGGCGCCGGTCATCAGCACGGCGACGAGGGCATCGTGCCAGGCATCCGCGGCGGTTTCGAAAAGTACGTCGATCGACGGCCGTGCATAGGCGACCTTGGCGTCGATGCTCAGGGAGAAGTGCAGGTTCGGTTCGATCAGCAGGTGGTAGCCGGCGGGAGCGACGTGGATCACGCCCGGATCGACGGGCGCGCGCTCCTGGGCTTCGACGACCGGCAGCGGGCTGACGCGCGCCAGCAATTCGACCAGAAGCGATACGTCGGCCGAGCCGGTATGGCAGCAGATGACGACAGGCACGGCGAGCCGTCTGTCCAGTCCGGGGAGGACACGTTGCAGCGCCGACAGGCCACCGGCGCTGCAACCCATCACGATCGCCTGATGCGTGCTCATCGCGCCAGCGGCCTCGCACCGGAACCGCCCACCTGGTAAACGCGCAGCGCGTTGTCGACGTCCGAGAAGCCCGCCGCCGCGGGCGAGAAATCGATGTTCTCCCGGGTGCCGAGGCAGAGAAAACCGCCGCGCACGAGACTGTCGCGGAACAAGCCCAGCGTGCGGTCCTGCAAGGTGTTGGTGAAGTAGATCAGGACGTTGCGACAAAGGATCAGATGCGCCTCGCAGAACACCTCGTCCGTCACCAGGTTGTGATTGAAGAAGGTGACGTTGCGGCGCAGGCGGGTGTCCAGCTTGATGAAGTCGTAGCGCGCGCTGTAATAGTCGCTGAGCGAACGCTGTCCGCCGCCTTCCAGATAGTTGCGGGACCAGTCCCGCGCTTCGCGGGTCGCGTAGATGCCTTCGCCCGCGATCGCCAGCGCCGCGTCGTTGAAATCCGTGGCGTAGATGCGCGAGCGCTCGTAGAGTCCGGCTTCCTCGAGCAGGATGGCCAGCGAATAGACCTCCTGTCCATGCGCGCAGCCGGCCTGCCAGATGTTGATCTCGGGATAGGAGGCCAGTACCGGGAAGACCTTGTCGCGCAGGACGCGAAAGACCGCGGGGTCCCGGAACATCTCCGACACCGGGACCGACAGACCTTCGATGATCCTGGCGACGAAGCCCGGCTCGTGCAGCAAGCGCCGGGTAAGCTCGCTGACGCTGCCCGCATCGTGCGTGCGCACGAGCTGCTGCACCCGCCGCTTGAGCGAGGCGGGCGCGTATTCACTGAAATCGTGCCCGTGGCGCAGCTGCATCGCGCGCACGAACAACTGGATTTCGATGTCTTCGATATCCATATCAGCCGCGCTGCGGCAGCCACACGCGAATCAGCGAGAGCAGGCGGTCCACGTCGATCGGCTTGGACAGGTAATCGTTGGCACCCGCCTCCAGGCACTTTTCACGATCGCCGCGCATGGCCTTCGCGGTCAACGCGATGATCGGCACCTTCGCGACCGCCGGCTTCGCGCGGATCGCGCGCATGGTCTCGTACCCGTCCATCACCGGCATCATGATGTCCATCAGCACGAGTTCGATGTCCGCGTCCTTGTCCAGGGTGTCGAGTGCTTTCTGGCCATCCTGTGCCATCACGACGTCGACGCCCTTCGCCCGGAGCACCTTGGACAGGGCGAACAGATTGCGCATGTCGTCGTCCACCAGCAGCAGGCGACGGCCGCGGAGGTCCGCCTCGTCCATGCCGCCGGCAGGAGTGATCGCTTCGTCGCGCGCGCCGCCGCCATGACGGATCGAGTGCAGGAACAGGCTCACCTCGTCGAGCAGGCGGTCGGGCGAGCGGGCGCCCTTGACCACGATGCTGTCGGTGTACTGGCGGATCTTCATGCTTTCCTCGCGACTGAGGTCGCGACCCGAATAGACCACCACCGGCGGCGTATGACCGCCGCGCGCGAGCCGCTCGAGGAGCTCGATGCCCGACATGCCGGGCAGGCCGAGATCGAGCACGATGCAGTCGTACGGCGTATCGCCGGTCATGGCGAGTGCTTCCTCGCCGGAGGAAGCTTCGTCGATGACGACCGAGTCGTCCTTCAGCAGCGTGCGCACGGCGGCGCGCGCGCTGGCATCGTCGTCCACGACCAGCAGGTGGCGGGTGCGTCCTTCCGCGAAATGCAGCAGGCGCTCGAAAGCGTCCGAGATGGATTCGCGGCTGACCGGTTTGGTCAGGAAGCCGACCGCACCCAGCTCGAGGCCGCGGGTGGAATCGTCCGTGGCCGAGATGAAGTGCACGGGGATGTGCCGCGTGGCGGCATCGCCCTTGAGGCGCTCGATCACCGTCCAGCCGTCCATGCCCGGCAGCATCACGTCGAGCAGGATGCCGGTGGGGCGGTAACGGTTGGCCAGGGCCAGGCCGGTCTCGCCATCCGCCGCCGCCAGCACACGGTGGCCCTTGCGATGAATCATGTCCGCCAGAATGCGCGCGAAGGCCGGGTCGTCCTCGACGACGAGAATGATCGTATCGCCTGGATTGAGCGAGCCGCGGTCGTCATCGATGCTGTCCACGAGCAGGCCGGGCGACAGCGGGAGCGTCGCCTCGGCAGCCGCCTGCTGGAGCGGGATCGGCTCCGCGATCGAATCGCTCTCGGGCGCCGTCTCCGGCAGGAAGATGGTGAAGGTGCTGCCCTTGCCGGGCTCGCTGACGAGGGTGATGTCGCCGCCCAGGAGCATCGCGATGCGCCGGGAGATGGCGAGGCCCAGGCCGGTGCCGCCGTACTGGCGGCTGGTGCTGGCGTCGACCTGCTCGAAAGCGTGGAACACGCGCTGGAACTTGTCGGCCGGGATGCCGATGCCCGAATCGATCACGGCGATCGCGATGGTG
Source organism: Luteibacter sp. 22Crub2.1 (assembly GCF_900167995.1). NCBI lineage: Bacteria > Pseudomonadati > Pseudomonadota > Gammaproteobacteria > Lysobacterales > Rhodanobacteraceae > Luteibacter > Luteibacter sp. 22Crub2.1. The sequence continues at coordinate 31,794 of NZ_FUYT01000021.1, forward strand.
TGGGCCGGATCGAGACCGTCCGGCAGCGCCGCCCCGGCGGCGGGGCGTGAGATGCGCAGCGCCACGGTGCCGCTGGAGGTGAACTTGAACGCGTTGCTGAGCAGGTTGTTGGCGACCTGTTCGAGCTTGGCGCCATCGGTGCGGATGGACACGGGAAGCCCGGGGGCGACGGTCACCTCGAAGCCGAGCTTCTTCTCCTGCGCGACGTGGTTGAACGTCCGGCTCAGGGTGCGTGAGAGATCGGCCAGCGGGAACGTATCGACCATCAGTTCCATCTTGCCGGCCTCGACCTTGGACAGGTCGAGGATGTCGTTGATCAGCCGGAGCAGGTTGGAGCCCGCGTCGTGGATGATCCGGGCCGACTCGACCTGCTCGCCGGTGAGGTTTTCTTCGTCGTTGTCGGCAAGACTGCGCGAGAGGATCAGCAGGCTGTTCAGCGGCGTACGCAGCTCGTGCGACATGTTCGCCAGGAACTCGGACTTGTACTGGCTGGCGCGCGCGAGCTCTTCGGCCTTTTCCTGGGTTTCGTTCTGCAGGGCCTGCAGCGAGTCCTTCTGCTGGTTGAGGGTGAGGCTCTTCTCTCGCAGTTCCTCGTTCGACGCATGCAGTTCTTCCGTCTGCACGCGCAGTTCTTCCTCGGAGGCGACCAGCCGCTGCGACTGCTCCTGCAGCTCGTTCGTCCGGTTCTTGAGTTCTTCGTTGGTCGAACGCAGGTCCTCCTGCTGCGAGCGCAGCGCTTCTTCCGAGGCGCGCAGTTCGTCGGCCTGGCTCTGCGTCTGCTCGAGCAGCGTGCTCGTGCGCAGCGCTCGCGAGAGATTTTCCAGCGACAGGGCGACGATCGGCATCAGTTCGTCGAGCAGGCGTTCCTGGACCGACGACAGGTGATCGAAGCTGGCGATCTCGAGGACGCCGAGCAACGTGTCGCGTGAGAGCACGGGCACCAGGATCACGCTGCGCGGCGACGCTTCGCCGGTGCCCGAGTGGATGCGCGTGTAATCGTCCGGCACGTCCTGCAGCACGATGGGCCGGCGCTCGATGGCGGCCTGGCCGACAAGGCCCTCGCCGAGAGCATAGGACGTGGTGACGTGGCGTCGCTGGCGGAAGCCGTAGCTGCCCAGCATCTCCAGCGTCGAGGTTTCTTCCCGCAACACGTAGAACACCCCGACGCCCGCCTTGAGGGTGGGAACCAGCTCGGAGAGCAGCGTGTCGGCGAACTCGCGGTAGGTCGTCGCACCCTGCAGGCGGTTCGACACCTGGGTGACGCTCGACTTCAGCCAGTTCTGCCCCGCCGTTTCGATCGCCATCTCCTTGAACACCTGGAGCGCACGGGCGATCTCGCCGATCTCGTCGCGGCGGCTCAGCTGGCGAACCTCGATGGTGTGGTCATGACCGGCCAGTCGCGTCATCAGCTCGGTCATCCGCACGATGGGCCGGGTGATCAGCTGGGAAGTCATGAGGATCACGGCGAAGCCGAACAGAAGGCAGACCACCAGCGAAATGACATCGATGTACTGAGTTGCCGCGAGTACGTGGTCCAGGGCCCTGGTCCGCTCCTCCAGCAGAACCCGCTCGCTGGCCGACATCTCGTCGATCAGCTTGCGAATGTCGCTCATCAGCACCGTGCGATGGTCGAGGTAGTCGTGACGAACGCGGTCCCGGGCGAACGACGCCTCGGGGGTGGCCGCGTTGCCGATGGCGCGCATCGGCTCCAGTCCCGCTTTGGTGACCTCGGTCTTCCAACGGTCGAGCATTTCCTGGGCACGGTCCAGGCGCGCCTGCTGCAGCGGGTTGTCGACCGTCAGCTGGCGGATCTGGGCGATGTCCTGGGTTATCTTGCGGTCGGCCCGGTCGAAGTCGGCCCATTCGGTTTCCGCCTGGTTGAGCAGGTAACCACGCGCCGCCACCTGCCGGGCCTGCGCGTCGTCGCTCGTATTGGCCAGGGTCAGCAGGACGACGTAGGTATGCGTCGACCAGGCCCGCGTGTCGTTCTCCCGGTAGAGCGACACCAGGTTGGCGACACAGGCCGCCACGAAAAGGGCCAGAAGGGCGCCGATGGCGAAGACGATCTTGCGCTGAAGGGGCTGGTCGGCCAGCCAGTTGCGCTTCTTTTCGTGAGAGGACATGCGAAGACCGGTAGTGGGACAAGGGTGCCGCGTCTGGCCCGTTCAGGTACTACACCCAAACCGGGCCGGGCTTCCATGGCGTCATACTGATTATCGGCGATACGTCACACGACTGGAGCCTGCGGGACGCGACGCCACGGCGGTGGGACCAGTGTGCCGCGGCGGATCGCCACGGCGAGACATACGGCCGTCGCCATCGAGCAGATGCAAAGGGCCGCGACGGAGGCCTCGGCGCCGAACGCGCCGCCGGTGAGCCATTCGGGCCCCTGCATATGGGAGGCCAGCAGGCCGTGCTGTTCGAAGCCGGACACCGGAATGCCGTAGAACGGCCCCTGGGCCATGTTCCAGGCGGCGTGGACGCCCATGCAGAGCCAGAGGGAGCGGGTCACGTTGTAGAGCAGCCCGAACAGGAGCCCGGCTTCCAGCGCAATGGCGATGGCGCTCCAGGCGGTGGCGCCGGGGTTCCAGATGTGCACGCCGCCGAAGAAGGCCGCGGAGATGATCAGCGAAGCCCAGGTCCCCAGGCCTTCTTCGACGATGCGGAAGAGCACGCCGCGGCTGATGATTTCCTCTCCCACGCCGGCACCGACTCCCGTGACCAGGATGGGACCGAGCCAGGCCACGTCGTGGTTGACGCCGTCGACGACGAAGACGCCCAGGGCGTAGAGGGTTCCCACGACCAGCGAAAACAACGCCGCGCCGCCGATCAGGCCGAGCGCCAGATGCGGTATGGCCTTGCGTGGCGCGAGCTCGTCGATCCGCCGTCGCTCGATCGTCCGCACCAGCAGCCAGTAGGCGATCACGATGGGCAGCAGCCGGAAGGCCTCGATCAGGGGTGTGACCTGATCGAATGGCAGGCTGCCCCGGGGCAGACCGATGCCGTTGTAGATGCGGCCGGCGATGAAGCCCAGTGCGCTGAGCGTCACCGCGAAAACGAGAATGCGACCGACCGGTGAGCGCAGGAGGCGCAACGGCAGCGAGGGGCGGTTGACGACAGTGGGCGGCACGGACATGAACAGTATCCTGATGGGCTTGCGGGCAGAGTCTACGCAGGCATGATGGTGCTCCGATACAAGATCGTCCCGTGCCACATCGGCTATCTTCCCACGAGGGCATACGGCCCCAACCCCCTGGAATCCGCTGCATGGCCATACCGTCAGAAAACGATCCGTCGAGCCCGATGAACCGTCGTGAGCAGACCTTCCCCCACCTTAGCGAAGAGATGGCGGCGCGGCTGGTCAGGTACGGAGTGGAAGAGACGGTCCCGGCCGGTACGCTGCTGTTCGAGCGTGGGCAGCGGCGCGTGGATTATTTCTTCGTGCTGGAGGGCAGTATCGAGGTCTACGACTTCCACGAGGACGGCGCGCCCAACATCTTCGTCGTCCACGGTCCGAACCAGTTCACCGGTGAGGTCGACCTCTTCAGCGAGCGCCAGGTGATGGTCAATGGCCGGACGGCCGTCGATACGCGTCTTGTCCGGCTCAATCCCCTACAGTTCCGTAAGCTGGTGTCCGGTGAGCCGGATATCGGCGAAATCATCATGCGTGCCTTCATCCTGCGCCGCGTGGGTCTCATTCAGAGCGGGCAGGGCGGCGTGATCCTGGCAGGCTCCGCCCACGCGGCGGACACGGTGCGCCTGCGCAGCTTCCTGATTCGCAATGGCTACCCGTACCGCTTGCTGGACACGGATATCGATGAAGACGCGCGCCACCTGATCGACGGGTTCGGCCTCGATCCGGAGGAGTGTCCGGTCGTCATCCTGCCTGATCGAACGGTACTCAAGTGCCCGACGACTTCCCAGCTGGCCGACGAACTGGGCATCTCCATCCTGCTCGATACCGATCACGTGCACGACGTCGCGGTCATCGGCGCCGGGCCCGCGGGACTCGCCGCGGCCGTGTACGCCGCGTCGGAGGGACTGGACACGCTGGTGCTGGAATCGCTGGCGCCGGGTGGTCAGGCCGGCACCAGCTCGAAGATCGAAAACTACCTCGGCTTTCCCACCGGTATTTCGGGGCAGGCCCTGGCCGGCCGCGCCCAGGTACAGGCCATGAAGTTCGGTGCGCACATGGCCATCGCGCGTGAAGTGCAGGGCCTGGACTGCTCGGCGCACCCGTTCCGTCTCAAGCTCGACAACGGCACCGTCGTCGCGGCGAAGTCCGTGGTCATCGCGACGGGTGCGCGCTATCGCAAGCTCGATCACGTCGACTACGAGCGCTTCGAGGGCCAGGGCATTCATTACGCGGCGACGGCGATGGAAGCGACGCTCTGTGCCGGCGAGGAAGTGGTGATCGTCGGCGGCGGCAACAGCGCGGGTCAGGCGGCGGTTTTCCTCGCGCGCACCGTGGCGCACGTACATATCCTCGTGCGTGGCAGCGGGCTCGCCGCGACCATGTCGGATTACCTGGTGCAGCGTATCGACCAGTCGCCGCGCATTACGCTGCATACGCACTGCAAGGTGGATCACCTCGATGGCGATGCCTATCTGCGAGAGGTGGGCTGGATCTGCAACGACGGCACACAGACGCGCAAGAAGATCGGTGCGCTCTTCGTGATGATCGGCGCGGAGCCGAATACGGCCTGGCTGGACGGCTGCCTGGATCTGGATCGAAAGGGTTTCGTGCTTACCGGCCGCGATGCCGATGGTTACGCGACGCCTTCGCCGTTCGCGACGACCCTGCGCGGCGTGTTCGCGGTGGGCGATGTGCGGTCGGGATCGATCAAGCGCGTGGCTTCAGGCGTGGGTGAAGGATCCGTGGTGGTGCAGGCGATTCACCGGTATCTGCATCCGTCGCCGGTCTGAGGCTGGATGAAAGCACGCCTCCTTTTCGCGCCATAAAAAAAGTCCGGCCAGGCCGGACTTTTTTATTGAGCCTAAGCTTTATTGAGCCTCAGACGTCGACCGACGCCGCATGCTCGCGCGTCGCCGAGAACCGGACTCCCGGCCAGCGCTCCTGCGCCAGCTGCAGATTGACCCGCGTCGGGGCGAGGTAAACCAGCTCGCCAGCCGCATCGATCGCCAGATTACCCGCGTTCTTCTCGCGGAATTCCTCGAGCTTTTTCGCGTCGTCGCAATGGATCCAGCGCGCCGTCGCCACACCGACCTGCTCGAAACTCGAGTCGACGTTGTACTCGTCCTTCAGACGATAAGCGACCACATCGAACTGCAGCACGCCGACCGCGCCGAGAATCAGGTCGTTCGACATCAGCGGGCGGAAGAACTGCGTCGCGCCTTCTTCCGACAGCTGCGCGAGGCCCTTCTGCAGCGCTTTCATCTTCATCGGGTCACGGAGACGCGCACGACGGAAGAGCTCCGGCGCAAAGTTCGGGATGCCGGTGAACGACAGCGGCTCACCTTCGGTGAAGGTATCGCCGATGGTGATCGTGCCATGGTTATGCAGGCCGATGACATCGCCAGGGTACGCCCGCTCCACGATTTCGCGATCGGATGCCATGAAGGTGAGCGCGTTGGCGATGCGCACTTCCTTGCCGGTACGCGTCTGCTGCATTTTCATGCCGGCGGTGTAGGTGCCCGAGCAGACACGCATGAAAGCGACGCGGTCACGATGCGCCGGGTCCATGTTCGCCTGAATCTTGAAAACGAAGCCCGTGAGCTTCTCTTCTTCCGGCTTGACTTCACGCGTCAGCGTCTCGCGGCTGCGCGGCGAGGGTGCGTGCTCGACGAAGAAGTCGAGCAGCAGTTGTACGCCGAAGTTGTTGACCGCCGAACCGAAGAACACCGGTGTCTGTTTACCGGCGAGGTAGGCGTCGATGTCGAAGGGATTCGATGCGCCGAGAACCAGTTCGAGCTCTTCGCGCAGTTCGTCGAGCGCGGCCTGACCGATCATCGTGGCGAGTGCGGGATCGTCCAGGCCCTTGAAGATCGTCGAGTCCTGGCGGGTGAAGTTCTTGCCCGGCTCGAACACGTGCACTTCGTCGAGCACCACGTGGTAAACGCCCTTCAGGCGGGAACCCATGCCGATCGGCCATGTCACCGGCGCGCAGGCGATCCCGAGTACGGACTCGACTTCGTCGAGCAGTTCGATCGGCGAGCGGCCTTCACGGTCGAGCTTGTTGATGAAGGTCATGATCGGCGTGTCGCGCAGCCGACAGACTTCCATGAGCTTGATCGTGCGCTCCTCGACGCCCTTGGCGCAGTCGATCACCATCAGCGCCGAGTCGACCGCCGTGAGCACGCGGTAGGTGTCCTCGGAGAAGTCCGCGTGGCCGGGTGTGTCCAGCAGGTTGACGATGGCGTCGTCATAGGGGAACTGCATGACCGACGAGGTCACCGAGATGCCGCGCTCCTTTTCCAGCGCCATCCAGTCGGACGTCGCGTGGCGGGCGGCCTTGCGGCTCTTCACCGAGCCGGCCATCTGGATCGCGCCGCCGAACAGCAGGATCTTCTCGGTCAGGGTCGTTTTGCCCGCGTCGGGGTGGCTGACGATGGCAAAACTGCGCCGCCGGCGGGTTTCGGTGAGGTGTGAGGACATGGGCAGGGTCGCTGTGAAGGCTAACCCCCTATTCTAGCAGGGGTTAGGAGGCTTGGCTGAGGCGGCCCGACGCCTCTCCCCACCGGTGACCCGGCCCGGCTGGGCGTCAGCGCGACGCCATCGGCCCGCGCCCGATGGGGTCCGGCCTTTCCGGCGACGTTCTCCCCACGTCCACGATCCCACAGCCTCTGACCCGTGCCGTCGCCATCCGCTATGCGCTTGCAGTCCGGAGCCCGCAGCCCGCCTGTGCCAACGGTTTCCCCGATGATTCGCACATCTCACACGTTCAGACATCTGGACATCTGGACGTCTAAACGGCTGTTGACACGTTTTGGATCGAGGCGTATCGTCGGTTTCACTCATCGAGACCGGCTGAGGGACAGGCCCTTTGAAGCCGGGGCAACCTGCGGATTTCCGCGACGGTGCCAACTCCTGCGGGTCGTGCTTCCGCACGTCAGCCGATAGATGGGATGTCCGTTGCGGGCACGCATTCGCGTAGCCGTGGCCGGCAATCCGCATACCGGTGTTCCCGCAGGGCTCGATCCCGAACGCAGGAATCTGGATATGTCAGCCGAGCCCTTCACCGTGATTTCCCTCCCCGAAACGGCCTGTGTTGCCGCGCCGCGTTGCGCCGCCGACCTCACCGAGCAGCGTGGCGTGCGCCGCGTCTCCTTCGTCCCGAAGTACGGCAGCGAAACGGTCAATGTGGACGTCCGTTACCTGTGGTGCGGCGCGCCTCATGCGCCGACGGTGATCGTGCAGGGCGGCATCTCGGCCGACCGGGACGTCTGTGCCGGACGCGACCGCGCCACTGGCTGGTGGCAGGAGCTGGTGGGGCAGGGCGCCGCGATCGACCTCGCCGAATGCCGCGTGCTGTCGATCGACTGGCTCGTCCCGGGCGACCTGGGCGACGACGTGGCCTCGGTCTCCAGCGAGGATCAGGCATCCGCGCTGGCCGCGCTGGTGGACGAACTGGGCATCGGTCGCGTTCAGGCCTTCGTGGGCTCCTCATACGGCGCGATGACCGGCCTGGCCTTCGCGGCCGCCCATCCGGACAAGCTGCGTTCGCTGGTACTGCTCGCCGGCGCGCACCGTCCGCACCCGCTGTCCACGGCGCAGCGCTCCGTGCAGCGCGGCATCGTCCGCCTCGGCATCGAGTCCGGACGGGTGGATGAAGCGCTCGCCCTGGCCCGTCAGCTGGCGATGACGACGTACCGCGGCAGCGAGGAATTCTCGCGCCGTTTCGCCGCCGGCCCCGAACTGCGCGACGGCCGCTTCCACTTCCCCGTGGAGGATTACCTGGAGCATGCCGGCCGTCGCTTCGTCGAACGTTTCGACCCGTCGCGTTTTCTCGCCCTTTCCGAGTCCATCGACCTGCATGACATCTCGCCGGAACGGGTTTCCGCACCGACGACGCTGGTCGGCTTCCCTTCCGATCGCCTCGTTCCGCTGTCGGACCTGTGCGAACTGCAGCGCCGTCTCGGCGGCACCGCCACCCTCGAAGTCGTGGACTCGCCGTACGGTCACGACGCCTTCCTCAAAGAAACCGTGCAGCTCGCTCCCGTGCTGCGTCACGCACTCAACGACTGTCGCGGAGACCGCTGAATCATGACCACCCACGAATCCCGTCTGTGTACCCGCGCCGTCCGCGCCGGCATCGAATCCGACACTCAGCACGGCGCCGTCGTGCCGCCGCTGCACCTGTCGACCAACTATGCGTTCGAGGGCTTCGGCCGCAAGCGCGCCTATGACTACTCACGCAGCGGCAATCCTACCCGCGACCTGCTCGGTGAAGCACTGACGGAGCTGGAAGAGGGGGCGGGCGCGGTCGTCACCGGCAGTGGGATGTCCGCCGTGGCGCTGGCGCTGGAACTCGTACCCTCCGGTGCTCTGGTGCTTGCCGCGCACGATTGCTACGGCGGCACCTGGCGCCTGCTCGATGCCTGGGCGAAGAAGGGGCGCTTCCGTGTGCGTTTCGTCGACTTCACCGATCCGACCGCGCTTGCGGATGGCCTCGCGGAGAAGCCGGCACTGGTCTGGGTGGAAACGCCGTCCAACCCTCTGCTGCGTATCACCGACGTGCGTCACGTCGCGCAGGCCGCGCATGCCGTCGGCGCACTCGTCGTCGTCGATAACACCTTCCTCTCGCCCGCCCTGCAGCAGCCGTTGACACTCGGCGCCGACATCGTCGTTCACTCGACCACCAAGTACATCAACGGACATAGCGACGTGGTCGGCGGTGCGGTGATCGCCGCGGACCAGGCGGTCGCCGAGCAGCTGAAGTGGTGGGGCAACTGCAACGGGCTCACGGGGTCGCCGTTCGACAGCTTCCTCACGCTGCGTGGTGTGCGGACGCTGGCCGTACGCCTTCGTGCCCACGAAGAAAATGCTCGCCGTATCGCCGACCGCCTCGACGCACACGACGCCGTGTCGCGTGTGTTCTATCCCGGTCTCGCGTCGCACCCCGGCCACGCGCTGGCGCAGCGCCAGCAGAAAGGTTTCGGCGCGATGCTCAGCTTCGAGATCGCCGGCGGTACCGACGCGATCGAAGCCTTCGTCGATGGCCTGCGCTATTTCTCGCTGGCGGAGTCGCTGGGTGGCGTCGAGAGCCTGGTCGCTCATCCCGCCTCCATGACGCACGCGTCGATGGCGCCGGAAGCGCGCAAGGTCGCCGGTATTTCCGACAGCCTGCTGCGTCTCTCGGTCGGCATCGAAGATGGTGACGACCTGCTGGCGGATCTCGAAGCCGCGCTGGCGCGCGCGGCGGCGGTGGCGTCGGTCACCTCGAAACGCAAGGTCGGCGCGTGAGCGCCGTGGTCGCCGCTCCCCTCGTGGACACGGCGCCGCGCACGGCGGTCGTCCTGCTCGGCACCGGCGTGGTGGGGCGTGCCTTGCTGACCCTGCTCGCGACACCGGCGGCGCGTTCCCTGCGCCTCGTTGGCGCCGCGAACTCGAAGCGTCAGCACACGCATGCTGACGGCCTGGTCCCTGCCGATGTCGCGGCGTTTCTCGCCAGGGGCAGGGATGGTCGCGAAAACGCGCCACTTCTGGCCGCGCTCGACGCCACGGGCGCCGAACGCAAGGTGGTCATCGACGCGACGGCGTGTTCGATCGAGGCCAGCCGCCACGCCGAGTGGCTGGCGGCGGGTTACCACGTCGTCACCGCCAACAAGGCGCTGGCCGGGGGCCATCTGTCCGGTTGGCGTGCGCTTCAGGGCGCAACCGCGAACGGCAGCGTTTATGGCGACGCCGCGACGGTGGGCGCCGGTCTTCCGGTGCTGTCCACGCTAAGGCGCCTGCGCAACTGCGGCGACAGCCTGCTGACACTGGAAGGCGTATTTTCCGGTTCGCTGTCCTGGCTGTTCAACCAGTACGACGGCAGCCGCCCTTTTTCGGCGTTGTTGTCGGACGCGCGGCGGCTGGGCTTTACCGAGCCCGACCCCCGCTCGGACCTTTCGGGCGAGGATGTCGCGCGCAAGCTGCTGATCATCGCGCGCAACGCGGGATTCGCATTGGGTACGGAAGAAGTGGAGGTTGAGAGCCTCGTGCCCGAGGCGCTTCGCGATCTCGATACCGCCACGTTCCTCGAACGGCTCGGCGAGCTCGATGAACCGCTGCGCATCCGGCACGAGCAGGCGAAAGCCAACGGCAAGGTGCTGCGCTACCTGGCACGCCTCAACCAGCGCGGCCGGGCTCGTGTAGGCCTCGTGGAAGTGGGCCCGGAGCATCCCGCGTCCCGCCTGTCCGGCACCGACAACCAGTTCGCGCTGACGACAACGCGCTATCACGCGACGCCTCTGGTGATCCAGGGTCCGGGCGCCGGCCCCGAAATCACGGCGCAGGCGCTGCTGGGCGATGTGCTGGCACTTTAATCCCGTCGGATCGTTTTTCTCCGCCCGGTAGTCGGGATCAAAAAAAACGCCCCGAGGGGCGTTTTTTCGTTACCGGCGACCGGTGACTGCTTCGGCCTCATCCGCGCTGGGCGGAAGGACGGGGCCGCCGCCGGAGTCCTCGTCATGGTGGAAGCGCGCGGCCTCGACCATCGGGGTGCGCCAGCCGGAGGCGACGCCCCAGAAGTAGAAGATCACACCGATGACGGCGACCACGGCCAGGTCGTAGCCGTAGGGGATGAAGTCGCGGCCGCCGAAGGTCTTGCTGCCCGCCCAGGACACCAGCGCCAGGACCGGCAGGTAGACGATGAGCCACCAGGCACCCCTGAGGTGGCGGCTGAAATCTTCCCAGCCCGATTTGGCGGTGTAGTAGAAGTAGATCGGCAGGGCCACGACCATCAGCAGGATGATCTCGCCGGTGAGCGGCCACTTGGCCCAGTACAGCAGCTCGGTCGCGAAGATGAAGGCCAGCGCGGCGAGGATGGGCAGGCCGGCGATGCGCAGCGGACGCTTCAGTTCCGGCGCGGTGCGGCGCAGGGTCATGACGCTGACCGGACCGGTGAGGTACGAAATGATCGTCGACACCGAGATCACCGCGGCCAGGGTGCCCCAGCCGCGGAAGAAGAACAGGAAGATGAAGCTCACGACGAGGTTGAGCCACATCGCCGGGCGCGGGATACCGAAGCGCGGGTTGATATGGCCGAAGATCTTCGGCAGCTGACCGTTGCGCTCCATCGCGTAGATCATGCGTGCGGTGGTGGCGGTGTACGTGGCGCCGGTGCCGCTGGGGCTGACGAACGCATCGGCGTACAGCAGGATCGCCATCCAGTTGATCATCAGCGCCGTGGCGAGCTGGGCGAACGGCGAAGCGTATTCCAGACCCGCCCAGCCCTTGCCGAGCTGATCGGGCGGTACCGCGCCGATGAAGGCGACCTGCAACAGCACGTAGACCACGGTGGCCAGGAGGATCGAGCCGATCACCGCGAACGGCACACTGCGGCCGGGATTGCGCGCTTCACCCGCCAGATTCACGGGGCTCTGGAAACCGTTGAAGCTGAAGACGATGCCGGAGATGGCCACGGCGGTCAGGATCGAGGAGATGTCGATCGCGTGAGTGCCGCCATGCGCGCCGATGTCGAAGTTGCCGGGGTTGTAGCTCGTGGCGATCAGCGCGATACCGGTCGCGGCCGGAACGACGAGCTTGAATACCGTGATCGCCGTGTTGCTCTTGGCGAACAGCTTCACGCTCCAGAAGTTGAGGAAGAAGTAGACCATCACCAGCACCGCGGCGATCGCCAGGCCAGGCGGTGTCAGCTCACCGTGACCGGCGGTGACCACGTACAGGCCCTTGGTCCACTGCGCCCATTCCCAGGGCCATGACGCCATGTACTGGACCGAGGCCTCGGCTTCGACCGGGATGACCGAGACGATGGCGATCCAGTTGGCCCAGCCGGCGATGAAGCCGACCAGCGAGCCGTGCGAGTAGTGGCCGTAGCGAACCATACCGCCGGATTCGGGGAACATCGCACCCAGTTCCGCGTAGGTCAGGGCGATGAAGAGAATGATGACGGCGCCGATGATCCAGGCGTAGACGGCGCCAGGGCCGGCGAGCTGGGCGGCGTGCCAGGCGCCGAAGAGCCAGCCCGAGCCGATGATCGAGCCCAGGCCGGTGAGCATCAGGGCGAAGGCGCCGACATCGCGGCGGATATGGTGATGTGACATACAGACTCCGGTCGGACGGGGCGGCGAGAATCCACCCCGGGGCGGCACAAGGGCCGGATAATGACAGCCCGGGCCGCAACTGTCAGCCATCGTTCCCCTACGTACACGGGGCGCCGCATCGATATACACTGGCCGACGCGGTAGGGCTAAAGGGGTTCGGATGCGTTCGAAGGTGGTCGCCAGCGGCATGTTGTTCTTTGCCTTGACGGTATGTGGCATTGCCGCAGCCGATGAGGCGTGGACCGACAAAGGCCGGCTGATCGATTCCGAGTCCTACGACCGCACCGCCAAGGGTTTTTACTTCACGCTGTACCCCGGTGAAGACCCGGTGGAGTCCGTGCGGCGCTGCGCCATGACCATGCGCGAACTGGGTCATCTGGCGTCGGTGTCGTGCTTTGCGTACACGAGCAAACAGCGCTTCGATACGCGCCGCGGAAAATTGAGAATTTGCTACACCGCCGTCGCCAACTGGTGGGGCGAAGACGAGCCGGTGAGAGTCGAAACGGTCGACCGGCTGCCGCGGGATTGTCCGGTTCGCTAGGGACTTTCCCGCTTCATCGCTTTGTTGGCTTTTCGCGCGCGGGGCGCGCTCCTACCTGGGCCGCGTCAGCATTCGATGACGTTGACGGCCAGACCGCCGCGCGATGTTTCCTTGTATTTGTCCTTCATGTCGCGCCCCGTGTCGCGCATGGTCGCGATGACCTTGTCCAGCGAAACGTGGTGCTTGCCGTCGCTCTTGAGCGCCATGCGGCTGGCGTTGATCGCCTTCACCGCACCCATGGCGTTGCGCTCGATGCAGGGAATCTGGACGAGGCCACCGATCGGGTCGCAGGTCAGGCCCAGGTTGTGCTCCATGCCGATCTCCGCGGCATTCTCGACCTGGGTCACGCTGCCGCCCAGCGCGGCCGTCAGACCGCCGGCCGCCATGGAACAGGCCACGCCCACTTCGCCCTGGCAGCCCACTTCGGCGCCGGAAATCGACGCGTTTTCCTTATAGAGAATGCCGATGGCGCCTGCGGTGAGCAGGAACTGGATGACGCCGTCTTCCGATGCGTTGGGGCAGAAGTGGCGGTAGTAATGCAGCACCGCCGGGACGATGCCCGCGGCGCCATTCGTCGGCGCCGTCACCACGCTGCCGCCGGCCGCGTTTTCTTCGTTGACCGCCAGTGCGTACAGGTTGACCCAGTCGAGGATGGTGAGCGGATCGCGCAGCGCGGCTTCCGGCTGCGCGCGGAGCTCGGCGGCCATGGCGGGGGCACGGCGATTGACCTTCAGACCGCCCGGAAGCACGCCGGGCGAACGCAGGCCGCGGGACACGCAGTCCTGCATGGCCTTCCAGATGGTCAGCAGACCCGCGCGGGTCTCCGCCTCGGGACGCCAGATGCCCTCGTTGCGCATGACCAGCTGGGCGATCGTGAGGTTGTGCTCCTTGCACAGCGAGAGCAGCTGGTCGCCGGTGGAATAGGCGAAGGGTTGCTCACTGGTGTCGGCGACGATGCGGTCTTCCGCGGCTTCGTCCGGATTGACCACGAAACCGCCACCGACCGAGTAGTAGTCGCGTGTGGCCAGTTCGTTGCCGTCCGCATCGTAGGCCGAGAAGCGCATGCCGTTGGTGTGGAACGGCAGTTTCTGGCGCTTGTTGAAGACCAGGTCGACCTTTTCGTCGAAGGGAATCTCGTGGCGACCGAGGATCCGGATGCGCCGGGTTCCGCGGATGCGCTCGAGGGTCGCCGGGATGGTGTCCGGATCGACGCGATCGGGCCACTCGCCCTCGAAACCGAGCAATACCGCCTTATCGGTGCCGTGGCCGCGTCCGGTCATGGCCAGCGAGCCGAACAGCTCGCAACGCACGCGCGCTACGCGCTCCAGTACACCTTTTTCCTCCAGCCAGTGTTCGGCGAAACGCGCGCCGGCGCGCATGGGGCCCACCGTGTGCGAGGAGGACGGGCCGATGCCGATCTTGAAAAGGTCGAAAACGCTGACTGCCATGGCTGGGGAAGGTTGGCTATGGGGATAGCCGGTTATTCTACGCCGCGACGCCCCTGGCCCCATACACCCGCGCATGTCCGACTTCACCTTGTTCCAGCGAGATGACTGCCACCTCTGCGATCAGGCGCTGGAGGTGTTGGCGCAGGCGCGGTTGCCGGATTTTTCGTCGGTGTGGATCGATGAGGATGAGGCGCTGGAGAGCAGGTATGGGACGCGTGTGCCCGTATTGCGCCGGGGCGACGGGATGGAGCTGGACTGGCCGTTCGATGTGGCGCGAGTCAGGGCTTTCGCGGGCTGAATCGCCAGCGGGGCTGGCTCCTACCGGTGCAGGCGCCTGAGGATTTCCTCGCGCGCCTCGCGCAGGATGGAATCGCGGTCGAGTCCGGCCACGATCTCCGCGACGGCGCGCTTCGCCCCGTGCTCACCCCATGATTTTCCTGCGATGAGATAATGCTCAGCCGCCCGGCCGATCAGCACCGTCGCGTACCAGCCGAGCGCGCCCTGCGCCGCGGCGGTGACCACGACGGACACGCCGCCGCTGAGGCCCTTGAGTGCCGAGGCGACCAGCTGCATGCCCCAGACGGCCCCCATCAGTGCGGCCAGCTGCACCGAAATGGTCGCGACGAGTTTTCCGGATTCGCTCCGGGTCAGGGGCAGGCCGTAGACCCGGCCGAGCTGCACGACCATGGCCGCGTCCAGGCCGCCCGCCAGCAGCAGGTCGGCCACCGGTACCGGATTCAGGGCCACGGCCACCGCCTTGGCGACGCAATACTGGCGGATGACCCCGGACGCGACCTCACGACGCGTCGCGGCGACGCGCTCGCTGATCTGGTCGGTGAGCCGCCCGGCGAACAGCCCGGCGTTGATCGCCGAAAGCGTCTTGCCTTCCCGTTCGGCGATGGCCAACAAGCGTGATTTCAACGCCGTGACATCGGGCGGGCGCGGCTCGGACGACAGTCGCTCGTGGCCGCTGGCGTCGAGTTCGACGACCGACCGGGAGGACGGCTGGGCCGCCACGGCGATCACGTCCTCGCGCCGGACCAGTGTCGCGGTGTGCTGGCGCAGTCTCTCCAGCAGGCCGTCGCGCTCGTCGTCGCTGTAGCGATCGACCTTGTTCAGTGCGACCAGCAGCGGACGACGGGTGGTCGCGAGCGTGCGCAAGGCATCCCGTTCGTCCCGGGTGAGGTCACCGTCGGCAACGAAGACGATGAGGTCGCTGACCTCGGCGACTTCAAAGGCGAGTTTCTCGCGCGCCTCGCCGCCCAGCTCGTTGATGCCGGGCGTGTCGATGAGAACGAGTCCCGCATTGGCGGCCTCGTCGAGGCGGGCCGCGTCGGCTTCCGTCGTCGTACCGTGCAGCACGCCGACGGTGAACGCCTCGCGGCCAAGCAATGCGTTGCCCAGCGCCGACTTTCCCGCGGACACGCGGCCGAACACGGCGACATGCAGTTCGTCGCGTTCCAGACGATCCAGCATGCTTTCGATGCGGCGGAAGTCCGCCGCCATCGCATCGCGCACGCTTGATGGAATCGACGGATCGTCGAGCAGTCCGCGCAGGCTCGCCGCGACGGCGCCGCCGCGCTCGTCCGTCGCCGCAGCGCGAGGCACGCCGCGCCGGAAACGGTCGGAGAGACCGCGCAGGCGATCGCGGAAGCTACCCACCGTCGCCTTACTTGGGCAACAGGTTGAGCCAACCGTTGACCAGTACCTCGTCGGCGATGGTCGAGGTGTCCTTGTAATCGCCGCTGCCCACGCCGAAGTCCAGGCGCTTCAGGGTACCGGTGACGGAAAGACGTGCGCCGCCGGCGTTGGGCGAGAACACGACCTTCAGTGCGACCGGCTTCGTCACGCCGTGCAGCGTCAGGTTGCCGTCGGCGATGACGTTGCCCTTGACGTCCTTGCTGAAGCCTGTCGTGACGTAGTGCGCCGTGGCGAACTTCTTGACGTCCAGGAAATCGGACCCCGGCAGCGCGTTGTCGCGGTCGCTGTCGCCTGTCTTCGCCGTGGCGGTATCGACGGTCACGTCGAATTTCGACGCGGCGAGATTCGCGGCGTCGTAGCTGATCGCCGCATCGAACTTGCCGAACGTGCCGTCGAACTGCTGGCCCTGGAACTTGCCGCTGAAACCGAGCGTGCTGCCGGGGCCGACCTTGTAATCCGCGGCGGACGCGGCGAACGGCAGGGCCAGCGCGACGGTGAGGGCGGACAGGCGGCGGATCATCGGGTTCATGGCGTATCTCCGGGAGGGGTAGAGGTGTTCCGCTTTGCACGGCCGAACGGCAGCATGCGGCGGAGTGTGTCGTCGCGGTCGATGAGGTGGTGCTTGAGCGCTCCGCCGACATGGGCGACGAGCACGGCCAGCAGGAACCAGAACAACCAGACGTGGACGGTGCCGAGCGTGTCGGACAGTCCGGGATTCTTTTCCACCAGCGCCGGCAGGTTGAACTGCTTGAAGTACTGCAACGGAAAACCGTGCGCCGAATTGAACGCCCAGCCCGACAGCGGGATGGCGACGATGAGCAGGTAGAGCAAGCCATGTACCGCATGCGCGGCGATCTTCTGCCAGTGCGGTGCCGGCTCATCGGGTGGGCGACGGTCCACCGCGCGCCACATCAGGCGGAGCAGGAACAACGCCAGCACGGTGAGTCCGATCGACTTGTGCAGGGCGAACATATTGATCTTCTGCATCGACGGCTTCAGGCCGTCCATCCAGAGGGCGAACGCGCCGTTGCCGAGGATCAGCAGCGCCATGACCCAGTGAAAGGTCTTGGCGACGGTGCTCCAACGGGAGGTGTCACTGCGCAGGGGCATCGGGGGTTTCCTTGTCGGAGCGGGTCTGGGCGTCGCCGCCACGGATGGCTTCGATCTCGAGCCATACACTGACGTCGTTGCCGATGGAATTCTTGTTCGAAGTCATTCCGTACGCCGCGCGATCGAGCGTCACGGTGGACGAGAAGCCGGCCACGGTATGCAAGCCGTAAATGGTCTTGCCGATACGGTTCACCCGGAACGGAAGGTCGAGGGGCAGCGTCTTGCCACGCAGGGTGAGCTTGCCGTGGACGGTGCCTTCGTCGTCGGATTTCTTTTCGACCGAGTCACTGACGTAATGCGCGGTTTTCGCTCGGTCGCTGTCGAGCAGTGACGTACCACGTACCGCCTTGTTCCACTCGGCGTCGCCCATGTCGACGGAGGCGAGATCGATGGTCGCGTCGACCGAGGACTTCGACCAGTCGTCCGGATCGAAGCGCACGATGCCCTCGGTGACTTTCAGTCGGCCAAAGGATCGCGAGAAGCCGTTGTGCTCGACGTTGAACACGACCTGGCTGTGCACCGGATCGATCCGGTAAGCCGTGGTCGCGCCATGCGCATACAGAGGCGCGATCGCGAAGAGGACAGCTGGCAGGAAGCGGGCGTTTCGCATGAGGGGAGCCGGTTCCGGACGAGGGCCGCGCCGCGGCCGATACGAGGCAGTGTGGCCGAGCGGGCGTCGCTTGTCAGCCCGCCCGTCGCGAACGCATCGTTCACTTAACGATCCCGCAAGGCGTCGCCGGTGAGTTCGGCCAGCCGGCGGAGCCGCGAGCCGCTGGCGTCGCCGAGCAACTCACGCATGCGCTCGCCCGCATCGGCCTGGTCGAGGGTATGGCGTTCGGCAAGCGTGGCGGCCAGCGCACGGCCGAGGCTGTCGAAGATCAGGGCATAGGCGAAGGCGTGCAGCACGCCACCACCCAGCGTTCCCAGCCCCGGAAACGCCTTGAGCGCGTTTCCGGCCACCGCAAGCACGATCGATGTGCCGGTTCGCAAGGTCATGCGGGCCTGTCGCAGGAGATTGTCGACGTCGACGTCGGTAACGTTGACGCCGTACAGGTCCGCCAGGGTCCGCACGAGGCCTGCCGCCAGAGCGCCCTGAATCACGAGGTCGGTGCCGGGTGCGACGGCGGCCATCGCGCCCACGATGGCGCGTCGCGCGTAGCGCGCGACGATACGATCGGCTTCCGCGGCTCGGTGGGCTTTTTCGTACTCACCGGTACGTTCGTGTACACGTGCGAGCACCGCGTTTTCGCGCAGCGCCTCGAGGCCCTGCGCACCCGGCGCGACAAGCCGCGCGATGGCATCCACGAGGGCATCGACGTCAGGCTTGCGTCGGCGTGTGACGTCCTCGGTCGTGCCATCGGCGAGACGGCGGGTGAAGCGCTCCTCGCCCCCCGCACTGATCGCGACGACGGCGTCGGGAATTCCGGTCGTCTGGCTGCGCACCTGCCGCACGATGCGCTCACGGTCTTCCGGCGACCACTGGTCCGCCTTGTTGATCGCAAGCACCAGCGGCTTGCCGAAGTCGCCCAGCCAGCGCAGTTCGTCGCCCTGCGTGCGCGTGAGGTCGCCGGCGCAGACGTACACGACGGCGTGCGCACGCAACGCCTCGTCGCGTGCCATGCGTTCGCGTGCGTCGCCGTCCGCTTCGGCCGAACCGGGGACGTCCGCGAGCGTCCATTCCCCACCGCGAGGCATGGCCCCCTCGAAGTGCGTCACCTCACGTGTCGTGCCGCCGCGCACGTCGCTGTCCGGGCGCGCGTCCGGTATCAGCGCGGCGATGAGCGACGACTTGCCCGTGGATATCTCGCCGAAGACCGCGACGTAGAGTTTCTCGCTGGCGCGACGCCGGTCGAGTTCGCCGAGTTCGTTGCGAATTTCCTCAACCTCGGAGCCGGATTCACGAAGCGTCTGCAGGCGCGCTTCCAGCGATGCACGGTCCGGTGCGACCACCGGTCCACGAGGTCTGCGGGGACGCAGCCACCAGAAGCCGACCGCGATGCCGCCCCCCGCGAGCAGCGCGATGGCGATGCCCAGCAGCCAGCGCAAGCCCTCCGGCAAACCCATGAAACGCTGGGCCAGCGCCAGTCCGCGGTCGATCGCCGCCAGCAGCAACCAGGCGAGGGCGGCGAAGCCGATGGCGGCGATGAGGAGGCGCAGGCGGCGTGACATGCGGCCATTCTACGGGCAAGCGCAGCGGTTCATGCCTACAGTCCGTCGGGACGTCAAGTCGTGCGGAGAGCTTCAGCCGCATGCCATGATCGGGTTCGAACCAGGAACCCGGCGTATGCACCACACGCTCTTCGCGAGATGGATTCTCGTGGCCACGATCCTCATGGGCGTGGCCATCCCCACATCGGCAGGCCTCACGACGGCGCCGATCCCCACCCCCCAGTTCCGCAGTTACGGCTTGCACGAGGGCTTGCCCAGCAGCAAGGTGCAGGCCGTGGTGCAAGATGCGCGCGGATTCATCTGGGTGGCCACCGCCGCCGGGTTGTCGCGGTTCGACGGCGTGGAATTCACCGTCCCGCGCATCGGGCCTCGCCGGGAACACGCGATGCCGACGGGCGGCTTGTCGGTGCTCTTCGTCGACCATGACGACAGGATCTGGATGGGCGGAGCCGAGTCGGGTCTGGGCCGCTACGATCCCGACACCGGCGTCTTCGTGCAGTGGCGCGACGGGTTGACCAGCGACGACGTCCGCGCCATCGCGCAGACGCCCGATGGCGCTATCTGGGTCGGTTCGGCGAAAGGTCTCGATCGCATGCGCGCCGACGGGAGCGCCCCGGAGCGAGTGGGCGACCTCCGGGGCGGCGCGGTCAACGCATTGCATGTCGCCGACGACGGGCGCCTGTGGATTGGCGCGGATACCGGCCTGTTCGTGGCGGACAGCGACGGCAGGGTGTCGCCACGCGCGTTCACGGACGGCAGCCCGGTGCGCGTGCAGGGTATCGGGGGCGGCCCGGCGGAACTGCGGATCGCCACCGATCGCGGCCTGTTTCGTCTGACCGCCGACGCGCGTCCCGTGCGCGAACGCCGTGTCGCCGCAGGCAGGGTGTTCGGCACGCTGGCCGACAGTCACGGCATTCTCTGGATCGCGTCGGCGCAGGGTCTCTCGATGCTCGACCGTTTCGACCGGATGCATGACGTGGCTGGTTCCTGGACCGCCGCAGGCGGTCTCCCTGGCCGCACCGTGCGCGGCATGCTGGAGAACCGGGAGCACGGCCTCTGGTTCGCGCTGAGCGATGGCGGACTGGCGTATCTGGGCCCTTCGTGGGACGACTTCACCCGTTTTTCCCATGTCGCCACCGACCCGCACACCTTCCCCGGCCGCACGGTGACCGCGGTCGCGGCGCGCGAAGGGGGAGGCCTGTGGGTGGGCGGCTTGCGTGGGTGGATCCGCGGCTTCGATCCGGCGACCGGTCACACATCGCCCGGATTTGAACTCGGTGCGCCGCGCATCCAGTCGCTGCTCGCGCTGCCGGGGCAGCGGCTGCTGATCGGTACCGTGGACGGTCTCACCGTCGGCCGCGGACGATCCGCCCAGCCCGTTCTGCGCAGCACGATCGACCGCCCGGTCACCACCATGGCTTCCGGGCCGCGCGGTGACGTCTTCGTCGCCGCACTGGATGCCGGCCTGTTCCGGGTCGATGCCGACCTCGGCCATGCAGCGCGCGTTCGCTTCGCCGAGACGCCGAGGGGCTGGGCCGATACGCGCCAGATCGAAATGGTCGACGGCGATCTCTGGCAGGCGAGCCTGGCCGGCCTGGCCAGGCAGGAGCGCGCGACGGGAGAGATGCGTTTCATCGAAGGCGTCGCGCGCGGGAGGATCAACGCGTTCGAACCGGACGGCGACGGCTTCTGGGTGGTCCGGCCCGACGCGCTCGAGCGGTTCCACTGGCAGGGCGCGAGCGCCGTACGCGACAGACACATCGGTGGCGCCGAAGGCTTCCCCTCCACCGAGATCCTCAACCTGCGTCGTGACCGTGGCGGACGGCTCTGGTTGTACGGTCAGACAGGCGTGTGGCGTTTCGACCCCGAGCATGGCCGCTTCCGCTCGTTCGGCATGGCCGACGGCCTTGCCAGCGGGGAGTTCACTCACGCCACCACGGTGCTGCTCGACGACGGCAGCATGTATGGCGGGACGCTCGCCGGCCTCGTCGGGTTTCGTCCCGACGCGCAGCGCGATCACGTCCGCCGCCCGACCATTACCGTGCTGGGCGCGACGGTGTCGCGTCATGGTCGACGTGAAGTCCTGCCCATCGAAAACGGCACCCTGAACCTGGCGTGGGACGATCGCGAGCCGCGTCTCTCCGCGCGCGTCCTCTCGTTCGTCCACCCGGATCGCAACCACGTCAGGTTCGAGGTTCGCCGCGACGATGACGCCTCGCCCGTTCGGGTGGCCAGCGACGGGGAGCGCGTTTTCGAGGGTTTGCCGGCAGGCAGGTATGCCATGTCGATCACGGGCGCCGGCCGCGACGAGCTCAGCCCGGCGCTTCCCGCCGCCTTTGTCGTGGTGATGGAAGCGCCGCCATGGCAGCGCTGGTGGGCATGGGTCGGATACGCGCTGCTCGCGACAGCCGCGGTCGTCGCGGTGCTGCGCGGGACCCGGAGGCGTGTGCGTCAGGCGATGCGCATGCGGCTTGCCGAACATCAGCGACGCATGGCCGAGGAGGCGAGCGCGGCGAAGACGGAATTCATGGCGACCCTGGGTCATGAAATACGCACTCCCATGACCGGCGTGCTCGGCATGGCCGAGCTGCTGGCGCGTACGCCGCTCGATGACGCGCAGCGCGGCTATGTCGATGCGGTGCGGCGCTCGGGCGACACGTTGTTGCGTCTGGTCAACGATGCGCTCGACATCGCCCGCATCGAATCGCGGCGACTGGTGCTCGAGTCGGACTGCGTGTCCATGCGATCGGTCGCGGACGAGGTGGTGGCCCTCGCCGCGACGAGAGCGCGTGAGAAAGGACTCGCACTGACCGTCAGTGTGGACGCCGCCGTGCCCGCGACGCTGCGCGGCGACGCGGTCCGCCTGCGTCAGGTACTGCAGAATCTGGTGAACAACGCGGTGAAGTTCACGGAAGCGGGTGGGGTATCCGTCGTGCTGTCCGCATGCGCCGGCTCGCTCATCATGACGGTGTCCGACACCGGGCCGGGCATGTCGGCTGAACTTCGCGCCCGGCTGTATTCCCGGTTCGAGCAGGGTGCCTCCCCGCGGCGCGCGGAAGGATCGGGACTCGGCCTCGCCATCTGCCAGGAGCTGGTCGCGCTGATGGATGGATCGATCGAGGTGGCGAGCGAACCGGGCTGCGGCACCCGTTTCACGGTGAGCCTGCCGATGCAGCCGTGCGCCTGTGCGGGTCACACCTGCATGCCCGCGCCTTCGTCGGTTGGCACGCCGGGCGGATGGCGCGTGCTGCTCGTCGAGGACGACCCCGTGGTTTCGGAAGTGATCGCGAACCTGCTCCGGGCGCGCGGCCATCTGGTCGCCGCGGTGAGCGATGGCCTCGCCGCGATGAGCGAATTGTCGGCCGGACGCTACGACGTCCTTCTGCTCGATCTCGACCTCCCGCTGGTCGATGGCTTTCAGATCGCCCGGATGGTCCGCCGTATCGAGGCGATGGCGAGCCTGCCGATCGTCGCCGTGACGGCACGTTCGGCGGGGGATGAGGTCAGCGCGATACGCGAGGCGGGCATGGACGCGCTGCTACGCAAACCCATGAGTGGCGATGAGATGGACGCCGTGCTCGAGCGTGTGTGCAGGACGCCGCTCGCGGCGGCGTCCTGAGGTGTGGTTCGCTAGCCGAAGCGTCTGAAGTAGGCGAGGGCGCCTGCGACCAGCAGCGTCGTCGGTAACAGGTTGGCCAGCAGCGGCGGCATGCCGTAGACGGTGCCGAAGTTGACCATCGCACCCTGCAGGAAGTACCAGCCGATCGCCAGGATGATGCCGATGAAGAGGCGCTTGCCGAGGCCACCGGAACGCAGCGAGCCGAAGGCGAACGGCATGGCGCACAACACCAGCACCAGCGTGTTGAGGGCGAACAGCGCGCGACCCCAGAACGCGACGGCGTACACGCCCGAGTTCTGGCCGTTGTTGTCGAGGTAGCGGATGTTGCGCCGCAGATCGGCCATGGACAGATACTCGGGGTGGATCACCGACTGCTCCAGCACATGCGGATTCAGGCGCGAGGCCCAGGTCTGCGTGTCCTGGTTGGTCGAGTGCGTACCCTGGTCGTCGAGCGTCGTCGTGCGGACCTTGCTCATGATCCACTTGTTGCCGTCATGCGTGGCGCTATCGCCATGCGAGAAGACCGACAGCTGCCCGTCCGGCGTGAAGCTGTAGACGCGCACGTCGACGAGTTTCACGGTGGTGCGGTCACCGTCCTGCACGGCGATGGCCGACTTGGCGTTGATGATCCTGCCGCCGTCGCGCGCCCACAGGCCGCTGCTGGTCGAGCCGAGATTGCTCGAGCGCATGCGTACCTGGATGGCCTGCGCATGCTGGTCGCCGTAGGGGGCGGCGGTTTCGCCCATCACCACGACGGCGAGAGTCAGCACGGCGATGACGCCCGCCGCCGATCCCGCGATACGCAGCTTGGACATGCCTGCCGCGCGGAGGGCGGTCAGCTCGCCGGTGGCGGCCAGTCCGCCCAGGCCGAGCAGGCCGCCGATCAGCGCGGCATTGCTGAACATCTGATACAGCCGGCGCGGCAGCGTCAGCATGATGTAGGCGATGGCGTCGTACAGCGAGAAGCCGTTCTTGCCGATGTTGCCCAGCTGGCGCACGAACTGCAGCAGCGAATCGAAACCCGCCAGTACCAGCCAGACCAGCAGCAGCGTGCCGAGCACGCTCATGGCGATCAGGCGGTCGGCGCGCTTGACGGTGAGGGTGGCCATTACGCGGCTCCCTTAACGCGACGCGGCGTGTTCTGCTTCCAGAAGTACCAGGCGGCCACACCGAATACGACCAGGTGCAGGATCCACACGGGCACGGAGGTGTGCAGGTGGCCCTTGATGATCTGGGCGCGGGCGATCAGCTGCCAGATGACATAGAGGAAGTAAGTGAGCACGGCGATCAGCAGGCGGCCGTAGCGGGCGTCGCGCGGGGCCTGCTTCGACATCGGCAGCACCATCATCATCAGGACGAGGGTGCTGACCGGCGCGGCGAAGCGGGAGACGATCTCGCCGAGGGCGTCCGGCGTGCCCGCCTTGATCAGCTGCGACATGGTGGATTCGTGAGCGGGATCGGTGTCCTCGTCGTCGTCGACGATGGACGACAGCGAGGCGTCGTTACGCTCGTACTTCATGCGGCGCCAGTTGTCGGCCGCCAGCGGCACCTCGAACTGCCAGCCGTCGTACAGGGCGAGGAAACGGTTCTGGCCGTCGCTCTCCTGGTACATGCGGCCGCTCTTGGCGCTGACCACACGGACCTGCGGGTTGCCGTCGCTGTCGGTGCGGTCGGTGGCCAGGAAGGTCTTGCCCAGTACCGTGCCGTCACGGCTCAGGGTGTCGACGAAGATGATGCCGCCCTTGCCGGGCAGTTCGGTGAAGCGGCCGGCGTCGAGGCCGGCGGCGATCACGGACTTGTTCGCCGCCGCGATGACCTGGTCGGCGGTGCGTGCCGACAGCGGCCCCAGCCAGAGCGAGACCAGGCCGACCACGATGGTGGCGACGACCGCCAGCAGGGTGACCGGGCGCAGCATGCCGCGCGGACCCATGCCGGACGAGGCCAGGACGTGCATCTCGCTCTCGCGGTACATGCGCCCCAGGGCTATCAGGGTGCCCAGGAAGGCGGACATCGGCAGCAGCGTGGAGAGCAGGTCCACCATCTGCAGGCCGAGCACCTCGAACATGACGGAGGGCTGGATGCTGCCGTTGGCGACCTTCTGCAGGACGTTGGCAAAGGCGCCGCCGGAGAAGATGACGAGCAGGACCACGGCCGTCGCAATGACACCGTAGGCAAGTTCGCGCAGGAAATAGCGGTCGAGGATGCTGAGCATTTGGTAGAATTGGCGGTTCGTGCCGCGTCAGTCCTGGCCGGCAAACCACAAGTCTAGCCTGTCCGGGCCCCGGCGGGCTTTTGCAGGACCATCAGATATGTCAGTTCAGTTCAGCCTCGGTTCCAGCGCTCCCGAATCGACCGCCACCCCGGTCGCGGTCGTCGGTGTCTACGAGAACGGTGTCCTGACCAGCGCCGCGGCGCGGATCGACACCGCCGGTCAGGGCGCCATCAAACGCCTGGTCGAGGCTGGCGACATCACCGGCAAGGTCGGCAACCTCGTCACGCTGCTGCACCCGGCCGGTGTCGCCGCCGCCCGCGTGCTGGTGGTGGGCCTGGGCGCCCAGAAGACGTTCGACGCCGCCCGCTACCAGCGCGTCACCCTGGAAGCCGCCCGCGCCGTCGGTCGCCTGCCGGTCACCGAGGCCACCAGCTGGCTGCCCGAAATCGACGTGCCGGGTCGCGACGCCGCCTGGCGCGTCCGTGTCGCCGCCCTGGCCACCGACCATGCCGCCTACCGCTATACCGCCACCGTCAAGCCGCGCGACAAGGCGCTGCCGGAGCTCGGCACGGTGAACCTGGTCGGTCCGGCCGATGGCGAGAACGGCCTGGCCGAAGCCCGCGCGATCGCCGAAGGCGTTCGCTACGCCAAGGAGCTGGCCAACCTGCCGCCCAACATCTGCAACCCGGTCTACATCGCGGATCAGGCCAGGGCGTTCGCCGAGGCTCATGAAGGCGTCACCTTCGAGGCCCTCGACCGGGCCGATATGGAACGCGAAGGCTTCGGCTCGCTGCTGGCCGTTGCCCGCGGCTCGGCCAATCAGCCTCGCCTGATCATCCTGCAGTGGAACGGCGGCAAGGACGGCGACAAGCCGTACGCCTTCGTCGGCAAGGGCATCACCTTCGACACCGGTGGCATCAGCCTCAAGCCGGGTCCGGGCATGGAAGAAATGAAGTTCGACATGGGCGGCGCCGCCGGCGTGCTCGGCGCCTTTGTCGCCGCCGTGAAGCTCAAGCTCGCGGTCAACCTCGTCTGCGTCGTCCCGGCCGTCGAAAACATGCCGGACGGTGACAGCTATCGCCCGGGCGACGTGCTGACCAGCCTCGCCGGCATCACCATCGAAGTGCTCAACACGGATGCCGAGGGTCGCCTGATCCTCTGCGACGCGTTGACCTACACCGGCAAGCGCTTCGACCCGCATACCATGATCGATGCCGCCACCCTCACCGGCGCCTGCGTCGTCGCGCTGGGCAAGCATGCCAGCGGCCTGATGACCAAGGACGAGTCGCTCTCGGCCGAGCTGCTCGCCGCGGGTGAGTCCACCCTCGACCGCGCCTGGCGCCTGCCGCTCTGGGACGATTACCAGAGCCAGCTCGAGTCGGGCTTCGCCGACGTGGCGAACATCGGCGGCAAGTACGCCGGCGCGATCACGGCGGGCTGCTTCCTGGCGCGCTTCACCGAAGGCCGTCGCTGGGCGCACCTCGACATCGCCGGCACCGCGTGGGACGAAGGCCGCAAGGGCATGGCCACCGGCCGTCCCGTGCCGCTGCTGACCCAGTGGCTGCTCGACCGCGTCGCGTCGGCCGGCTGATCCCGCCACGATGCCGCGCGCCGACTTCTACCTGATCGACAAGCCGCGCTTCCGCGAGGATCCCCTGCTGCTGGTCTGCGAACTCGCCAAGCGCGCGTTCGGCGCCCAGCAGCCGACCCTGATCCTCACGCGGGACTTCGAACAGGCTGAGGCGATCGACGAATACCTCTGGGCTTTCGACGAGGATGCCTTCATCCCCCATCAGCTCGCGGGGGATGACGACGACGCCAACACGGCGGTGCTGATCGTGCCGCCGGGCGTCGAGGCCGCGGACCGGCCGATGGTGATCAACCTGCGCGATGTCTGCGCCCCGGGGCACTTCGACCGCGTGCTGGAAGTCGTGGCGGCGGATCCCGCCGAGCGCGAGGGGTCACGGGCGCGGTGGACGGAATACAAGAAAGCCGGGTTTGAAGTGAACAAACACGACATGTAAAAGAAGAAACCCGCCTGATGGCGGGTTTTTTTATCGGTGACGTCCCATGTAGGAGCGCGCCCCGCGCGCGAAAAGCCAACGAAGCGATGAAGCGGCACCCCGCTGAAGCGGCACCCCATCACCGCCTTGTAGGCTTTTCGCGCGCAGGGCGCGCTCCTACCCAGCTGGGCGCTACGCGCCCAGCTTTTTCGCCTGCTCGCGCATCGCATCCGCCTGGCGCGTCCAGTCAGCAATGCGCTGGCGCTCCTGCTCGACCACTTCAGCCGGTGCGTTGGCGACGAAGTTGGCGTTGCTCAGCTTGCCTTCGCATTTGCGCACTTCACCCTCGATGCGGGCGATTTCCTTCGCGAGGCGTGCCTTCTCGGCGCCGACGTCGATCAGCCCCTCCAGCGGAATCAACGCTCGCATGCCACCGATCACGGCGGCAGCGGCGGCAGGCTCTTCGCCTTCGACCCAGACCGGCGTTTCGACGCGGCCGAGGAACGCGATCTGCGCGGCGAACTTGGCCGCACGTGCACGATCGGCCGCGTCGCCGTCGGCGAACAGCAGCGGAATGACTTTGCCCGGCGCGATGTTCATCTCGGCGCGGATACGACGCACGCCGGTCAGCACGTCCTTGACCCATTCGACCTCGGCGGTCGCGTCGTCGTCGCCTTCGACGTCCGCGGCTTCCGGGTAGGGGCGCAGCATGATCGTTTCGCCGTCGATGCCAAGCAGCGGGCGCACGTTCTGCCAGATTTCTTCGGTGACGAAGGGAATCAGCGGATGCAGCGCACGCAGCAGCGTCTCCAGAACGTGCACCAGGGTGTAGCGGGTGGATGCGATGGCGGCTTCGTCGTTGCCGTTCAATGCGGGCTTGGACAACTCGAGGAACCAGTCGCAGAACTCGTTCCAGGTGAACTCGTACAGCGCCTGCGACGCGAGGTCGAAGCGATAGGCCGCGAGCTGTTCCTTGACCGTGCCCAGCGTGTCGCGCAGGCGGGTGAGGATCCAGCGTTCGGCTTCGGTCGTGGGCTTGACCGGTGCGATGCGCGCTTCTTCGCCGAGGTTCATCAGCACGAAGCGCGACGCGTTCCAGAGCTTGTTGACGAAGGCCTTGTAGCCGCCGGCACGCTCCAGGTCGAACTTGATGTCGCGACCGTGCGTCGCCAGCGAGGCGAAGGTGAAGCGCAGCGCATCCGCACCGAACGCGGGAATGCCGTCGCCGAATTCCTTGCGCGTCGACTTCTCGATCTTCTCCGCCATCTTCGGCTGCATCAGGCCGCGCGTGCGCTTGGCCAGCAGGTCGTCGAGGCTGATGCCGTCGATGATGTCGAGCGGATCGAGTACGTTGCCCTTGGACTTGGACATCTTCTGGCCGTCCTTGTCGCGGATCAGGCCCGTGACGTAGACGTCCTTGAACGGGACTTCGCCCGTGAAATGGTCGGTCAGCATGATCATGCGGGCGACCCAGAAGAAGATGATGTCGAAGCCGGTGACCAGCACGCTCGACGGCAGGTAACGGTCGAAACCGAGTTCGGCCTGGCGCTCCGGGTTCGGCCAGCCCAGCGTGGAGTGGCTCCACAGGCCCGACGAGAACCAGGTCTCCAGCACGTCGTCGTCGCGGCGCAGTGCACCCTCGTAGCCCTGCGCAACCGCCTTGGCGGAGGCTTCAGCCTCGTCGCGCGCGACGATCACGCTGCCGTTGTCGGTGTACCACGCCGGGATGCGATGGCCCCAGGTCAGCTGGCGGCTGATGCACCAGTCCTGGATGTTGCCGAGCCAGTGGCGGTACGTGCTGATCCAGTTCTCGGGCACGAACTTCACGTGGCCGTGCTCGACCAGTTCGAGGCCGCGCGCCGCCAGCGTGTCCATCTTCACGAACCACTGCCACGTGAGATACGGCTCGATGACCTGGCCGCTGCGATCGCCGCGCGGCACCTGCAGCTTGTGCTTCTTCGTCTCGACCAGCAGCTCGGCCGCTTCGAGATCGTCGAGCACCGCCTTGCGCGCGACATAGCGGTCCAGTCCGCGATACTTCTCCGGCGCGGCGTCGTTGATCCTCGCCTCGTCGGTGAGGATGTTGATCATCGGCAGGTTGTGGCGCAGCCCGATGGCATAGTCGTTGAAGTCGTGCGCCGGGGTGATCTTCACGCAACCGGTGCCGAAGTCCTTCTCGACGTAGTCGTCGGCGATGATCGGAATCTGCCGGTCGGACAGCGGCAGGCTGAGCAACTTGCCGATGAGATGCGCGTAGCGCTCGTCTTCCGGATGCACGGCCACGGCCACGTCGCCCAGCATCGTCTCCGGACGCGTGGTGGCGACGATCAGTTCACCCGAGCCGTCGGCCAGCGGGTAGCGGATCGACCACATCGAACCGTCTTCTTCCTCGCTGACCACTTCGAGGTCGGAAATCGCGGTCTTCAGCACCGGATCCCAGTTGACCAGCTTCTGGCCACGGTAGATCAGGCCTTCTTCCGACAGGCGGACGAAGGTCTCGATCACAGCCTCGGACATGCCCTCGTCCATGGTGAAACGCTCGCGCGACCAGTCGCCCGAGACGCCCAGGCGGCGCATCTGGCGGCCGATGATGTCGCCGGATTCGGCCTTCCACTCCCAGATGCGGGCGATGAACGACTCGCGGTCGAAATCCGCGCGCTGCTTGCCTTCGGCATTGAGCTGGCGGGTGACCACCATCTCGGTGGCGATGCCCGCATGGTCGGTACCCAGCTGCCACAGCGTGTCGAAGCCACGCATGCGGTGGTAGCGCACCAGCGTGTCCATGATGGTGTGCTGGAAGGCATGGCCCATGTGCAGGGTGCCCGTGACGTTGGGCGGCGGCAGCATGATCGTGTACGGCGTGCCCTTGCCCGACGGCTTGAAATAGCCATTGGCCTCCCACTGGGCGTACCACTTCGACTCGATCTGGCTGGGCTCGAAACTCTTGTCCATGCGTGGGCTCTCGGATCGCGCCGTGAAGGGGCGCTCTTTGGAAGACGAAAAGACGGCCATTGTAGGCGATACTTGCCGGATGACTGAACCTGAAGTGGCCGCGATCCTCGGCGCCGAAGGGCCTTTCGCCCGTGAAGTACCGGGATTCGCCCCGCGCGAGGCCCAGCAGCGCATGGCGGAGGCCGTGGCCGAAGCCATCGCCGAGCGCGACATCCTGATCGCCGAGGCCGGCACCGGCACCGGCAAAACGTTCGCCTACCTCGTTCCCGCCTTGATGTCGGGGCGCAAGGTGATCGTTTCCACCGGCACCAAGGCGCTGCAGGACCAGCTGTTCTTCCGCGATCTGCCGCGCGTGCACGCCGTGCTGGGCAGCCGGGCCAGAACCAGCCTGCTGAAAGGCCGGGCCAACTATCTGTGCCTGTACCGGCTCGACCAGTCCGTCCGCGAGGGCAACCCGGACCGGCAGCTGGCCTCCCAGCTCTCGGCGATCCGTGCCTGGTCGGCCCGCACCCGCCGTGGCGATCGTATGGAGATGGTCGATATCCCGGAAGATTCGCCGGTCTGGCCGCGGGTCACCTCCACGCCGGAAAACTGCCTTGGCGCGGAGTGTGCGTTCTTCGACGACTGCCATGTGGTGAAAGCCCGCCGCGATGCGATGGAAGCCGACATCGTGGTGGTCAACCATCACCTGCTGATGGCCGATCTGGCGCTGAAGCAGGAAGGCTTCGGTGAAATCCTGCCCGGTGCCGACGCCTTCATTCTCGACGAGGCGCACCAGATCCCCGAACTGGCCGGCCAGTTCTTCTCGCAAAGCGTCAGCGCACGGCAGATGACCGACCTGGCCCACGACGCGCTGGCCGAAGCGCAGGGGGTCACCGGCGCGACCAGTCAGCTGCTGGAACCGGTCGAAGTGGTGCAGGACCTGGTCAGGAGGCTGCGCCTTGCCATGGACTCGCTGCCGCCGAAGGGGCCTTTCGGCGCCCTGGATCGCGACAGCACCGTCCACGATCTGCTGACCGAATTGCGCGATGTCATGGCCGCGCTTTCCGATCTGCTCGGTTCGCTGGGGGAGCGCTCGCGCGGCCTGGCCAATGCCTTCGAACGCGCGCAGATGCTCAGCCTGCGGCTCGACCGCATCGCGGAGGAACACTCGGCCAGCGACGTGCGCTGGTACGAAACCTTCCCGCGCGGCTTCGCGTTGCACGCGACGCCGCTGGACCTCGCTTCGCCGCTGCGCGCGATGCGCATGGCGACGGATGCCGCGTGGATCCACACCTCGGCGACGCTGTCGATCGCGGGCGACTTCGGTCATTTCGCCCGCCAGCTGGGCATCGAGGATCCGCAGACGCTGCACGTCGAGAGTCCCTTCGATTACAAGCGCCAGGCGCTGGCCTATCTGCCGAAGGATCTGCCGGATCCCTCCGCGCGCGACTTCACCGACAAGGTGATCGCGGCGATCCGTCCCGTGCTGGACGCGTCGGACGGCCGCGCGTTCCTGTTGTTCACCTCGCACCGCGCCCTGCGGCGCGCCGCCGAGTTGCTGGAAGGGCGCGTGCCCTGGCCGCTGTTCGTGCAGGGCAGCGCGCCGCGCCATCGCCTGCTGGAAGAATTCCGCGCCAGCGGTCGTGGCGTACTGCTCGGCGCGGCAAGCTTCTGGGAAGGCGTGGACGTGGCCGGCGAAGCATTGAGCGTCGTGGTCATCGACAAGCTGCCGTTCGCGATGCCGGACGATCCCGTCCTGCAGGCTCGACTCGAGGCGCTCGAGGAAGCGGGCATCAATCCGTTCATGGGCTGGCAGGTGCCGACGGCGGTGATCGCGCTGAAGCAGGGCGCGGGGCGGTTGATCCGCGACGTGAACGATCGCGGCGTTCTGGTGCTTTGCGATCCGCGCCTCAGCACGAAGGGCTACGGCCGACTTTTCCTCGCCAGCTTGCCGCCGATGCCGCGTACGCGTGAGCTGTCGGATGTGACGGCGTTTTTCGCTCAGGGCGAATTGGCCGGTTGAGCCTGACCGGCCCCGCTTCGCGGCCTTGTCCAGTCGAAGCCCTCGCCTGCGGCTACCGGCCTCGAGGGTCACCCCCGCCGTCTCTTTGGTGTACCGAGGTGGGTTGGTGGTCG